>JAYVEA010000264.1:0-10520 GCA_043749085.1 Chitinophagales bacterium
TAAAACCTTTTCTCAATAATAGTTCTGTTTGAAAATATTTGTATCTTACCCTGTAATATTCAATCGGCCTGCTTTTATCATACACAGTTTTATTTCCCAATCCAAAAAAATTATTGAGTGTCGGGTTTACCATTTCAGCATTAAAAACAATATCCTTGTTTAAAAATGCGGAAGTAAAAATTCCCTGGTATTTTAACTGGTAGGCGCCGTGTGATGGCGCATATAATGTAGAGAGCTTTTGATAGGTTGAATAAGGATCTTTTCTTAAGCCAAAGGTTTTTGCAGAAGCTGCGAAACCCATCAGCAGCTTATCTTCCTGGTTATAGGCAATATTAAGTTGAGGCAAACGGTAAATATTATAATTGAATCCGTAGGGCTTGTATTCATTAACCAAAGGGTTTATAGAAAAATTTGTTTTTGTTCTGCTGGAATTTATTACACCATTTTTTTCTGAAGTAGAATCAGTGTTTTTAAGATCGTACACATAATTGCGGACATTACCTTTAATATTAAAAGTATCATTGCCTTTACCACCGATCATTCTCACTTTTATTTTTGAGTTTGTGCCTTCTGCAATCTCGAATTTGTCGTTCCCGTTTAAGCCGTACAAACGAATTTCCCTGGTAAAATAATGGTCGAATGAACGATTGTAAATTATACCTGCGGAATCTGCCTTATTCTTTTTTCTGTAAACAATTACCTGCAGGCTATCTCCATTGTTTTGCACTTTAAAATATTCCTGGTTGTTACTGCCTACAATACTTACCTTCTTGGATAAAAATTTATACAATTTAATTCCCTGTGTCATCAGGATATCTCTCCTACTTTTTAATTTTGCAGTTATCGTTTGTGCATCAATCGCATAAATTTCCGGTGGCAATTTTTTTACTGATGAATCAATTGCCTGATCGCTTAGATCCTGCTGAAATTTAGTGATGGTATTTTTCCAGTCGGTATAATTTAAGCGGGTCATAAATATCCTGTCAATATCACGGGCCTCATAATTTAACCATCTTATATCCCTGAAATCCTTTTTAAATCCCTGTAAATATTTGTATTGGTTTTTGGCCAGGTAATTTATTAATAAGCCATCAGAATTATATAAAGCCTGGTCTCTGTCTCTTGGCACAGGATAATATAATTTTCCTTTGCCGGTATCACTTGTGCCCCATTTCCATTGGTCAAAATGCCTGTCCCAGTCTCCAATAACATTATCCAATAAACGTGCTTTTAAATACGCATTTTCATCCACATGGTTATCGTGGTCATCTATTAATTTATTAATAATTTTTGCGGTAGTTTTTGTATCAGCAGCATCGGCAGTGGGATCTCTTTCCTCCAACAGGCAAACAGTATTTTTAAACATTGGCTGATAAATTCCAAACCGCGGATCATCGGGAACAAAAAAGAATTCAGGATGCGTTGACAGAACACCTGTAGCCTGTGAAAGCCCAGGTACAATATAGGGTGCATAAGGATGACTTGCCGAAATAAGGTCCTGAACAACATCCTGCGCCAATGTATGTCTAAGGTTTTCGGGGATAGCTTTTTCAGGATCTTTGTCGATCGATCGCAGTGTCCATTCTTTATTATTTTTGTCTTTAAGACGTAACGATTTCGTTTGCTTACCGCCTCCCAGGCTTACGATCTGTAATCCTCCTTTTTCTTTTCTTATATTAAATATTTTTAGAGTTATCGGTGTGCTCCATTCTTTGCGATAATTTTTGCCTGCAAAAACCTGTTTAAAACCACCTGCCTTTTTGTATTTATCACTTGCAGAAATTACAGCGCTGTCTTTAAAAATAATGTCTGCTTCCCGGGCCGTATCTTTTGGATTTTCCGGAGCAGGCAATGAGGAAAAGTTTAAGAGGTTTATAGTAAATTCCTGTTTTACTTTTTCTGAATCAACTGAATAAAAAGTAGTGCTAACGTTTTTATTTTTTGATACATCAAGTATAGCAAATCCTTTTTTATCTGATGCGAATAAAGACTTCTTTCCTTTTGTTACCCGTGTGGATTTACTTGCTGCTCCACTTACAATATAATAATATCCACTGTCTTTAATTAATTGCAAAGTGTGCTCATGTCCGGCAACATAAATAACATTTTGATGTCCTTTAATAATCTTTTCTATATCTGTTATCATGCCCTGGTATAAGGGATGAGACATGTCTTCAGTGGTTCCAAAAATGCCTCTTGTAATAGGGTAAATAGAGCCAATTATTGGCAATGGAATATACAATTTAGGAAAGACATCAGTGAATGGAAATATGTGCTGCTTGATAGTAAAATTCCCCCCATGAATGCCATAACTTCTGAATGTATGATGCAATGCAAAGATCACAAGCTTTTTTGAATTTCTTGAAAGCAGATCATCCAGTTGGGTTAATACTTCGGCTTTTGTTTTATAGGGGCAATCAGATTCAATGCCCGGCTTATCATACGGGAATACCCACCACTCACTGTCTACAACAATTAATGTAATATCAGGTGTAATGGGTATTTCAACAGGGCCGGGGCATCCATCTTTAGGATAGAACTCAACATTTTTACTTCCAAAATTATCTATATATGCCTGTTCTCTTTGTATGCCTTCCCATCCACCGGGATCACCATTATTCCAATCATGATTTCCGGGAATAAAATATACTTTGGCTGCCGTGCCATTGGCAATAATTATTTGCGAATCAAGTGGAGCTTTTCTTTCATTATAGCCAACAACTGATTCATCAGGTAATCCATATTGATAAAGATTATCACCAAGAAAAATTATGGTTGTTTTTTTATCAAAGGGAATTGTATTCCTTATTCCCCAAATAACAGGCTGACGGCCACTTGCCAATTCACCGCCATCACCAATTAAAATTATCCGGTGCTGTAAACTATCGGGGGTTTGTGAATGGGTTTGAAATTGAAACAGTAATGTGCAAAAAGTTACCAGCACTAAAATCCTTTTCATCAACCTTTCTTTTTAGGTTTAAAAATTAAAATGGTAGCAGCATCTTTTTCTCCTTTTTCATTTGAGATGAGAAGATCGCCCCAGGGTGTAAAGTTAATCCCTTCAGGTTGATTAAAGGTAGCCGGATCAAGCTCATAAACATCTTTCACTTTCCCATTTCTATCTGCAACTACCAATAATTTATTTACAGACGCAAGAATATAAAGCTCGTTAGTTATTGGATTGATGGCTGCGGCAGATGGCTTAAAATGAAAATTTTCTTCCTTTGCTTTTTCTTCAATTGGTTTTACATCAATTTGAAATGCTACATCATAAACCGATGAATCAGGATTACATTTAAATGCAGTAACAACTTTCTTTTTATCATCTTCGCAGTTTTTGCATAGCATCACTAAGCCTAAAGAATTATCATAATATAAAGTTTCAAATTCATTTGTTTTTTTATCAGCATCAGGATATTTACTTTTTGTTTTTATAATTGAATCGCCAACAAATTTCAGGGTTTCAATATCACCATTGCTTTCTAAAATATAAAATGTGCTGTCATGCATAACTATGTCCTCAAAGTCATGCTTCTTATCATATCTCCATTGCTTAATGGCATTATTTCCATTTAATGAAACCTTAAAGAGCAAACCATCCTCATCAATCTCTGCAAATACACTGCTGTCTTTGGGATAAAAACTAATACCTGATATTTCATCAAGCGCTGAAGGCAATGTAATCTTTACAGGATTGTTCAAATCATATAGAGGTGGGGATTCGGAAACTTTTTTCTCAGGGCCACAGCCGGAAAAATTATGGAATTTTAAAAGCACCAATGTAAGAATCAGCAGTTTACCGTTAAACATAATTAAAGATATGATGAATTATTTTGGGTAAGGGGCAAACCGTATGCCACATGATTGAATTTAAGTTAATTGAAACCCTACCTTTGAATTCAAATTTAAAGAATGAGAGAACTTTCACTGGTAATTACTGTTATTAATGAAGAAGATAATATTCATCCCCTTGTTAATGAGATTAGAAATGCCTTGGCAGGTATAGATTACGAAGTGATCTTTGTTGATGATGGATCTACTGATGCTACAAAAAAAAGAATAAAAGAAATAATTGATGAAAGGATTATTTTAGTAGAGCTAAGAAAAAATTATGGTCAAAGTACGGCAATGATGGCTGGTATAGACCACACAACGGGAAAATATATTGCTTTGCTGGATGGCGACCTTCAAAATGATCCTGCTGACATTCCTTATATGGTTGAACTGTTGAAAAAAGAAGATTGGGATGTTGTTGCCGGTAACAGGAAGAACAGGAAAGATGGAATGTTTCTTAGAAAGATTCCCAGCAAAATAGCCAATTATTTTATAAGACGCTGGACAAAAGTGTACATAAAAGATTATGGTTGCACATTAAAAATATTTAAAAGAGAAATTGCAGAAGAACTGGGATTATATGGTGAGCTTCACCGTTTTATTCCCGTATTGGCCGCAATGCAGGGGGCAAGAATTACACAGGTGGATGTAAAACATCATGCAAGAAAATTTGGTAAATCTAAATATGGATTGGGAAGAACTTTCAGGGTTTTGAGTGATTTGGTAACAATGATATTTTTTCGCAGGTACATTCAAAAACCAATGCATCTTTTCGGAACAATGGGCTTTATAAGTTTATTTTTTGGAGTTGTTATTAATATTTATTTACTGGTATTAAAAATTCTGGGTCATGATATTTGGGGAAAACCATTATTAATTCTCGGGTTGATATTTTTATTAGGAGGTATACAATTGATCACTATCGGCATCATTGCTGAAATAAGTGTAAGGACCTATTTTGAAGCAGGCAACAAAAAAACTTATCAGGTAAGAAAAGTGTATGATGCCGCAACAGTTTAAGACCTCACCCCAACCCCTCTCCTCAAAGAGAGGGGCAAATATTGTCAAACTGTTGATTAAACTGGCAGTTACGGCAGTATGCCTATGGTATGTAAGTAAAAAAATAGATTGGACATTAACATGGCAACTGCTTCAACAAAGTAATAAGTGGTGGCTGGTGATAGCTGCGGTTTTATTTATTCTTTCCAAGATCGTTTCTTCTTTCCGGTTGAATATTTATTTTAAAAGTATAGGCGTTCAACTTTCTGAAGTTGCTAATTTAAAATTGTATTGGCTGGGTATGTTTTATAATTTATTTCTTCCCGGAGGTATTGGCGGTGATGCATATAAAGTAATTTTATTGAACAGGAACAAAAAACAATCGGTAAAATTTTTATCTGCAGCCGTATTGTTAGATAGAGTGAGCGGTGTTGTTGGGCTTGCAATTTTAGCTGCGATGTATTTTGCTTTAATATGCACACAAAAAAGTTATTCAACATCATTACTGGCAGCAATTTTCCCGGCATTGATCGTGTATTATCTGTTTGTTAAGAAAATATTTCCTTCATTTCTTGCTGCATTTATAAGTACATTATTATTGGGGTTGATCGTTCAGGCTTTACAGGTTTTATGTGCATATTGTATTATGGCATCTATACAAATTACAGAGCATCAATCTGCCTATATTTTTATTTTTTTATTATCATCAATAGTGGCAATTCTTCCATTTACAATTGGTGGTTTGGGTGCTCGTGAAGTTGTTTTTTTGTGGGGAAGTAGTTTGTTTTTATTAGATAAGCATCAGTCAATCTACATAAGCATATTATTTTATCTTATCACAGTCTTGATTTCTTTTGTTGGGTTGAGATGGGTTTATAAAAGCCCATTACAAAAGAGAATTCCTAATTGAAGACCCATCCATTAGTTTTGCCTTCATAAATGTTATCACAACAATCATATAAGGCCTCATACTTCCGGGTATTATTTTTGGCCGTAGCAGCAATATTATTTATCCGCCTCGGCGCAGCGCCTATCTATATTTTAGACGAAGCAAAAAATGCGCAATGTGCAAGAGAAATGCTTTTAACGCATAACTTTATTGTTCCCACTTTTAATGGAGAGCTACGAGTTGATAAACCACCCCTGCATTATTATTTTATGATACTTTCTTACAAGATGTTTGGTGTAAATGAATTTGCAGCAAGATTTTTTTCTGTTGTGATGGGGCTGCTTACAATTCTTGTAACATATAATTATACTAAAAGATTATTTAATCCATTTGCTGCATTTTGTGCATGCCTTGTATTGGCAACAAGTACACAATTTTTATTTGAATTCCGGTTGTCAGTTCCTGATCCATATTTAATATTTTTTATAACGCTTGGCTTATTCAGTGCATTCACATGGCTGAAAGAAAATAACATTTCACAACTCTATATCAGTTCGGCAGCTTTCGCATTGGCAACACTGGCCAAAGGCCCTGTTGCATTGGCTCTACCCGGGTTATGTTTATTAATATGGATCATCAGTGACAGGAAGTGGAAGATATTTTTTACATGGCATTTAATTCCTGCTTTTGTTTTATTCACAGCTATCACCATGCCTTGGTATATCGCTGTGCATAAAGCAACCAATGGTGCATGGACACGAGGATTTTTTATTGAGCACAATCTCAATCGCTTCTCTGATCCGCAGGAAGGACATGGGGGATCATTTTTAATAACTGTTTTATTTGTATTGATTGGTTTGTTGCCTTTTATGAGTTTTATTGGGGAAGCGATAAAAAAGAGAAAGGCTGTTTTTAAAAATGATCTTGTAAGATTTTCAGGAGTAATTGTGATCGTTTTTATTATATTCTTTAGTGTATCCAGTACAAAGCTTCCCAACTATCCTATGCCTTGTTATCCATTCGCAGCTGTTGTATTGGGAAGCTTTATCGCATCTTTATTAAATGGGAAGGTTACTTCAAAAAAATATCCGGTTTATATTCTTATACTTATTTTATCAGTATTACCGGTTGCCGCATATTTTGCCATAAAACAGGAGACTGAAATAAGTTCTCTCAGCGGGCTGGCATTGATACTTTTAATCATACCAATTGGTTTTATTATTTATTTTGTTATAAAGAGAAATGCAAACTGGCAAAAGCTGATTTCTGTAACTGTTATTTTATTTTCTTTATTGAATATCATGTTGCTGCATTACATCTACCCGGAAATTTACAAACAGAATCCGGTTGCTAAAACGATCGAAATGGTTAGGCACTCATCCAGCGTAATATCTTATCAAACATATAATCCAGGGTATAATTTTTATTTGAATTACAACATTAAAAAATATGATTCTGTAGATTCTGTCAATTTTCTGTTACAACAAGCCCCGGATGCAATAATTATAAGTCGTAAAGAGTTTATTGATTCACTTAAAAGATTGGATATGGATGTTATTGCAGAACATCGCGATATTTTTGAATTACCGACAACAATAATTTTGAAAAGACATGCAAAGCCTTAATTATAAAAATTTTAAAATAGGATTACTGTTATCAATGTTGTGTGCATTGATCCTATTTATATTTTCTTATTCCTACGGAAAAAATAATTCTTTTCTTTTATTAAATACTGATCTCGGGATTTCTGCAGATCATTTTTTTAATTTTTTTTCTAATCTTGGTGATGGACTATTATGGATACCATTGGTTGTATATTTTATTTATAAGGAAGGAAAAAAAATGCTTCCCTTTCTTATAAGTTCTTTTGCAATTACAACAGCTTTTACGCAGGCGTGTAAATATTTAATAGTTCCTGATGAATTACGGCCAACAGCTGCTATCACAAATGAATTTATTCATACAGTTAAAGGTGTAACTGTGCATTTGACAGCAAGCTTCCCTTCCGGGCATACAGCTACTGCTTTTGTATTTTATTTGACATTTTGCCTCGTATTCGAGAATAAATTATGGCTGATAGCGGGATTGTTATATGCTTTAACAGTGGGCTATTCACGTATCTATCTTGCACAACATTTTCCATATGATGTAGCTGCAGGAATAGTAGTGGCTATTGTGTCAGTGATATTTTCTCTTCTGATTCAAAATTGGTTTGATAAGAGAAAAAAGCAATAACTTATAACTTACCTTTATTAAAGAAAGTCGTAAATTTTCAGTTGTTTTTTATCTATAAATAGAAAATTATTTTAATGAAATATAAACCTGTTCAAAATTATATAAAGGGAGAGTTCACAAACAGTTCTTCAACCCGCAAACTGGATGTTATCTCTCCATTAGATGGAAATAAGCTTTCTGAAGTTCCAATGTCATTAGCTTCTGATCTTGATGAAGCGGTAAGATCTGCCAAAGCTGTATTTCCTCACTGGAGCAAAACACCAATCAAAGAAAGAGTTCAGGTTTTCTTCACGTTTAAATATTTATTGGAAAAAAATTTACAGGAACTAGCTGAATTATGTTCAGAGGAAAATGGAAAAACCATTGGTGAATCAATTGCAGAAATTGAAAAATGTATTGAGCTCACTGAATTTGCTACATCATTACCACAACTCGTTACAGGTGAAATATTAGAAGTTAGCCGTGGTGTAGAATGCAGAACAGAACATGTACCGTTAGGCATTGTTGCATCAATAGTTCCTTTTAATTTTCCTGCCATGGTTCCCTGTTGGACATTACCCAATGCTATTGCATTAGGAAATTGTATGATAATGAAACCTTCAGAAAAAGTTCCGTTGTGTGTTGGAAGATTAGCAGAACTTTTAAAAGAAGCCGGTTTGCCGGATGGCGTTTTTAATGTTGTTCATGGAGATGTAGAAATTGTTAAGGCCATTTGCGATCATCCGGATATACAGGCGGTGTCTTTTGTAGGCTCAACAAAAGTTGCCAAGATCGTTTATCAAATGGCAACCAATAATTATAAAAGATGTTTGGCATTGGGTGGCGCAAAAAATCATTTGATGGTTTTACCTGATGCAATTCCCGGTATGACTGCACAGAATGTTGCAGCTAGTATGAGCGGTTGTGCAGGACAGCGTTGCATGGCTGCGTCTGCAATGATTGGTGTTGGTAATGTAGATAGTATAATTGATAAAATTTGTGAGGAAGCAAGAAAAATAATTCCGGGTAAAAACCTGGGTGCAGTAATTAATAAAGAATCTCAGCAAAGAATTGAAAAATATATTACAGAAGCTGAAAGAGATGGAGCAAAGATTTTAGTAGATGGAAGAAATACAAAAGTGGAAGGAAAAGAAAATGGAACTTATGTTGGCCCAACCGTAATTGATTTTGTTAAGCCTGAAATGTCTGTTGCCAAAGAAGAAATTTTTGGCCCTGTTATCAGCATTATGCGTACCAATACTGTTGATGAGGCGCTGGCAATTGAGAATGCAAATCCTTATGGTAATGCAGCTTCAGTGTTTACACAAAATGGTGGTGCGGCAAGATATATTATTGACAATGCAAGTGCAGGTATGATCGGTGTAAATGTTGGTGTTCCCGTTCCCCGTGAGCCTTTTAGCTTTGGCGGATGGAATGAAAGCAAGTTTGGTGTTGGAGATATTACCGGAAAAAGTTCTATTGAATTTTGGACAAAACTTAAGAAATCAACCACTAAATGGAATGCTGAAGCAGGAGTAAATTGGATGAGTTAATATAATTATGAGGTCGAAATTTGCGACCACATCAAAAAAAATACAAAATAAACTATGAGGTCACAAATTGTGACCTCATCTGAGGCTATAATGGCAAAAGCGAAACGAAATATTATCAAGTTAATTCCTGACGAAAGAATCGTTAATAAAATTCATATCATTCGTGATCAGAAAGTAATGCTTGATTTTGACTTAGCTCTATTATATGAAGTTGAAACAAAAGCTTTGAACCAGGCAGTGAAACGTAATGCAGATAGGTTTCCAAAAGATTTTATGTTCAGACTAACAACAAAAGAATGGCTGATGATGCGGTCACAATTTGTGACCGCATCATCTCAAAACACTGATTCTCAATCCATCAAAAACATGCGGTCACAAAATGCGACCGCATCTCAAAACAAAAGAAACTCAACTATTACTCCGTATGCATTTACAGAACATGGTGTAACCATGCTCGCCAGTATTTTAAAAAGTGAACGTGCAATAAAGATGAGTATTGCCGTTGTCAGAGCATTTATTGAGCTAAAGAAAAATGCACTTCAATATAACGAAATCATCGGACAGATAGAAAGTTTGAAAGATCATTTAGGAGAACATGATGTTCAGCTAAATAAAATTTATGAAGCAATTGAAAACCTCCTTGATGATAAAACTGATAAAGAATTAAGAGCAAATGCCTGGAAGAATAGACAGAGAATAGGGTTTAAAAAATAATTAAAAGAAATAAATATACTATGAGCATTCTTGAAAAAATTATTCCACACAAAACGGGGGCTGCAGAGATAATTGAGAACAATGAGGATTATACTTTATTCTCGTGGAGCAAACAAAAAGGATTGAACCCGATAGCTGTAAAATATGGAGAAGGCGTTTACCTGTATGATTATGATGGAAAAAAATATATTGATTTTTCATCGGGGTTGGTGAATGTAAATATTGGTCATGGAAACCAGCGGGTAACACAAGCTGTAATGGAGCAGATGCAGCAAATCAGCTATGTTACGCCAAGCTGCGTAACAAAAGCACGGGGT
>JAYVEA010000265.1:0-3205 GCA_043749085.1 Chitinophagales bacterium
TCCATTGCATTTGATAAAGTAGCGACAGACTTTTTGACGATATACTTTCCTGTTTCAAAGTAATTATATACAACATTATTGGCATTGCAGGCTGCAACAAAATGTTGCACCGGTAACCCGGAAACATGCGCTAATAATCCTGCGCAGATATTGCCAAAATTTCCACTGGGCACACTAATTACAGGAAGATTATCTTTATCGGCCCATTGTTGGTAAGCAAAAAAATAATAAAATTGTTGTGGCAGCCATCGGGCAACATTAATTGAGTTGGCAGAAGTAAGAAATAATTTCTTATTTAATTCTTCATCAGCAAATGCATGTTTCACCAACTGTTGACAATCATCAAATGTTCCATCAACTTCTAATGCTGTGATATTTTTTCCTAAAGTTGTTAATTGTAATTCCTGCACACTGCTCACTTTCCCTGAAGGATAAAGGATAACAACATCAATTCCATCTACATTATAAAATCCATTGGCAACTGCTCCACCTGTATCTCCCGAAGTGGCTACCAGCACAGTTATTTTCTTATTTTTATCTTTTACAAAATAACCAAGGCAGCGGCTCATGAATCTTGCGCCAACATCTTTAAAAGCCAGCGTCGGTCCGTGAAATAATTCCAGAGAAAAAATATTTTCTTTAACCTTAACTAATGGGAATTCAAAATTGATCGTTTCTGCAACAATTTTTTCCAATTCATTTTGCGGGATAGTATCACCTACATATGGTTGAATAACAATGAGGGCAATTTCTTCCTTTGAAAGTTGCTCAATGTTTCTGATAAAATTTTCTGGAAGTTGCGGAATGACCTCGGGAAAATATAATCCTTTGTCAGGCGCTTGGCCTTTAATGGTGGCTTCTTTAAAATCTATCTTAGGAGATGTATGATTTGTACTGAAGTAAAGCATTGGGTTTTTTAAAGTCTTTCTAATAATTGGTAATTGTCTGAACCATGATTTGGTAGATTATGGGATTAACAGAATTGAGATATTTTTCTTCTTAATCTTTTAATCTCCCCAAATCATGGTTCAAGATTATAACTTTTCGCTGATCGTTATTCCTTTGTTATTTATTGTTGTTACATAAGTATGGTATTTCAATCCTGTATTGTCATAAATATCTTTCATTATTTCTTCCACTTTTTTAGCAGTACTTTCTTCTTTACTCAACATAAATATTGATGGTCCCGAACCTGCAATACCACCACCCAATGCGCCTGCATCAATGCTTTTTTTCTTTACTTCATCAAATCCAGGGATGAGCATACTGCGTACCGGCTCTATGATCACATCTTCTAAAGAACGACTGATCAACCCATAATCATTCTGCATGAAACCCGCTACCAGCCCCGCAATATTGCCCCACTGTTTAATTGCATCTTTCAATAAAACTTCTTTGCGCAGGATCTCTCTTGCATCAGAAGTTTTGACTTCTATTTGCGGATGTACAACTGTAACATACATTTTTGGAGAAGGTAATGAAACTATATCCAAAGGAAAAATACTGCGGATGAGCGTAATGCCTCCATAGATACATGGAGAAATATTATCAGCGTGTTTAACACCGGAGGCCAGTTTTTCTCCTGCCATTGCAAATCGTACTAAATCTTCTTTTGAAAATATATTTCCCAATAAATGATTCGCAGCTACAACAACTCCTGCTGCACTTGCAGCGCTGGAGCCAAGTCCACTGCCGGGTTTAATATGTTTATCAATAATTATTTCAAAGCCAAAAGTGTTATCTGCCTCCTGCATTAATTCCAACAGTGCAACGCCAGCAACATTTTCTTCAGGTATTGTGGGCAGATTAAAGTTATCATTGTGCTGAATTTTTATTCCCGGCGTCTCACTAAGCGTAACTTCCATCACATCATAAGGATTATTCAAAGCCAAACCCAAAACATCAAAGCCACAAACCAAATTAGCAATGGTAGCAGGAGCAAAAACTTTAACTGATTTCATTCTGATAAAATTATTTTGAAGGAGCCGCAGCCCTGATTATATCTGCGAAAACGCCTGATGCCGTTACTTCTGCACCTGCACCTGCACCCTTGACTACTAATGGCTGATCAACATAGCGATTTGTATAAAATAGCACTGCATTATCTTTACCATACAGGTGAAAAAAGTCATGTTGCGGATCAATATGCTGCAATCCTACAGAAGCTTTTCCATTTTCATACTTTGCCACAAACTTTAATTTTTTTCCTTCCTGTTTTGCTTCGGCCACTAAATTCTTAAAATGCTCTTCATGATTTTCCATTTCATTATAAAAATTTTCAACATCACCTTTCATACATGATTCAGGCATGAAAGAATTGTTGCTTATGTCTTCCATTTCAATTTTTTCTCCTGTTTCTCTTGCCAGTATCATTATCTTTCTCATCACGTCTTTTCCGCTTAGATCGAGCCTTGGATCAGGCTCTGTATATCCTTCTTCCTGTGCCTGGCGTACAACCTTTGCAAAACTTTTTTCACCTGTATAATTATTAAAAACAAAATTTAGTGTTCCACTTAAAACTGCTTCTATACTGTTTACTTTATCGCCGCTTCGCAACAGATCATTCAACGTCCCGATAACGGGTAAACCTGCACCAACATTGGTTTCAAAAAGAAACAGTGCATTAAATTCTCTTGAGAGATCTTTTAGTTTTTTGTAATATTCATAAGAGGAGGAGCATGCAACTTTATTACATGCAACAACTGAAATACTTTTTTCTAAAAAATTCGGATAAGATTTTGCGACTTCATCGTTTGCAGTAACATCTATAAAAACTGAATTTCTTAAATTCTTTTTTTGAATGTTTTTAATAAATTCCTGCATGTTCATTTCCGCTGCATCCTTTAATAATTCTTTCCACTTAGATAGATCGATACCATCATCATTGAACAACATTTTTTTACTGTTGGCAATTCCTGCTATCCGCACCTGTAACCGTAAATGCTCCTGCAGATGCTGCTGTTGCTGTTGAAGCTGTGCCAGTAATTTACTGCCAACATTTCCAGTGCCGCTGATAAAAAGATTAACCTGCTTATAAGTGGTTTCAAAAAATTCTTCATGTAAAACGTTGATAGCTTTTTTTACATCAGCCATACCAATTACCGCAGAAATATTTCTTTCAGAAGAACCTTGTGCAATTGCCCTGATGTTCACACCGTTCCTGCCCAATACACCAAACATCTTTCCACTTATGCCCGTGTGATTT
>JAYVEA010000266.1:0-3202 GCA_043749085.1 Chitinophagales bacterium
GTAACAGGCGCATTTTTTTGTAAAGGAGATTCATTTTTTGTTTTTAGAGCCAGTTGTTGTAGCTCCGGTTTGGAAAGCATGTAGGCAAATGTATCTATCAAGGTGCGTTTTCCTACTTCAACTTCATAGGTTGTGGTTACTCTTTTTTGATCTTTTTTTGAGCTGTCAATTAAATATTTAAAACTCGCTTTTGCAGAATAATAGCCAAGATTTACCATAGAGATCTGCATGTTGTCTGCAGATGCCCGTGCAGAAACTGTATCAAAAGCCGGAGGTCTGTCTATGTAATGAAGAATGAAGGCAACGTCCTTTACTCTTATTTTAGAGCTGTCATCAAGCTGCGTATTTAGTCTTGATCTGATGATTACTTTTTCATCGGGAGTAACGTCATTTATATCAAGGTTAATATTATTGTTATAAACAAAAGGTTTATTTTTTTGATATTTACGTACAATAGTGCAGCTTGAAAAAATAAACACAGCAACTGCGACTAAAAAAAATGAGAGCGTATTAATTTTTTTATCAGGAGTTTTAAGAACCATAAATTGAGTGCATGCTGAGCAAAACAATTGTCAAATATATTCAAAGTTTAGCCCATAAAAAAGTAAGGGATGAGCAGGGAGTGTTTATTGCGGAAGGGCCAAAGGTTGTTGCAGAATTTTTACAGGCAGATAAATTTCCATACAAAACCATTTTTGGTTTACAAAGCTGGATGGAGCAAAATAATGCATTACTGAAAAATATTTCTGCAGAAAATAAAATTGAAATAATTGAATCTGAATTAGAAAGAATATCTCATTTACAAACGCCTAATAATGTGGTAGCTGTTTTTTATAAAAAAGAAGATGAGCCTGCAGAGTTTAAAAATAATATTTCAATGATGCTGGATGAGATACAGGATCCGGGGAATTTAGGTACTATCATCCGTACGGCAGATTGGTTTGGTATAAAAAATATTATTTGCAGCATTGGATGTGTGGATTGTTATAATCCAAAAGTAGTACAGGCAACTATGGGAAGTTTGTCAAGAGTAAATATTATTTATGCTGATATTGAAGAATTTATAAAGAACAATTCAGGGATAAAAATTTATGCTGCTACATTATCTGGTAAAGATGTCTCTTTATTTAAAATCAAAGAAGGAATAATTTTAATTGGAAATGAATCGAAAGGTATATCAGAAAAATTATTAAATATTTCTGCTGAGCAGATCACCATTCCAAAACAAGGGGAAGCCGAATCATTGAATGCTGCAGTAGCATGTGGAATTATTTTAAGCCATTTAGTTTAAGGAAACACACTATAGTAAGCTTTCTCCCAGTCTTCATTCTTTTTAAATGCCTGTTTTACATATGCAGAATTAGTAATGCCATTAATAATCGAATTATTAATTTTTGCTCCTATTTTTTTGTAAGGACGAACAGTATCTATCAGCAAAACGATTCTTATCCCATCCGTATTATTCCATACTTCATGGGTATAGGTGTCATCAAAAAAAACTGCTTTACCATTCTGCCATTTAATGGTTTCATTTCCTACTCTCATTTTGCACTCACCCGTTTCCGGAACTATCAATCCTAAATGTGTTCTTACAATTCCCTTAAAAATTCCTTTATGTGCAGGTATATGTTTGCCGGGATACAATATTGAATAAAAACCTGTAAGCATACCCGGTATCTGTTCCAGCACGCTTGTGGTTACAGGGCATTTCTCACAGTTCTTTTGCGATTTTATTCCGAAGCCATATAAAAAAAATGTTTTCCATTTATTGTCTTTGTTCAGCGCTTCTTCCTGCGGCTGAATATCTTCAATGTTAGGCAAGTGATCATCATGTTCTAATAATGCAGCGGCTTCGTAGCGGATGGCCTCCCAGTTATCTTCCAGCAGTTTATTCCATGTAAATTCTTCATTATTCAATACCGGCTTATTACTCACTTTTGAAAACGGCGTCATTAAATTTCCTATGCCGATGAGCGTGTAATTTAATACCTTGAAAGTGATGAAGTGTTGAACTTTCTCCTTAGCAGTTTTAAACATAGATAAAAGTTTTGGCGTTATTTATCTAATACATAAAATTATATGTTGCAATGAATATAAACAACTACTTTTCTATTTCGAAATAATAGAGGCCAAAATAGTTCCATCGATGATATGTATGTGCATGTGAAATAACCCATTGCCCGCATCCCTGTTGGTATTAATGATAAGCCATCACGTGATCATCGATATTGGATTTTTTTGACAATTATTTTGGCAGCCGGATCTTAAGATTGTTATATCTCTTTCAGTAAAATTCTCTCTACCTAAACTGTATTGCCCTAACAGGGTTTATTTTTCTCACTAATAATGTAGGAATGATAAGCAAGACAAAACATACAAACAGCGTTGCTCCATCCACTGCTAAAACCTGCCACCACACTACATCAGCATGAGCAACATCCATATAATAGGCTTCTTCATTTAGTTTTATAAAACCTGTTTTTTCCTGCAGATAACAAATTCCCAAACCAAGTAAAGTACCTGCAATAATTCCTGTTGCAGCAATGATAATAGTATTGTACAAAAATATTTTTTGAATGCTCCAGTTGGATGCGCCAATTGCTTTTAGTATTCCTGTCATTCGTGTTCTTTCCAGCACAAGAATAATTAAGCAGGTAATTAAATTAACCACGGCAACTACCATCATTATTGTAAGCAGTATGCTTTTAATTCTTCCCTGTAAATTGAGCCAGTCAAAAATATTTGGATATATCTCTTTGATCGTTTTGCTATACCACCTGTCTGGCAAGGCTTCTGAGTTATACAGCAAATTATTTACTGAATCGGTTTGTTGATAATCTTTTAAAAATATTTCATAGCCGCCGATCTCATCATGCTTCCAATCATTTAACCGTTGTATCAGTTTAATATCTCCCAAACAAAAGTTGTGATCATATTCATCGATCCCGGTTTTAAAAATACCGGCTATCATTAATCTTCTTGCTCTTTTGCTTCCATCACTTTGTATAAAAAAAATATCTACACTGTCATCTACGTTTACCTGTAACTGGTTGGCCGTATAGGCGGAAATATTTATTTCCTTACTGTATCCACTGTCTTTAAACGAAAGCCATTTCCCCTTTACCAAAAAGCTGCTTATCCTGCTAAAATCAAAACTGTTATCAACTCCTTTTAATAAAACGCTTTCGATTTCATCTTTAAA
>JAYVEA010000267.1:0-27223 GCA_043749085.1 Chitinophagales bacterium
TAAAATATAAAGATATTAACGGTGATGGAAAGATTGATATAAACGATATGACCAACATTGGTAACCCATGGCCTAAATTAACTGGTGGATTTACTAATACTTTGTCCTATAAAGGTTTTGACCTGAGCATCCTAATTACAGGAACATATGGTAATGATATTTATAATTATATAGCTGCCGAAGCAAGCAATCCTAATAACATTAACCTAAGCAGGAATTTATTTTTCCAGGCAACAACTTACGCCAAACTTACAACTGATGCAAATGGAAAGCCTGTATTGTCTAATCCCGGAACAAATGTTCCAAGAATGTCCAGTAACCAAATTGCGAATGATAATAACTACGGAAAAATTACAAACAGGTTTATAGAAGATGGATCGTATCTAAGATTGAAGAATGTTTCATTAAGTTTTAACCTGCCTTCTAAATATTTAGGATATACTAAAGTAATTAAAGGATTAAAAGCAACTTTAGGTGCTCAAAATATCTATACACTAACTCATTATAAAGGTTATGATCCGGAAATAGGAGCTTATGTAGGAACAGGTTCCAGTTCAGGTAATCAGGCCATCGGCATTGATTTTGGCCGTTACCCTTTAACCCAGATGTACACAGCTACAATAAATGTAAATTTTTAAACTTATTAATATGAATAAAATAAATCGTATAAATTATTTAATTGGTTTATTGTTGACGGTTGCAGCTTTGTCGGGTTGTAAAAAAGATTTCCTGGAAAAGCCACCTTTAAGTTCAGTAACTGATGCCAACTTTTATAAAACCGATGATCAGGTAATGGCAGCAACCAGTCTGCTTTATAGTCAGGTGTGGTTCGACTATAATGATAAAGCCATGTACAATCTTGGAGACTTTAGAGGAGGTACTGCTTTTTCCGCATGGAACGATAGGGGTAATGTAATGTTCAATACAACTGGGGACAATGGAGAGAATGGCGCTTCCTGGCGTGCATTCTTTAATGTAGTAGCCCAATCCAATCTTTTTATATTTAATGTAAACAGGTATGGTGGTGCCGGTGTGACTCCATCGGTGAAAAAAACGGCTATTGCCGAAGCAAGATTTATGCGGGCATTGGCTTACCGTTTTTTGGTGATGAACTGGGGCCCTGTTCCAGTTATTGAAAATAATTTCGAGCATCTTTTTGATTCATCTATCACCAGGAATACTGTACCAAGTGTATGGCGTTTTATAACACGTGAAATGCGTGCTGCTGCAGAAGATCTTCCTACAACTGCTTCGCAGGAAGGCAGACTTACAAAATGGTCTGCAGAAGGAATGTTAGCCCGTTTTTATCTTACAAGAGCAGGAGTAGAATCATCCGGAGGTACAAGAAAGCAGGAGTTTTTAGATAGTGCTAAATACTATGCTGCAAGAGTAATTAATAACAGCGGCAAAAGTTTATTAAGTAACTATGAAAAGCTATTTAAATATCCTTATGATAATAATGTTGAGTCTTTGTTTGAACTGGAATGGGTTTTTTCAGGTTCCAATGTATGGGGAACAAATAACAGCATGCCTGAATATCTTGCTTACAGCCCCGATATTTCATTTGGTGGCTGGGGGGGTGATAAAGGCGCAACATGGTGGTTGGTAAAACAATATGAAGGTATTGCAGAACAACCTGATGGTACTTTAAAAGGAAGAACTTTAGACCAGCGTTTACATGCCACCTTTATGTTACCTGGATTTTTCTATCCTGAAATTACAAAAGTTACGGATAAAACAAAATTAATTTATCCCTTTACAGGTACTGATCAGAATTTTTTAGCCGTTAAAAAATACGTGATCGGCTCTCCAATTGATTTAGCCGGAATAGCATCACAGCAACATTATCCTAATGATACTTACATGATGCGTTTGGCTGAGATGTACCTCATTTATGCCGAAGCTGCTATAGGTAATAGTGCTTCTACTTCGGATCAAACGTCTATTGATTATTTTAATAAAGTGCATACAAGAGCAGGTTTATCACCGTATACAGTTGGGGGTACAAATGGAAGTGGTCCATTAACGCTTGATATGGTTTTTTCAGAAAGATTTAAAGAATTTGCAATGGAGGGAATGGCTTGGTACGACCTGGTTAGTCTTCACTATTGGAATCCTTCAAAAGCGCTTTCTATTTTGAACTCACAGGATAGGGGCTTATTTTTTACCAAGCCAGATCAAATGCCCACCCCAACTCAATGGACATTTATAAAAACATCATGGTTTAATGAAAGAACAATTAGTGCCAACGAAGGAAACTTCCTTTTGCCAATACCAAATGTGGAGTTGAGCCAGGCGCCTAATCTCCAAAAACCTCCTGTAGATTATCCATAAACAAAAACATTTTTAATAAAGAAATTGTAATTCATATGAAATCAATTAATAAAACTTTTCTAATACTCCTGATGGCCGTTGGAGCGGCAGGTGTATTTAATTCCTGTAAAAAAGAAGAAGCCCAGGGAAGCCCATCAATCAGTTATGTAAGAATCACCCGACCTGAATCATCCGATTCATTACTGATAGGTGCAGGCCAGGGAAGATTAATTGCTATTGTAGGTAATAATCTGCAAGATGCAGTAGAAGTTTGGTTTAATGATCAGCAATCCCGGCTTACTCCGACGTATATAACGAATACAACAATATTGGTATCAGTTCCAAGCCAGATACCAACTGTTGTAAGTAATACATTAAAAATTGTTTTTAAAAATGGTAATGTATTAACATACAATTTCCAGGTACAAATTAGCGCACCTGTTGTTAGCAGCATGGTTAGTGAATTTGTAAATGATGGTGATGTGGCAACAATCAGAGGTGATTTTTTTTATCAGCCACTTACTGTAACTTTTACAGGGGGTGTAAAGGGGACTATTGTTTCTGTTAAGGATAAGGAAATACAAGTTACCGTGCCATCTGGTGCACAACCTGGTCAAATAACAGTGAAAACAAACTTTGGTGAAACAAAATCAAATTTCTGGTTCAGAGATCCCAGAAACCACTTTATTGACAGTGATCCTTATGAAGGATGGTGGAATTCCGGTTACGTGGTAACCAATCCTGGCCCAACTGACCCTCCAAAGATCAGTGGAAATTATATTCGTTATAGAAAATTTACAGGAGCATGGAGCTGGAATGAATTAGCCGGAGGACCTGCATCTGCTATGCCCGTACACAGCAAAAACATTCCTGATGCAGCTATTTTAAAACCGGAGGAGTACAACCTGAAGTTTGAAGTAAATACTGTTAAGCCTTATAATGCAAGTCTTGTAAGAATAAACGTGGCATTAAATAATGAAGATAATAATGCATATTTATGGAAGCCTCCATTTGATACAAAGGGTCAATGGCAAACAGTAATTATTCCTTTGGAAGAGGTATTTGCAAGTTATGCCGCTAAGCCTACAGTAAATCCAGCAGGGTATTGGTGTAGGTTATTGATCCAGGGACCAGGTGATTTAGATGCAGACCTATGTTTCGATAATTTTAGAGTAGTACCAAAGATCTCTAAATAAAATAATAAACATTAAAAAGTAAATAACCTACGATAATGATTAAAAAATATTATACCCGGATTTTTGCAGTAGTTGCTGTGATAATGTCGATTGCCTTTTTACCATCATGTAAAAAAAATGATGTTACGGGTTCATCTAAAACAGAGTTATTAAGCTTTGGTCCTACAGGAGCAAAGCCCGGTGATACATTAAGTTTTATCGGTATAAATCTTGACAGGGTTACGTCCATAAAGTTTACCGGAAGTAATGCCGTTGTGGATCAAAAAGATTTTAAACAACAATCTTCTAATCTGATTTTACTAATTGTTCCTCAAACCACAGAAAAAGGTTATGTAACCTTAAAAACACCAGAGGGGGATATTATTACAAAAACACAATTGAACCTGAAAGTTGCTGCTGTAGAAACAACAATGACACCTCAGGCACGTCCTGGTGAAAACGTTACCATTACAGGTAATTATTTAAACTGGGTAACTAAGGTAACTTTAGAAAAAGGCAAAGAGGTAACAACATTTGTAAGTAAATCATTAAACCAATTGGTATTTACAGTGCCGGCTGATGCACAAACAGGACCATTGATTTTAACTTACAAAGGAACTGATACCGGCGATGTTGTTACAAAAGATACATTAAAAGTAACATTGCCTCTTACTGCTTCATTCTCACCAAACCCAGTTAAACATCAAACGAATGTTACTATAACAGGCACTGATCTTGACCTTGCGAAGAAGGTAATATTTAGTGGTGTTTCAACTCCGGTAACAACTTTTGTTAGCCAATCCGCTACACAATTAGTTGTAAAAGTTCCGGCCGGAACAACAAAGGGAAAGGTAACATTAGAAGCTGCTTCGGGAGTACAAACAAAATCAAGCGTGGATTTAGATGTACTGTTGCCTGTTGTTGCAACCATATCTCCCAATCCAATTGATCCGGGAACAAATCTTACAATTACCGGAACTAATCTTGACCTTGTTAGTTCAGTAACTATTCAAAATGCAGCTGCTGTTACAACATTTGTTAGTCAGACAGCTACTCAGATTGTTGTGAAAGCTCCAATGGGAATAACAAGAGGTAAAATAACTTTGGGTGTTTTGAATTCAACGCTTACTGTTTTGTCTCCGGATATATTAGAAGTAACCGGCAGCGTTCCGCCTCCGATTATTTCATTTCCTATTTATAATGATGCTGTTACCAGCAACTGGACAAGTACAGGTTGGATTGGTGGGGGATGGGGAGGTACGAAAGATTTAAATAATACATCTCCTGTAAGGGACGGAACAAAATCTGTAAAAATTGATTATGTAGGTGGTTATGGGTCTCCATTACAATTGGGAGGCGCCAATATAAATTTATCACCATATACCACATTTAAAATTTCTATTTATGGCGCTCCCGGTAGCGGTGGTAAAAGAATTAATATAGGAATTAATGCATCGGATTCTTATACAATTACATTGGTTGAAGGTAAGTGGACTGACTATGCAATTCCCATTTCCAGTCTTACAACTGCATCTAAATTAACTGATATCTGGATAAAAGAATACAGTGGATCAGGTGGATTTACAATATATGTCGATGCTATGGGATTAAATTAATAGTTAGCCAAAAAGAAGAAGGGAAAATTTGTGTGACAATTATACTTGTAAAAATAGTTAGATGGAGGTAATATAATAATTATTGAAGTTATCTTCCTGATATTTTAAAAGACAAAAATACCCTGAGTTCATTTTACAATATTTATTGAAAGTGAAACAGGGTATTAAATTTTCAGCTGCCTTATAAACTTTTAGAAACATTTTTCAACACCATGTATTTTTAAATAAAATGAATAGGTCGAGAGTAATTTTCTTTATTTGTGTGCTTTATTTTTTTACACCTTGTGTAGATGCTCAATTGTCTATTTTATCAAAACAAGAATTACCTTCTGATAAGAAAGCCACCAAACAAACTATTCATCTGTATAATAATTTAAAAAGAACTCTTAGTAAAGGAATTATGATTGGCCACCAGGACGACTTGGCTTATGGAGTTGGATGGAAATACATTCCGGGTAAAAGTGATATAAATGAAGTTACCGGCGACTATCCTGCAGTGTACGGTTTTGAATTGGGACGGCTTGAAATAGATCATCCAGTAAACATCGATAGTGTTCCCTTTGATAAGATGAAGCAGTACATAAGAGATGTGTATGATCTTGGGGGCGTTGTTACACTAAGCTGGCATCTTAATAATCCCTTAACAGGGAAAACCGCATGGGATCAGGCTCCGGGTACAGTGGCATCTATTTTACCGGGAGGAGAAAAAAATGAATTATATGAAAGCTGGCTTGATAAAGTAGCTGCTTTCCTGCAAAGTGTAAAAGGAAAACATGGAAAATTAATTCCTATAATTTTTCGTCCGTTTCATGAGCTGAATGGTAACTGGTTTTGGTGGGGCAAAGATCATTGCACTCCTGCTGAATTTAAACAGTTATTTCAATTTACTGTTTCTTATCTGCGTGATACTAAAAACGTACATAATTTATTGTATGCTTACAATACAGACAGGTTTTCAACTAATGAAGAATATCTTTTAAAATACCCGGGCAATGAATGGGTTGATGTTTTAGGATTTGATATTTACCAACGACAAAAAGGTACCACGGCCAATGAACAATTTGTAAAAGACATTGACAGGATGCTTACTGATCTTGAAGAAATAGCACAACAAAATAATAAAATACCTGCACTAACTGAATTTGGATTTGGACAGGTACCTGATAGCACTTGGTGGACAAATGTTTTATGGAAAGGAATTCAGTCGCATAAAATTTCCTATGCTTTCGCATGGCGAAATGCGGGCGCTAAACCCTTAGGAGGCAGTGAATATTATTTACCTTTTAAAGGACAAATTTCAGAAGGGGATTTCAGGGAGTTTTATAATCTTGATAAAACTTTATTTCAAAAAGAAGTAACTAAGGAAAAAATGTATAGGAGACATTAATATTTAAAGAATAAACCTCAATGCGATCAGTAATAAAAAAATGCAATTTTAATGCATAAAATACTAACGATAATAATATTTACTCTTGCAGTTTTTTTAAGTAGTTGTAGCAGGAAAATAGTGGTACATCATACTAATTCAATAATCTTTTCTTCTTCAAAGCTTATTGATAAAAATGCAACATGGGAAACAAAAGCATTATCCTACAACTTAAAACAACTATCTAAAAAGCATATCCTGTTTGGACACCAACATGCTACTCAGTATGGACATGGATGGTCAGGAGATGCTGATCGTTCTGATGTGAAATCTGTAACGGGCTCACATCCTGCTGTTATTGGTGTAGACTTTAGTGGCTTCTCGGGTGGTCGGACTGAATCAATACAGAAGACCAAAGATGATACTCGTAAAACTGTTGTTGATACATATGAACGTGGTGGTGTTACTACAGTTGCCTGGCATTTTAATAATCCAATTTCACCAGGCGGATTTTATTGGAAAGATTCTGTTTCTCTTCCCGCTGTAAAATATATCATTCCGGGTGGTAAGGCGAATGAACTATACAAAGAAATTTTGAAAAGCATTGGTGAGTGGGCAAACAATACAAGAGGTAAGGATGGTAAATTAGTTCCAATGATCTTCCGGCCCTTTCACGAATTTGATGGTGATTGGTTTTGGTGGGGCAAAGCACATAGTACAAGGGAAGAATTTATTTCATTATGGCGCTTTACTATTTCTTATTTAAGAGATAGCCTTGGTGTACACAATTTTATTTATGCTTTTTCACCTGATAATAAATTTGATAGTGAAGAAAAATATTTAGAACGATACCCGGGTGATGCGTGGGTAGATATGGTAGGTGTAGATAACTATGGTGATATGGGCCGTTATAATAAATATAATATTGACAGTGCAATTTATAAACTCAAAATTATTTCAGATTATGCGCTGAAAACAGGTAAGCTGGCTGCATTTACTGAGACGGGTTTGGAGTCTATTACCAATCCGAATTGGTGGACGGAGGTATTACTGAAAGTAATGAAATCTCCGGGGTTGCAATTGGCTTATGTTCTTGTTTGGCGCAATGATGTAAAAAGTGCTACACATTTTTATGCGCCTTTTCCGGGACAAATTAGTGTGCCTGATTTTATAAAATTTTATAATGACCGTTATACATTGTTTGAAAAAGATCTGCCTAATATGTATAAATGATATGTGTAAGAAGAAAAATAAAATGTAAGAAAAAGTTGCCAAAAGATTTGTCGATGAAAGTAATGCAACGAAACGATGATGCTATGAAAAACAAATGTTGTTAACCAAATTTTTGCAGGAGTTTACTAAACAGTAACAACCCATAATGAGACTTCATTTAATAGATATTTTAATGATTGTTGCTTACCTCGTAATGATGGTAATGATCGGTTGGCATTATAGAAAAAAGGCGCGGCAGAATAAAGAAAGTTATTTATTGGGAAGTAAAAAGCTTCCATGGTATATGCTTGGTTTGAGTGATGCATCGGATATGTTTGACATAAGCGGAACAATGTGGATGGTATCACTTGCTTTTGTTTATGGATTAAAAAGTATTTGGATACCGTGGTTGTGGCCGGTTTTTAACCAGGTTTTTAATATGATGTTTTTAGCCAAGTGGTTAAGAAGATCTAATGCAGATACAGGTGCAGAGTGGTTGGTAACAAGATTTGGATTGAAAGGTAAAGGCGTGAAGGCATCTCACAATATTACCGTTGCCTTCGCACTCATTGGTTGCCTTGGATTTTTAGCGTATGGCTTTGTAGGGTTAGGGAAGTTCATTGAAATATTTGTTCCCTGGGATATAGTGCAGCCTTATATTCCATTCACAATCGCCCCTCAATACGTAGCGCATTTTTATGGCATTATATTCACTTTGTTTGCTATGTTCTATTCCATTATTGGTGGCATGCATAGTATTGTGGTAGGCGATGTAATTAAATACATCATTATGACAATCGGTTGTTTGGCAATCGGGATAATTGCTGTTAGTCATATGCATGGTAAATCTTTGAATGTTCCTGCAGGATGGTCAGATCCCTTCTTTGGCTGGCGATTAAATTTAGATTGGAGCAAAATAATTGCTGATGCAAATAAAAAGATACAGGATGATAAATTTAGTTTGTTCGGATTCTTTTTTATGATGATGTTGTTCAAAGGAATATTTGCAAGTCTTGCGGGGCCTGCAACAAATTATGATATGCAAAAAGTTTTATCAACACGCTCACCCAAAGAAGCTTCTAAAATGACAGGCTTTGTATCAATTGTGTTGTTACCAATTCGCTATTCCATGGTAATTGGCTTAACAGTGCTCGCACTTCTATATTATAATCAATTGAATGTGGCTACATCGGAAGGAACAGATTTTGAAAAAATATTACCGGCAGCGATCAATACTTTTTTACCGGTTGGTATTTTGGGATTAGTGCTTACAGGATTATTAGGAGCATTTATGGGAACTTTTTCGGGAACCGTAAATGCAGCACAGGCGTATATAGTTAATGATATCTATTTAAAGTATATAAATCCTGGTGCACCCACCAAAAAAATTATCACTATGAATTATATAGTGGGTGTAGTGATCGTTGCATTGGGTGTTACGCTCGGATTTTTTGCAAAAGATGTAAACAGTATTTTGCAATGGATCGTCGGTGCATTATATGGCGGATATATTGCAGCCAACATGCTTAAATGGTATTGGTGGAGGTTTAATGCAAATGGTTTTTTCTGGGGTATGGCATCAGGTATAGTTGCAGCATTGGTTTTTCCTTTTGTTTTTACAGAAACACTACCACTGTATGTTTGGCCATTGTTATTTCTTATCTCTGTGGCAGGTTGTTTAATAGGAACATATACTGCACCGCCTACTGAAGAACAAATTTTAAAAAAATTTTACAGCACTGTTCGTCCCTGGGGATTTTGGAAACCCATCCATGAAAAAGTAATTGCAGAGCAACCCGATTTTAAACCAAACAAAAGATTTAGGCTTGATATGTTCAATGTAGTATTGGGAATAATCGCCCAGCTATGTTTAACAATTCTACCTATGTATATTATTCTGTGGATGAAGTTGCCATTGCTTATTACAATAGCAATATTGGCAGTAATAATATTTATTCTAAAAAGAACATGGTGGGATAAACTGGAAGACTGAAAAATATAATTTACGTAAGTATAATAAAAATGAATCATGACTACACATTTTAAAAACAGGTTGGAAGAACTTCAGAAGAGTCTTATAAAACTTGTAAAAAAAGAAAACAGGAAGCTGGAATCAGGAAATGGTATTTATGACCGTTATCAATATCCTGTTCTCACTGCGGAACATGTTCCTTTATTTTGGAAATATGATCTAAACCCTGAAACAAATCCATACCTGATGGAACGGTTTGGAATTAATGCTGTTTTAAATGCCGGTGCTATAAAATTAAATGATAAATATCTTCTTGTAGCCCGTGTTGAAGGAGTTGACAGAAAATCTTTTTTCGCTGTTGCAGAAAGTGATAATGGTATTGACAATTTTATTTTTTGGGATCATCCGGTAACAATACCTGAAACGAATGAGCCTGACACAAATACTTATGATATACGTCTAATTCAACATGAGGATGGCTGGATATATGGATTGTTCTGCACTGAACGCCGGGATACATCGGCTGTTGAAGGCGATCAGTCATCCGCAATTGCCCAGTGCGGTATTGCAAGAACAAAAGATCTTAAAACATGGGAACGTTTACCTGATCTGAAAACGTCTTCTCCCCAACAACGTAACGTGGTTTTGCATCCTGAATTTGTACAAGGTAAATATGCTTTTTATACCCGTCCTCAGGATAGTTTTATTGAAGCCGGAAAGGGTGGTGGCATTGGGTTTGGCTTAAGCTCATCTATTGAAAATGCAATCGTTGAACAGGAAATAGTTATTGATAAAAAAGTATATCATACTGTTTATGAAGCTAAGAATGGTTTAGGGCCTGCACCAATTAAAACAGAAAAAGGCTGGTTGCATATGGCACACGGAGTTCGCAATACAGCTGCTGGTTTACGATATGTTCTTTATATGTTCATGACCGATCTGAAAGATGTTACTAAAGTTATTCATAAACCGGCAGGTTACTTTTTAGCACCGGAAGGAGGGGAGCGAATTGGAGATGTTTCTAATGTTGTCTTTTCAAATGGTTGGATAGCCGACGAAGATGGAACTGTATTTATTTATTATGCTTCTTCTGATACACGCATGCATGTTGCTACATCTACCATAAATAAATTACTTGATTATGTAATTAATACGCCTGAAGATGGTTTTAGTTCTTCTGAATCTGTTAAGACCTTGAACCATATAATCGATAAAAATTTATCTTCTTCTGAAAAACAAGATCAAAAAATAAATGGTGAAACTGTAAATACATCTCAGAAGGTACATGTATAATTAAAGATCGAAATTGAGGTTGCTCCCATGCATATGAAAGTTGATTTAGAAAAATATAAAGATGAGATGCAGCAGGAGCTGAAAAATATTCTTTCTTATTGGGTTACTTACACTGTCGATCTAAAGAATGGAGGTTTTTTCGGCAAAGTAGATAATGATAATACTGTTGATGAGAAAGCGTCTAAGGGTTCAGTACTTAACAGCAGGATATTATGGAGTTTTTCTTCTGCATATAATTTAACAAAGAAGGTGAAATATTTACAAATGGCCGAAAGAGCTTACAAATATATAAGCAACTGTTTTATTGACACAGAATATGGCGGTGTTTATTGGACAGTAGATCATACGGGTAAACCGCTCGATACAAAAAAACAAATATATGCTTTGGCATTTGCGGTTTATGGTTTAAGTGAGTATTACAAAAGTTCAGGTGATGAAGAAGCAAAAAAATCAGCAATAAAATTGTACAGAAAAATTGTTGAATACAGCTGTGATAAAATACATGGGGGTTACATAGAAGCATTAACAAGAGACTGGAAAGAAATTGCTGATCTGCGGTTAAGTGCTAAAGATGCAAATGAAAAGAAGTCGATGAATACACATCTTCATGTATTGGAAGGCTTTGCTAACCTTTATACAATTTGGCCTGATGAAACGCTGAAACAAAGGATATCTGAACTCATTAATATATTTCTTGATCACATTATTGATGCAGAAACAAATCATCTCAATTTATTTTTTGATGAACAATGGGATTGCCGGGGTAACATTCAATCTTACGGCCACGACATAGAAGCAGCATGGCTTATACAGGAAGCCGCAGAAATTATTGGTGATGAAGTGTTGATTGAAAAAGTAAAAGAATGTTCGATAAAATTGGCAGGTGCAGCAACAGAAGGACTTGATAAGGATGGAGGGTTATGGTATGAATATAATGCTGATGAAAAGCACTTGATAAAAGAGAAACATTCATGGCCACAGGCAGAAGCTATGGTTGGATATTTTAACGCATGGCAAATAACAAAAGATGTAACTTATCTGCAAAGATCTTTTAGTAGCTGGGAATTTGTAAAGAATTATATCTTGCACAAGGAAAAAGGTGAATGGTATTGGGGTGTAACAGAAAACAATTCTTTCATGCAGGCGCAGGATAAAGTTGGGTTGTGGAAATGCCCTTATCACAACAGCCGTGCATGTATGGAAATTTTAAAACGGATAGACAGGTTTTCTTCACAATAAATTTTTTACTATGCGATTAACTATTTTAGTGTTTACAATTACAATGCTTTTCTGCAAAGCTTTTGCTCAACAGAGTGGAATATTCGAAGGCCATACAGATGTTGGAAAGGTTCTTCATAAAGGATCTTCAAATTATAATTCAAAAAATCTTACTTACCAATTGTCAGGTTCAGGAAGTAATATCTGGATGAACCATGATGAGTTTCATTATCTCTATCGAAAAATTAAAGGAGATTTTATTTTACAGGCAAGAGGTTCGTTCATTGGTAAGGGAGCTGATCCGCACAGGAAATTTGGTTGGATGGTTCGAAACGATCTTGATACCAGTTCTGTTATGGCAAGTGTGCAGGTACATGGTGATGGGCTTGCAGCACTTCAATACAGGAAAAAAATGGGTGGTAATGTAGAAGAAAAACGTTCTGCTGTAAAGGCTCCGGATATTGTACAACTTGAAAGAAAAGGCAATAAATATATTATGTCTGTTGCAAAGTTTGGTGAGACATATGTTACTGAAGAAATTGAAGATATTAATATGGGTGAAGAAGTGTATGTTGGATTATTTGTTTGTGCTCATAATAAAGATGTTGTTGAAAATGCATCCTTCAATAATGTAAGGATCATTAAACCTGCGAAAGAAAATTTTGCTGCATACAAAGAATATTTAGGAAGTAATATTGAAATACTGGATGTGGCAAATGGAAACAGGGAAATCCTTTATTATTCACCTGAATCATTGCAGGCGCCTAACTGGACAAAAGATGGCAAAGCATTAATTTATAATAGTAAAGGTTTAATATATCGTTTCGATCTGAAGAAAAAAACTCCTGAACTTATAAATACTGATTACGTAAAAGGTAATAACAATGATCATGTAATTTCTTTTGATGGAAAAATGTTAGGTCTTAGCAGTTCCGGCAGTGATCCTAAATTAGGTTCCCAGGTTTATACAGTTCCAATAACTGGTGGCAAGCCAAAACTAATTACACCTACAGGGCCTTCTTATCTTCATGGCTGGTCTCCTGATGGAAAGTTTTTAACTTTTACTGGCCAGCGAAATAATGAATTTGATATTTATACAATTCCTTCCAATGGCGGTAATGAAGTGCGGTTAACTACTACTTCCGGTTTAGATGATGGCTCCGAATATTCACCTGATGGCAAATACATTTATTTTAATTCTGTTAGAAGCGGTATGATGCAATTATGGAGAATGAAGCCTGACGGAAGTAATCAGGAACAATTAACAAACGATGAATATAATAACTGGTTCCCCCATATTTCACCCGATGGAAAAACAATTGTGTTCTTATCATTCATGAAAGATGTTCCTCCCGGTGATCATCCTTTTTATAAACGTGTTTACCTGCGAATGATGCCTGTGGCTGGTGGTAAGCCAAAAGTAATTGCTTACGTTTATGGCGGGCAAGGTTCAATTAACACACCTTCATGGTCGCCGGATAGTAAAAAAGTAGCTTTCGTTAGTAATTCAGATTTCAATTCATTGGTTAAATAAAAATAATAATGACAACATTACGCAAGATCATCTTACAGAAAATTTCTCTGCTTCTTTGGCTGTTTATTTTTTCTTCAGTTGCATATGCACAACAGAAATTAAATCCTGCCATTGAAAAGAAAGTAGGGGCGCTATTAAAACAAATGACACTTGAAGAAAAGGTTGGTCAAATGGCACAAATATCTATTGAATCTGTAGGTTCAACCAAAGCAAAAGTTTTTTCATTCACTGATAAAATGAAAGATGCTGTTGTCAGTTATAAATTAGGATCGATCTTAAATTCTCCCGGGCCATTACAATCTGTGCAGGACTGGAACAGGCTTATCACAGAAATTCAGGATGCTGCGAAACAAACAAGATTGAAAATTCCTGTGCTGTATGGTCTTGATCATATTCATGGTGTAACCTACATTGGCGGTGGAACATTATTTCCTCAGCCTATTGCACAGGCCGCAACATGGAACCGGGATCTGGCTTATAATACTGGTGTAATTACCGCATATGAATCAAGAGCAGCCGGAGTGCCATGGAGTTTTTCTCCTGCATTGGATCTGGGCACAAACCCTGTATGGCCGCGTATTTGGGAAGGCTACGGCGAAGATCCTTATTTGATTGCTGAACTGGGTACACGATTTATAAAAGGTATGCAGGAGCCTTTAGGAAACAAAGAAAAATTAGCCGTGAGCTTAAAACATTATATGGCTTATTCTGATCCTAAATCCGGAAAAGATCGTACTGATGCATGGATACCTGAACATTATTTACGTGAATATCATCTGCCACCATTCGCTGCTGCTGTAAAAGCGGGAGCAAGAACTGTAATGGTTAATTCTGCCTTGATCAATGGCATACCTGTTCATATTAATAAACATTTACTTACTGATATTTTAAAAAATGAATTGGGCTTTACAGGTTTTATTGTTACTGACTGGCAGGATATTGAAAATGTTTATCGCCGTGATAAAATGACAACAAGTATTAAAGAAGCAATTGCGTTAGCTATCAATGCAGGCAATGATATGTCAATGATACCCTATGCTTATAAAGATTTTTGTACAGATCTTATCGCTTTGGTAAAAGAAGGAAAAGTATCACAGGCAAGAATTGATGATGCAGTAAAAAGAATTTTAAGAGTTAAATATGAATTAGGACTTTTTGAAACACCTGTTACCAATGTAAATAACTATCCAAAGTTTGGAAGCGCTGAATTTGCTAAAGCCTCTTACAATACAGCATCAGAGTCTATAACGCTTTTAAAAAACACAAACAATACTTTACCTCTTCGATCAAATGCAAAGGTATTGGTATGTGGCCCTAATGCAAACTCGATGCGTACACTAAATGGTGGCTGGACATACACATGGCAGGGAGATAGGACAGATGAATATGGAGCTCAATACAATACTATTTTGGAATCAATCAGAAATAAGTTGGGAGCAGCTAATGTTGTATTTGAAGAAGGTGTTGTTTATAAAATGAAACAGAGTTATGAAAAAGATTCCATAGTAAATATTGATGCCGCTGTTCGTGCAGCTGCAAATGTTGATTATGTTTTATTGTGCATAGGCGAGAATAGTTACACTGAAACTCCCGGTAATACAAATGATCTTAATTTATCTGATAATCAAATTACGCTTGCTAATGCATTAATACAAACAGGAAAGCCAGTGATATTGATTTTAAATGAAGGTCGCCCAAGAATTATCAGGAGGATAGAACCCGGTGCTGCAGCGATCTTAGATATTTATCTCCCGAGTAATTATGGTGCCGATGCATTAGCTGATGTACTTACCGGTGATGTAAATCCAAGTGGTAAACTTCCCATTACTTATCCCCGTAACACAAATGACCTGGTTGGATATATTCACAAACCATCAGAAGGAAGCGGCAATCCACAGGGAGGTGAAACGAGTCCGCAATATCCATTTGGTTTCGGTTTGTCATACACTAATTTCTCTTACAGTAATCTAACAGTTAATAAAACAAGTTTCGATCCTGATGAATCAGTAACTGTTTCTGTAACTGTTACCAATGCTGGTACTAAGGCAGGCAAGGAAGTAGTTCAATTATTCATTTCTGATGTTATCGCATCTGCACTCACTCCTGACGTAAGACGTTTACGGGGATTTGATAAAATAATGTTGAATGCAGGAGAATCTAAAACTGTTGAATTTAAAATTCCTATGAAAGTACTTGCTTTTGTAGCCCCTGATAATAAAAAACATCTTGAACAGGGAGACTTCAAAGTGATGATTGGAAATTTGAATGCAACATTCGCCGTAAATAAATCAGTAATTTTTTAATAATGTTTGCTCTATGAAAACAAACACAATACTAGCCGGAGTTCTATGTATAATTACATTTTATTCCTGTAAAAAGAGTACAGACAATGGAAGTGGTGGTGGAACAACTCCTACTCCTCCTAAAGATACTACGGTAATTATAACACCAACTGTTGATCCTGCAATTGCCAACACAATTGGTTTTTTTCTAAATGATTGGCAGCCGAAAACCTTTACTGCACCTTCTTATAAGGATACAACAATTCCTTTTTCAACAGCATACACAGTAACTGTTAATCCGAGCGCTGTTATAACAAAAGTTCCTATGTCCATCTTTGGAAACAATGCTAATATATGGATGACACAGATCGTTACTGAAACATCTTTAATGACGGATATTACAAATCTTCATCCGCATATAATTCGTTTTCCCGGCGGTAGTATCAGCGACGTATTTTTTTGGAATGCTCCCAAAAATACTCCACCTGCAGATGCGCCTTCGATGTTGGTTAATGCAAACGGAACTCAATCTGCAAGTGGTTGGTGGTATGGAAAGAATTCAGAAAGCTGGACATTTTCTGTAGATAATTATTACAACATGTTGCAGCAAACAGGTAATAGCGGGATGATAACTATTAACTATGGTTATGCACGCTATGGTACAAGCGCCAATCCTGTAGCAACAGCGGCTCATTTAGCTGCAGACTGGGTGCGTTACGATAATGGCAGAACAAAATACTGGGAGATAGGAAATGAAAATTTTGGTGATTGGGAAGCCGGTTATAGAATTGATATAACTAAAAATAAAGATGGACAGCCTGAATATCTTAGCGGTGATCTATATGGACAACACTTTAAAGTATTTGCAGATTCAATGAGAAAGGCTGCACAGGAGATTGGTAAATCAATTTATATTGGTGCAGTAACCGTTGAAGCCGCAGCGCAATCGTGGGAAACGAACACACGCAAAACCTGGAATACAGGTTTATTTAGTAAAGCCGGCACATCGCCTGACTTTTACATTGTGCATAGTTATTTTACAGCGTATCAAACTAATTCCAATGCCACAAATATTTTAGCATCTCCAGCTTCAGAAACAAAAAATATGATGGACTTTGTTACACAATCATTGCAATCCGCTGCTGTAACACTTAAACCTATTGCATTAACAGAATATAATATTAATGCGGAAGGATCAATGCAAAAAGTGTCGCATATAAATGGGATGCATGCAATAATGGTTTTAGGTGAGGCATTAAAAAATAAATATGGAATGTCTGCCCGGTGGGATCTTGCAAATGCCTGGGATAATGGCAATGATCATGGTATGTTTAGTAATGGTGATGAACCCGGTGTTCCAAAATGGAATGCACGCCCTGCGTTTTATCATATGTATTATTTTCAAAAATTTTTGGGTGATAGATTAATAACATCAACTTCTGATAATGCAGACCTGATATCTTATGCATCTTCATTCACCTCAGGCCAGATAGGCGTAACACTGGTGAATAGATCTGCTTCAGCACAGTTGGTACAAATAAAATTTCAAACCTTTAATGTAGGCACCAGGTTTTACTGGTACACATTAACAGGCGGTGGAGACAATGGAGAGTTCTCGAGAAAAGTTTTGGTGAATGGCCAGGGACCATCCGGTGTTGCAGGTGGCCCGGCTAATTATGCTTCCATTAATCCTTATTCGGCAAATACAATAAATGGTGTTAATATAAATGTTCCGGCACGGGCCATAGTGTATATGGTTATTGATAAAAAATAATAGAAATAATTGTTCGACCAAGCTTATAAAACATAAACATGAAAAAATATTTTTTAATTGCATTACTTTTTATTGCCATTAATTCTTTTGCTCAAAAGTTTGAAGGGCTTGCATTAACGCCACCTATGGGATGGAATAGCTGGAATAAATTTCAAACAAATATTAATGAGCAAATGGTGATGCAGATTGCAGATGCGATGGTATCATCCGGTATGAAAGCCTCAGGCTACACTTACCTTGTATTAGATGATGGCTGGATGGCAATGGAAAGAGATAGTATTACAGGGAATCTTATTGCTGATCCAAAAAAATTTCCAAGGGGAATGAAGATAGTGGCAGATTATGTTCATTCAAAAGGTTTAAAATTTGGCCTGTATAATTGCGCTGGAACAAAGACCTGTGCAGGTTATCCGGGTACAAGAGGTTACGAATACCAGGATGCACGTTTCTATGCTTCTCAAAATATTGACTACTTAAAATTTGATTGGTGTTATGCTGATGGCATCAATGCAAAAGAAGCATATGCAACCATGAGCAAAGCATTAAAAAAAGCGGGCCGTCCCATTGTATTTAGTCTATGTGAATGGGGACAAAATAAACCATGGGAATGGGCAGCACCTGTGGGGCATTTATGGCGTACAACAGGTGATATTGCCAACCAGTTTGAAGGCTTAAAAAATTATGGCAACTGGTCAGCAAATGGTGTGATGAAAATTGTAGACATGCAGGATACTTTGCGCAAGTATGCAGGCCCGGGGCATTGGAATGATCCTGATATGCTTGAAGTAGGTAACGGTATGTCAGTTAATGAAGACAGGGCGCACTTTTCAATGTGGGCTATGTTGGCTGCTCCTCTTATTTCAGGTAATGATGTACGCAACATGAGCAAAGAGGTTACAGAAATATTAACCAATAAAGAAGTGATCGCAATCAACCAGGATGCATTAGGAATACAAGCTTTAAAATATGCTGCAAAAGATAGTGTTGAAACATGGTTCAAACCTTTACAAGATGGAGGCTGGGCAGTTTGTTTTTTAAACAGGAAAAGTACGCCACAACAAATTAATTTTAATTGGGTTGATAATATTGTCGAAGATAAATTATCCAAAAGAGATCTTAATACAAAAAAAACTACTTATAAACTTCGCAACCTCTGGACAAAGATAGATGCAGGCGATACAAAAAGATCATTGGTAGCAACAGTGCCGGCAAAGGATGTTCTTATGTTACGTTTGAATAAGTAACAAACTAATTAGTAAGAATGAAAATCATATCAATCATTTTATTATTGATGTGCATAGGATGTTTTTTATATGCACAACCTGTAAAAAAACATGGTCAATTACATGTTGATGCAGCACAACTAATGGACAAGAAAGGGCAACCAATTGTGTTGAGAGGAATGAGTTTTGGATGGCATAACTTCTGGCCACGATTTTATAATGCGGAAACTGTTCACTGGCTTGCTAAAGACTGGAAGTGCTCAGTAGTAAGAGCAGCCATGGGTGTGGAACCGGCCGGTGGTTATATTAAAGATCCCGAGGATTCAAAGCAAAAAATAAAAGCAGTAGTTGATGCGGCTATAAAAGAAGGAATTTATGTGATCATTGATTGGCATAGCCACAACATAAACTTAAAAGAAGCAAAGCAATTCTTTACTGAAATGGCTACTGAATATGGCAATTATCCAAATATTATTTACGAGCTATTCAATGAACCCGACAAGGAAACATGGGAAGAAGTAAAAACTTATGCAGAAGAAATAATTGCAACCATCAGAACAATTGATCCGGCTAATATTATTCTTGTAGGAAGTCCTCATTGGGACCAGGATATAAATCTTCCTGCAGACGATCAGATAAAAGGATTTAAAAATTTGATGTACACCTTACATTTTTATGCCGGTACGCATAAGCAATGGCTTCGCGACAGGGGTGAATATGCACTTAATAAAGGATTGCCAATATTTATTTCAGAATCAGCCGGAATGGAAGCATCAGGCGATGGTAAAATAAATGAAGAAGAATGGAAACGATGGATCAACTGGGCAGAACAACATAAGATCAGTTGGATAACATGGTCAGTATCTGATAAAGATGAAACGTGTTCTGTGTTACAAAAAGGTGCTGATACAAATGGTAATTGGAAATTTAAAGACCTGAAAGAATCAGGAATAAAAGTAAGAAATTATTTACGCGATCTCTATAAAGGAAAACAGATTATTAATTAATGATCAGAATGAAGAACCATATAAATATCGTTGCAATTTGTTTTTTGCTGTTAAGTTGTACCAGCACATATTCAACAAAAAATATAACCGCAGATACATTATCTGCAATCAATTTACATCCATTTGGAAGAACACTACTTACTAACGGTAAACTTGAATTGATAAGTTCTGCAGTCCACTTTGGGTTTACTTTTGAAGAAAAAGAATGCACCATATTTGCTACCATTCCTAATATCAATGGTCATAATTATTTGCAATATGAACTGGATGGAAAATATCAAAGAAGAATAAGAGTTGATGGTAATTCTGAACAGCCAATAATTTTAAGTGCAGGTAATGCAGGCAAACATACTATATGGATATATAAAGCAACCGAAGCACACACAGGTCCTGTATTCATTGATAAAGTGATCGCCAAAAAAATAAAATCTATTCAACTGCCGGCCTTGCCTTTAATAGAATTTATTGGCAACAGTATAACCTGCGGCGCTGCAGCTGATCCGTCTGAAGTGCCCTGTGGTACAGGAGAATATCATGATCAACATAATGCATACTATGCATACGGCCCAAGAGTAGCAAGAGCGCTTGGAACTAATTTTATATTGAGCAGTGTGAGTGGTGTAGGTATTTATCGTCACTGGAACAAGGATGAACCTTCTATGCCGCCGATCTATGAAAATTCCGATTTCCAAATGCACAGTACCCGTAAGTGGAATTTTAGTTTGTATGATCCGAAGATTGTGAGTATAGCATTAGGCACAAATGATCTAAGCAATGGAGATGGTAAAACTATAAGGTTGCCATTTGACAGTACAATTTTCGTAAATACTTTTATAAAATTTATTCAACTTGTAAAATCAAAATATCCTAACACACAAATAGCATTACTCAGTAGCCCCATGATAAATGGAAACCGCAGGCTTACTTTACAAAATTGTCTAACAGCAGTAAAAACGAATATTGACTGGATTTATAAAAAGGATAAACCTGTTGCATTATTTTTCTTTGAGCCTATGCAGGCAAGAGGTTGTGGGGGGCATCCAAGTGTAGAAGATCATTCAATTTTAGCTGAAGAACTTATTCCGTTTTTTAAAAGATTATTGTAGAAATTAATTATGAGTAGGCTATTTAAAAAAGCAGTTTTATTATTATTCGTTCTAACAACATATTTAAGTTCGCAGGCGCAGCTAACAATCATTCAATATTTATCAGGCACAGATAAAGACCATACAGTAAAATGGGATTTCATGTGCACGAAAGGTCGCAACAGTGGTAAATGGTCAACCATTGCTGTTCCTTCCTGTTGGGAGACACAGGGCTTTGGAACTTATAATTATTACCAGGATGCTGTAAACCCTGATGAGCAGGGATTATACAAATACAATTTTAAAATTGCTCCGCAGAACAAAGGCAAAAAAGTTTTTATCGTTTTTGATGCATCCATGACAGAAACTGAAGCTAAAATTAATGGAAAATCTGCAGGACCTGTACACCAGGGAGGTTTTTATCAATTTAAATATGATATAACTGATCTTGTAAAATTTGATCAGTTTAATTTATTGGAAGTAACAGTTAGTAAACGTTCAACAAATGCATCAATAAATCGTGCAGAGCGTAAAGCAGACTTTTGGTTGTTCGGCGGAATTTTTCGACCTGTGTATTTAGAAATTGTTCCTTCAACATTTATAGAAAGAGTATCAATAGATGCAAAAGCAACCGGAGATTTTAACATGCAGGTATTTAATAATTCAACCGGCAATCAAATAATAGAAGCACAGGTGTATGATATAAAAGGAAATGTAGTTGATAAGCCATTTACATTATCAGCAGGTGATAGCATGCTTCATCATCAATTTACAAATATTAATTTATGGAATCCGGAACAACCGAATTTGTATTATGTAAACGTAGCAATAAAAGAAGGAACAAATACTATACATTCCATCAGCCAGCGGTTTGGTTTTAGAACAGCAGAATTGCGTGTGCAGGATGGCTTTTATGTAAACGGGAAGAAAGTAATTTTTAAAGGTGTATGCCGCCATAGCGAATGGCCGGAAACGGGGAGAACACTAAGTCAGCAGGTTCATTTAATGGATATTAAATTAATGAAAGGTATGAACATGAATGCAGTTCGAATGTCTCATTATCCTCCTGATAAAGAATTTTTAGATCTATGTGATAGTCTCGGAATATTTGTGTTAGATGAACTTACAGGATGGCAGGCAGCTTATGATACAATCGCAGGAAAAAAGCTTGTAAAGGAATTGGTAGTGCGTGATGTAAATCATCCTTCAATTGTTATCTGGGATAATGGAAATGAAGGTGGATGGAACCCTGCGCTGGATGGTGACTATGCATTATACGATCCGCAAAAAAGATTGGTGATACATCCGTGGGAAAGATTCAATGGTACTAATACAAAACATTATCCTGATTTTAAGTATGTGCAAAATGAAGTAGCAAATGCAAAAGAAGTATTTTTTCCAACAGAGTTTATGCATGGGTTGTTTGATGGTGGACATGGTGCAGCATTGGAAGATTTTTGGAATGAGATGATGAAACACCCCCATTTTGCGGGAGGATTTTTATGGTCTTTTCATGATGAAGGATTGGTTCGCGGTGACAGGCATGACAGTATTGATGTTGAAGGAAACGCAGCGCCGGATGGAATTGTAGGTCCACATCGTGAAAGGGAGGGAAGTTATTATACTATCAGGGAATTATGGAGCCCTGTTTATATAGAAATTAATACAGCTTCTCAAAATTTTACTGGTAATATCGAAATTGAAAATCGTTACCTGTATACAAATCTTAATAAAATAAAATTTGAATGGAAGCTGGTAACTTTTCCATTTGCTTATGACAAAACAACGGCTCTAAAAGTTGTAAAAAAAGGTACCCTGCAAGGACCTTCTGTTGCGCCAGCCGAAAAAGGTATTTTATCCATTCCGTTACCGGCTAAAGCGGCAGCGCAGGCATTTTATTTAACAGCCTTTAATCAGAATGGCGATACCATTTGTACGTGGAGCTGGCCGGTTACAATAAAAGCAACCTTTCCAATGTCAATGCCGCCACCGCCGCCGCCATCCGCTATAACAACAAAGGATGACAACCAATCACTGACAGTTTTTTGTGATGGCATTGCGTATCAGTTTGAAAAAGCTACCGGCTTTCTTCAAAAAGTAATAAAGGGGAAAAAGGAAACTTCTTTTGGTGGTGGCCCTGCCTTAGCAGGCAGCAAGATGGTACTTAATGAATGGAAAAGCTACCAGCAAGGTCTCGATTATATTGTTGAACCGGTATACAAAGGCGACAGTCTGAGAGTAAAATGGATATTCCATTCTGTAAAACTTCCAAGACTTGAATACAGCTATCTCACTAAAGATACAGTTGATTTCATGGGCCTCACATTTAACTATCCTGAAGAAAAAATTACAGGCATTAAATACATGGGCCGTGGACCTTACCATGTATGGAAGAACCGCTTAAAAGGACAGCAGTTAGGAGTTTGGCAAAAAAGTTATAACAATACTATTACCGGTGAAAGCTGGATTTATCCCGAATTTAAAGGCTATTATTCAGAACTGCGGTGGTTGCAATTGCAGACGAAAGAAAGCAACTTTGTTATCTTTCCTGAACGCAACAATGTGTATTTACAATTGCTGAAACCCGAAAAACCTAAAGGCGCTACTAACAACAATACAAGCCCGCCCTTCCCTGATGGCAATATTGGTATCATGCATGCTATTCCGGCAATAGGTACCAAATTCAATCGTCCGGAAGTGATGGGCCCCCAAAGCCAGAAAAATGTTCGACACGGTAATGAGCCTGTAAACGGTGTTTTATATTTTAATTTTAGATAATAGAAAAAATAATGAAAGAAACATTTTGCAGATATGGATTGATATTGGTTTTTCTATTCCTTGCTTTTTCAAATTCTATATTCTCTCAAAGTGTTACAGAGCAAATAAAATTAAATCAATTAGGATTTTATCCAAATGCGCCAAAGGTTGCTGTTGTTACGGGTAACGTTTCTGCAAATAATTTTTATATCACATCAACTAATTTAAGGGATACATTTTTTACGGGAACATTAAGCAATGAAAAACAATCTGCTTATTCATCAACAAAAACAAGGATTGCCGATTTTTCTTCTCTTACAAAAAATGGAAGTTTTGTTATTTTGATCCCTGGTATTGGTCACTCTTATATTTTTCAAATCGATAATAAAGTTTATCATAAAGCTGCAGTCGCTTCTTTAAAAGGCTTCTATTATCAACGGGCATCAATGGCTCTCGAAGAAAAATATGCAGGCAAGTGGCATCGCTCTCCAGGCCATCCTGATGATGTGGTTTATGTTCATCCTTCTGCTGCATCAAAGGAAAGGCCGGCAGGTACAATAATAGCTTGTTCGGGTGGATGGTATGATGCAGGCGATTACAATAAGTACATTGTTAACTCCGGTATTACCATGGGTACATTATTATCTGCTTACGAAGATTTTCCTGCTTATTATAAAACGCTTAATACTAATATTCCGGAAAGCAATGATGATGTTCCCGATATATTGAACGAGGTAATTTATAACCTCAGGTGGATGCTTACAATGCAGGATCCCAATGATGGGGGAGTGTATCATAAATGTACAAATACAGTTTTTGATGGTATGGTAATGCCGGGTATCACAAGGGCTCCAAGATATGTTGTTCAAAAAGGAACAGCTGCTTCTTTAGATTTTGCTGCAGTAACTGCACAGGCATCCCGTATTTTAAAGAATTTCAAAAAACAGTTTCCCGGATTATCGGATAGTTGTTTAAAAGCTTCAACTGCTGCATGGCATTGGGCTGAAAAGAATCCATTAGTAGAATACAATCAAAATGAATTAAATAAAATTTACCAGCCGCAAATAACAACAGGCGCATACGGGGATAAAAAATTTTCAGATGAATGGGTATGGGCAGCAGCAGAATTATTTATAACAACAAAGAATAAAGATTATTTCAATGCATATATAAGAAATAAATCGGCGACTGTTTCGTTGCCATCATGGGGTAATGTTGAAATGCTCGGGCATTATTCTTTGTTACGTTTTAAAAAGCAATTACCTGCTTATACACAAAATGATTTACAAATTGTAAAAGATCAAATACTTCAACTGGCAAATGAGTATATTTTAAAAGTTGATAGTAATGCTTTTCAAATTGTAATGGGTCAATCAAAAAGAGATTTTACCTGGGGAAGTAATGCTGTTGCAGCTAATCAAGGCATAGTATTAATAAATGCTTACCTTCTTTCTAATGATAAAAAATATTTGCAAAACGCATTAACTAATCTCGATTATATTTTAGGAAGAAATGCTACAGGTTATTGCTTTGTTACCGGTTTTGGAAGTAATTCTACTATGCATCCTCATCACCGTCCTTCAGTTGCAGATGGAGTTACAGAGCCTGTTCCAGGCCTATTAGCAGGAGGCCCTAATCCCGGGCAGCAGGATAAATGCAAGTATGAATTTAATGAACCTGAAACTTCGTACGCTGATATTGACTGCGCCTATGCATCTAATGAAATTGCTATTAACTGGAATGCGCCTTTGGTTTACTTAGCAAATACAATAGAGGATTTGCAAAGATTTTTGGTATCAAAATAATACTACAGAAGCATTTATTTTGTGTTTAAAGAATCTTTATTTTCTTCGGGCATGTCTACCGGAATAGCCTCGCCTTTATGACAAGTGTAACATGTAATAGTTTGTATTGCCTGTTGATCTTTAATTCCTTTTTCCGGTGGAAAATATTTTGTGTTAATACCATTTGTCATAAGCATCATCTTACGGGCAATTAATTTTTCAGCTTTTACATCACTGGCCATATCCCATGTATCTTTTTCCTGATTATGCATATGACAGAAATCACATTTAACTCCAAGGGAAATGGAATAATGTTCCATAATACTGTCAAGTGCTTTTTCGGAAATAAACCTTGGTAATATTTTTAAATTTTTAAACCGGGGAGGATCAAAAGTTGTAAAAGCTGCAGAGATTGTAATAAAAAAGATAAAACCAAAAAGTATCAGGGATGTTTTTTTCATAAGAGAAAATTAAAAATTAAAACTAAAAAATGTTTTTATAAACTACTCCATTCTTCATTACCAGCATTACATTTTTAACATCATGAATATTTTTAATCGGATCTCCCTGCACAACTAAAATATCTGCAAATAATCCCGGTACAATTCTTCCAACAGTTTTATTTATTTTAAACACATCAGCATTTACAGATGTTGCTGAACGAAGCACATTGATTGGCTGCATGCCATACTCCACCATCATTTCCATTTCACGTGCATTATCACCATGTGCAAAAACACCTACATCGCCGCCCATACAAATAGTTACGCCTGATTGCAAGGCATACGAAAAACTTTTTCTTTTTGCTTTGATTGATTCTGGCTCTGAAGTACCTTTTTTCCAGCCACGATATTGCGCAATTGCATCACCGGCTGCAAGGGTAGGGCATAAGGCAATGTTCTTTTCTTTCATTAATTTAAAAGTTTCAGGCGTGCCTTCATCACCATGTTCAATGGTTGTAATACCTGCCGTTATTGCTCTCCGCATACCTTCTTCAGTTGCTGCATGTGCTACAACCATTCTTCCGCTTGAAGATGCAACTTCTACCACTTTTTTTAATTCATCAATTGTAAAAGTTGGGGCTGCTTCTTTGTTTAATCCCCACCTGTAATCTGCATACACTTTTATTACATCTGCGCCTTTACCTATTTGTGTACGTACTTCTTTTATTAATGCATCCATCCCATCTGCTTCTGCCGCTCCTTTTGGTGCATCAATATCATAGCTTAATTCTTTTGGCCCATAGCTGCCGGTGGCAACAATGGCTCTTGTTGCAACAAGCATTCTCGGGCCCGGAATAATTCCTTTTTCAATGGCTTGCTTTAATCCAACGTCATCATAACCTGCACCTTCCGTTCCCAGGTCGCGGACAGTTGTAAAGCCTGCCAGTAATGTATTTCGGGCATGGACAGTTGCTCTGGCAATTCTCTCCGATCTTGATTCTTTTAATACCTGGTCATTCCACGGAGTTTCGTTGTAAGGGTGTAAAAATAAATGGCTGTGTCCTTCAATTAATCCGGGCAATAAAGTACAGCCTTTCATTTCTATCACCTTTGTATCAGGGTTGATTGATAAATTAATTCCGACTTTTTCTATTAAATTATTTTTTACA
>JAYVEA010000268.1:0-10465 GCA_043749085.1 Chitinophagales bacterium
TTACACCTGCAAAAGTAGAAGAACCTATTGCCGAAAAAATAAGAGAGGCGGCAATAAAAATATACCAGGTATTTAATTGTAAGGGTATTGTGAGAATTGATTTTATTTATAATGAAGAAGCAGGTAAACCATATATGCTTGAAATAAATACAGTACCCGGTCAAAGTGAGGCCAGCATTGTTCCGCAGCAGGTACATGCTATGGGATGGAGCTTACAGGATTTTTATACCGCATTAATTGAAGAGTGTTTACATAATTCATAATTAAATTGCACCTTTATCCAATATCTTAAAAGAAGAATGAAAAAACTTTTTACATATCTCACCAAACAACCTTTTTGGATAAACTTATTAGCTGCTTTAACGCTGGTATTTTTAATTGGTTTTTTGTTCCTGCAATCTTTAAGTTGGTTTACTAATCATGGAGCATATTTAAAAGTTCCTGCAGTTAAGGGCCAGAATGTTGATAATGCAATAAAGATATTAGAGTCACAAGGCTTTGATGTAGTGATACAGGATTCAGTATATTTCGACAGTATACCCAGGTACACTGTAATTAAACAATTACCCGAGCCTGATGCAACCGTAAAAGTAAACCGTACTGTTTTTTTAACTATAAACAGTGCTACACCTCCACCTGTTATTGTGCCTAAGCTGGAAGGTTTAAGTTTTAGGTTTGCAAATGATCTGCTTCGAAGAAATCATCTTAGATTAGGGGATACTATTTATCGCCCTGATTTTATGAAGGGTTCTGTTTTAGAGCAACAATATAATGGTTCAAGAATTACAGTTGGTACAAAAGTGCCATGGGGCGCAAGGATAACATTGATTATTGGAGGCGGATTAGAGGTACAGCAAATGCTTGTTCCTCAACTGGTAGGATTAACCTTTGCGGAAGCAAAAGCGATACTGGAAACAAAGGGTATAACCCTTGCCTCAGTAATAGCAATGAGTACTGTAAGAGATACGGGGGCTGCTTTTGTATATAAACAAAATCCAGAAAGATTTGATATTGATAAAGCTACACCGTTGTATATTCGTCCCGGGCAAACTATGGACGTTTGGCTTTCACCTATGCCACTGGATACAGATAGTTTAAAAAAGAAAGATCAAAAAGATTTATTACAATGACAAATATTACACCTGAAGAAGTTAAGCAAAGATTAGATGCAGGAGAAAAATTAAACCTGATAGATGTAAGAGAACCGCACGAAAATGCCGAGTTTAATATTGGCGGTAAATTAGTGCCTATAGGTAAAATACAAAGCATGCAGATAGAAGAAATAGAAGACCTTAAAAATGAAGAAGTGATCTTTTATTGCAGAAGCGGTAACCGCAGCGGCATCAGCGCTGCAATATTAGATCAGCTTGGGTTTACCAATACAAAAAATCTTGAAGGGGGGATGTTGGCGTGGCAGGAAAAATTTAAATGATAATTAATGAGAATTATAAAAACGTCAGACGTCAAAAGTGAGATTATCTTTTCACCTTTCAACTTTCACGACTCACTATTACAACTTTATATTTATCCCTGCCATAAAGTTTGTTCCCGCCATAGGAAAATAATAATTCTCTGTAGTTAAGCTTCCTGAATAAAAATAACTAAATGTATATCCATTCGGTTCATACTTCTTATTAAAAATATTATTTACCTGGAAGATGAAGTTTATTTCTTTCGGAATTTTCTTATTTAATGTATAGCTCACCCTTGCATCCTGAATATAAAATGGATTAAGGCTTCTTGATATTTTTGAAGTGTTATCAAGAAATTCTCTGCCAACATATTTTGACAATAAACTTATCTCGCCATTTTTTACAGGTAAAAAATTTAAAGTTGCTCCTGCAATTATATTTGGGGAAAATGAAATATCAGTGTTGTTATATTGAAAAGTTTTTTGTCCTCCGTTATCATAGTCATCTATATATTCAGTAAAATTTTTGATCTTATTGCGGCTAAACGCAATATTTGCCGAAGCATTTAGCCATTGCCATAAGTCGGCTTTTCCCTGCAATTCAATCCCTAATCTATAGCTGGAAGGAGTGTTCGTTCTTGTATATGATCCAACATCATTAATTTTTCCTGTTAATATTAATTGGTCATGATAATACATGTAATAGGCAGTTACACCATAAGAGAAATGAAGCGTTTTTTTCTCAGAGCCTAATTCAATATCATGTAATATTTCTGCTTTAGGTTGCTGGTTGATACCGGCTTCAAAATCATCACGGTTAGGCTCTTTGCCGGCCATAGACCAGGAGATATATGCCTGGTAATTATTTTTGCTGTAAGTAACTCCAAACTTTGGATTGATGAATAAATTATTTTTATTGATCATTAATTGCGGATTATTCTTAAACCCATTTATATCATACTTGACCGCTCTTGCCTGTATATCTGCAAAGCCTTGCCAATGCTTACTTAGCTGTTGTTGCAGTTTGCCATAAATATTAAAATCCTGTTTGTTTGCAGTAAGATCATAGTAATGTTGATTTTTTGAAGTTCCAAATTGTGTCCATGTTACGATACCATAATGTTTTCCATCATATTTATTCCATCCCCCACCCAAAGTAAACTGTGATCTGGCGCTTTGTTGTTGGATAGAAAAAATAGTTCCATAGAAATAATTATCCAGCCAAAGTTGTCTCACAAGATCTGTTTGTGTAACTGTAGTTGTTCCATTAATATAATTCGGTAGGCTATAATCAACAAATTTTTGCGCTGCTTTATATTCTTCATAATAGCCATATCCTCTTGTAAGAAAGGTTGCTATATTAAATGCCCAATGAGCATTTATTTTCTGATTATAAAAAAGCTGGTAATGCGTTTGCCAATAATTATCTGTTTGATTATTGTAAGGGTCACCGGGTTTTTCTGTTCCGGCAGCATTGTATCTCCTGTTAGTGTCAAGATCTGCTGCTGAAACTCCATACCATGATTGATAAGTTTTCTCTTTTCCTGAAAAGATATTCAGGCGTAATGAATTTTTTGAAGAAAGATATGCTGTGCTTACATAAAATGATTTCAGATCACTTAATGCCCTGTCAACATATCCATCACTGCTTAGTTTTGAAAGCCTTCCATCAATAGTAAAATGTTTTCCTAATAAACCTGAGCCAAACTTTAATGTATGCTTCCATGAATTGAAAGAGCCGTAACTATTATTCAATTCAGCATAAGAGGTATCATTAATTTCATTGGTTGATAAATTTAAAGTTGCTCCAAAAGCGCCTGCGCCATTGGATGATGTGCCAACACCTCTTTGCACCTGTATGGTATTAACTGAAGAAACTATATCGGGAAGATCAACAAAATAAATTCCCTGGCTTTCTGCATCGTTATAAGGAATTCCATTGATCGTCATATTTATTCTTGTAGCGTCAGTGCCACGAATACGTATACCTGTATAGCCTATGCCATTTCCGGCATCAGAATTTATTACCACAGATGGGATTTGATTTAAAATAAATGGAAGGTCCTGCCCAAGGTTTACTTTCTCTATATCTTTTTTTGTAAGATTTGTTTTGGTGAATGGCGCTTTATCATTGGCTCTTACTGCTTTTATTTCAATAGGCTGTAAAAGAAGCGTATCATTTTTTTTATACTGGCAGAAAATTGAAATAGAAATTCCGTTTAAAACAAATAGAGTAATAATTTTTTTCATTGTATAATAGTTTATCAGTTAAACAGGAATTACAATGAAAAGGGAAGAAGTGTATAAAACATTGTCATCCTCCCTTCGCAGGTATTATCCTGATCAGGTTCTGCGGGTATTTCTCAGCAATTCCAAATTTTCGGAAAAGCACCCCGGGAACTTTGCTTCTATTGATTGAAGCAATGCAAAGGTATATGCAACAAAAGGAATTAAACAAAAAATATTTTATGTAACTTTTCTCCTTTTGGATCGTAACAGTAAAAAACTATTTATGAAAAAGTTATTCTCACTGCTTCTTATTATATGTTCTCTTTCTTTATTTGCACAGGACAAAACTGTCATCAATGATAAAAATGCAGCACCAAGAAATGTAAAGGGTTTTCATGCAATAAAAGTTTCTGATGGTATTGACTTATACCTAAGCTACGGTGATGAGGCCGCAGCAGTAAGTGCTTCAGAAATAAAATACCGGGACAAGATAAAGACTGAAGTTGAAAACGGAGTTTTAAAAATTTGGTATGATAACAACCTTGCCAACCATTTAATATTCACGAATAAGCGGAATTTAAAAGTTTACGTTTCATATAAAGATCTGGATAGAATAATAGCTTCAGCCGGTTCTGATGTATTGGTTGACGGAATAATAAAAAGTAATTTGTTATCATTGAAACTATCAAGCGGCTCAGATTTCAAAGGAAATGTAGACGTGAATGAATTAACTGTAGATCAGAGCAGCGGCTCCGATATTAGAATTGGCGGAAAAACAAATACGGTTTCTATCGAAGCAAGTTCCGGTAGTGATTTTAATGGGTATAATTTGATAGCGGATGTGTGTACGGCAAAAGGCACTTCAGGAAGTGATATTACTATAACAGTAAATAAAGAATTAAATGCAAAAGCCAGCAGCGGAAGCGATATTCATTATAAAGGCAATGCGTCTTTAATAAACATAACCAAATCCAGCGGAGGCAGTGTTAGTAAAAGAGGTTAGTAATCATACTTCATATTTCTTACTTCGTATTTTATTTGCCAACAGCCCAAATTATAAAAGCAGGGAAAACATGACTCCATGAAGGATAGTCGTGTTTTCCTTCTTTTATTTCTGTAAAAACAATATCATCTGTAGATGCAACATTTTTAGTTTTAATAATTTCGATCAGATCTTTTGTATCATCTACTACATCAATAATTCCATCTTTATCCCTGTCACCTTTTTCTTCCTCATCTCCTGCATAGAACCAATATTGTAAATGTGGTCTTTTTCTGGATGACCTGATTTTATTCAATATGATACGGTCTTTATCATCCGAATAGCCGGCAGCAGACGCATCCTTATCTCTATACCAGAAAGATCCTGAAAAAATGCCAACTTTATTTATCCTGTCTGCATGGTCCCAGGCAATATCAAATGCTGATAATCCTCCTAATGAGCAGCCTGCAATAGTTATTGAATTAAATTTTCGTACACCTGTTTTCTTTTTAATAAACAGATAGAGCTCATCATCAACAAAGGCGGAATATTTTGCAGCATCAGCTCCATTGTTTTTATAATCCGGATTATCTGCAATTCCATATTCCTGCATTCTGTCTTCTGAATGTATTCCTACAACAACCAGTGGCTGAATCAATTTCTTTTTATAAAGACTGTCAACGATTTCTTTTACACGAAGCTTTTCCATATCCTGTCCATCATTTAATAATAAAAGATTGAATGAGTTTTTATCATCCGGCACAGGGGTATTGAAAATAGTAAGCTTTACATGTTTTTGTAAATGCCTGGAATAAACATTGTCTTCAGTTTCTTTTATTTTATTCTTACAGCTGATGGTTAAAAGAATAATTAAAATAAAAAGAGCGAAAATTCTCATCATAACAAAATTTTACAAGCCTCTAAAGTATATAAATTTGGCGGCAACGGTATTACGACTTAATTTTGCTCCCCATATCGCGAAGTAGAGCAGCGGTAGCTCGTCGGGCTCATAACCCGAAGGTCCCAGGTTCGAACCCTGGCTTCGCAACTTACCAGCCCTGAAATTTCGGGGCTTTTTTATTTTATGTTTATCATTTATGTTTTATATTCTAAGACTTTTAATAAAATATATATTGGAATGACTTCCAATATTGAGGAAAGATTCAGGTCTCATAATGAGCTCGGAAAGAAAGGCTGGACTATTAATTATCGGCCATGGGAAATTATTTATAAAGAAGAATGTGGCAATAAATCAGAAGCATTAAAAAGAGAGAAACAATTAAAAAGTGCGGCAGGCAGAAACTACATTAAATCTTTAATTAACTTTCCATAAAGGGCTTATATCCGCCAGTTGGCGGACCCAGGTTCGAACCCTGGCTTCGCAACAAAAAGCCCCATAAATTTGGGGCTTTTTTATTTCTGTATTTTTGTGAAGTATGAAATCGGGGTTTGTAAATATTTTTGGTAAACCAAATGCAGGTAAAAGCACGCTGCTTAATGCATTGATAGGAGAGAAGCTTGCCATTGTTTCTCCTAAAGTGCAAACTACACGCCACCGTATAAAAGGAATCTTAACTGCTGACGACTACCAAATTATTTTTTCAGATACACCCGGTATTATTGAACCAAGGTATAAGCTTCACGAAAAAATGATGCAGGCTGTAAAAGGCAGCCTGGAAGATGCTGATGTAGCATTATTGATAGTAGATATAAAAGATGACCTGCATGAAGTGAACGAAATATTTTCATCATTGCATTTAAAAGTTCCGGCAATTGTAATTATTAATAAATCAGATATTGTAAAGGATGACGAGATAACAAAATCAAAAGAATTTTTTCAACATCAGTCTTATTGTAAAGCCGTTGCGGTTATTTCTGCATTAAAAAAGAAAGGTGTTGATGACTTGCTTAAAATAATTTTAGATCTTTTACCGGAAGGCGCCCCGTTCTATGAAGGCGATAACCTGAGCGATCTGCCAACAAAATTTTTTGTTGGAGAATTAATAAGAGAAAAGATATTTTATCTGTACCAGGATGAGATCCCTTATCATGCGGCAGTGCTTGTAACAGAGTTTAAAGAAAAACATACACTGGTAAAGATCGGGGCTGATATTATTTTGCAAAGAGAAACGCAGAAAGGAATTGTATTAGGAGAAGGCGGCAAGATGATAAAGGAGCTGGGAACACAAGCCAGGAGAGATATTGAAAAATTTCTTGGAAGAAAAGTATTTTTAGAGTTGTTTGTAAAAGTGAGGCCTAAGTGGCGGGATAATGAGCTACAGTTAAAGGAATATGGTTATTAATCTTTAAAATTTTATAATGAATTCTTTCGGAAGGATATATAGAGTAAGCATTTTTGGTGAGTCGCATGGTGAATATGTAGGTGTTGTTATTGATGGCTGTCCTGCAGGTATATCTTTAAATGTTGAAGATTTTTCTGTTGATCTTGAAAGAAGAAAACCCGGCGCTAAAGGTACAACTCCAAGAAAAGAAGATGATGCGCCTGAAATAGTAAGCGGTGTTTTTAATAATAAAACAACAGGAGCGCCAATTACTATTTTATTTAAGAACAGTAATACAAGAAGCGCCGATTATGAAAAGCAGAGAGCTATACCAAGACCAGGGCATGCTGATTTTGTTGCTTCCAAAAAATTTGATGGCTACCAGGATTACAGAGGAGGCGGGCATTTCAGCGGTAGACTAACAGTTGCATCAGTTGCTGCAGGCGTTGTGGCAAAAAAAATATTAGGGCAAATAAAAATTGAAGCAAAAATTTTAGAGATTGGCGGAGAAACAGATCTTGATAAAGGATTACAGAAAGCAATCGATGCAAAAGATTCAATAGGAGGAATTATTGAATGTCGTGTAAACGGATTACCTATTGGATTGGGCGAACCATTTTTCGATTCTGCCGAATCATTGATTAGTCATGCTGTATTTGCAATACCTGCTGTTAGAGCTATTGAGTTCGGGACAGGTTTTGCTGCTGCAAAAATGTTTGGAAGTAAACATAATGATGCAATTGAAGATGCAAACGGTAAAACAAAAACTAATCATGCAGGCGGAATTGTCGGAGGTATCACTAACGGTAATGAGATCGTTTTCAGGATTGCTATCAAACCAACATCATCTACTCCGCAGGAACAACAAACATTAAATGTAGAGACAAATAAAATAGAATCATTTTCAGTAAAGGGCCGCCATGATCTTTGTATTGCACTAAGAGTGCCTGTAGTGCTGGAAGCAGCAACAGCAATTGTTTTAGCTGATCTTATGTTGTTGAACAAAAAACATATTTAATATAAATTTCAATGCATTCCTATATCGTTAACGCTTCTATTCAAATTCTTCCTATCGTAAATGATAAACATCCATACGAATGGGTTGATGAAGCGATAGAAGTAATTCAGCGATCAGGAATTAAATATGATGTTGGCCCATTTGCAACTGTGTTGGAAGGAACATATGATGATGTAATGCAGGTGATCAACGATGTAAACGAATACTTGTATTCAAAAGGTTGCTCAGAATGGATATCGAATGTCCAGGTGCAAATAAGAAGTGACGGGGATATTACCGCTGAAGAAAAAGTGGAAAAATTTAGAATTTAATGTTTGCCTTCTCCTGATTTCTTTAAACTTTTAAAACTAATATCCAGCAGTTCAAAATCTTTTGCATTAGGTAAGCTGTAATGCCACCACTCTGTTTCCAAAGCTTTAAATCCATATTTTTCCATAAGTGTTTTTAAAAGATTTCTATTTCGCAAAATTTCTTCCGGCAAAGCAGTAAAAGTTTGATGGGCTGTATCGCTGAAATTATCAAAGCCTGTTCCCATATTCAGTTCAGCTTTTGTTTTTAAATTTATAATAGTCAGGTCAACAGCAATCCCCCGGTTATGGCCGCTTCCTTTTTTAGGATCGGCCACATAACGATCATCTTTTATAGGCTCCCACATTTTTTCAGTAACAGAGTAAGGCCTGTAGGCATCAAATATTTTTAGCCCTAGTCCCATTTCATTTAATTCAATTTGTACATGCTGTAAAGCTTTTGCTGCCGGTAATCTTAAATAGGTAGTTGCGATTTTAGGATACAGTTTTCTCTTCATAAAATTATTAGCTGTTGCATAGCGCAGATCAGGAATAATACCCGGAATCAGGTTTTTAATATCAACCATTTGTTTATTACTATCAGATTTTATGGTAGCATTTAATGTGCTTGTATTTTTTATCACCCATAAGCCATTTTTGTTTAAAATAGTATCCTGGGCAAATAAAATATTTGATGTGGAAAAAGATATTGCTGCAAACATTATCATTTGCAATTGAAATCTTACTTTAACAGTCATATTCAAAAAAAAAATTAGAATATTACCAAAACGGTTTTCGCTAAGATAATTTTTTAAAATTATGTTTCAGCAAAAGGCTAATCTCATTTTTACTGCTTTGATGTTTTTATTTTTTACTTATTCATGCAGAACAAAGCATGCGGCAATAGAAAAGCAAATTATTGCTACACCCGAAGAAATGGATCCAAAGGTTGGTGAAAATATTAAAGCCGTTTTACAATATGCATTGGATAATAACGGGAAGATAAATGATTCAATAAAACTCAACCTCACTACAATTGTAGATTCATTTTATCACAAAAATGATTATGTAAATATTTGGAGCAAAGATGAAAAATGGGAACCCCTGGCCGATTCATTATACAGTTTTATTGAGGGCTCAGAGGCATATGGATTATTTCCGTCAGACTATCATTATAGAGATCTTCGAACATTAAAAACGGCTATCCTTAATGATTCTTTGTCAAGAAAGGACGCAAATGTTTGGACGAAGGCAGAGCTTATGCTCAGCGATGCATTTATGCAATTATCGAAACATTTAAAACAGGGAAGATTATTACCGGATAGTATTTCATTATCTGCAGATACAACACTAACGAATGATTTTTTTATTAAGAATTTGACAACTGTTATTGAGAGGAGAACACTTCTTCCATTATTAAATTCACTTGAACCAATGCATAAAGGTTATATAGAATTAAAAAAAGGAATTAAAAGATTTACAGACAGTATGGATAGAAGAGTTTATACCTATTTACTCTACCCCAATAAAGATTCTATTGCTTTTATAAAAAATCTGCAAAAAAGATTACAGGAAAGCAGGTATTTAGATGAGACAATACAACATGCAGATTCTGCAGGTATAGCTAATGCAATAAAGAATTTCCAAAAGCATAAAGGAATAAAAGCAGATGGAAAGTTATCATCATCAATTGTAAGAAGTTTGAATGCCAGTGATGCAGAAAAATTTAAAGGGATTGCAATTAATATTGACCGCTTCAAACAATTACCGGATCATCTCCCTAAAAAATATATTTGGGTAAACCTGCCTTCTTATTATTTGCGTGTTTATGATGGGGATACAATAGTGTTTGAATCAAAAATAATTGTGGGTAAGCCAGCAACTCCAACTCCAAAACTTAATAGTGAGATTACAGATATGGTAACTTATCCGCAGTGGACGATACCTAACAGTATTATTAAAAAAGATATTCTTCCTGCCATGAAGAAAAGTGCTGATTACCTGTTACGCAAAGGATTTCACCTGGTTGATCTTAAAGGTGAAACAGTGGATCCGTATTCAGTTAACTGGGCGAAATATTCAAAAGGAATTCCATATAAAATATTGCAGGGTAGCGGGGATGACAATGCTTTGGGAATTTTGAAATTTAATTTTAATAACCCTTACAGCGTTTATCTACACGATACCAACCAACGTTATCTCTTTAAAAATACTGCTAGAGCATTAAGCCACGGATGTGTTCGTGTGCAGGAATGG
>JAYVEA010000269.1:0-3184 GCA_043749085.1 Chitinophagales bacterium
GCATGCTATGGGCGGAGAAATTGATATCAATATTGATGTTGGATATCCTTTTGTTTTAAACAATGAACAGTTAACTAATTCAGCAAGATCAAAAGCAGGTGAATATATTGGCAACGAAAATATTGAACAGACAGAATTAAGAATGGGTGCAGAAGACTTTGCTTATTATTCTCATAAAATACCTGCGTGTTTTTATCGATTGGGCGTTGGCAATATTTCAAAACAAATTACGTCTGGTGTACACACACCAAAATTTAATATTGATGAAAGCGCAATTGAAATTGGTATGGGAGTAATGGCATGGCTGGCAGTATCAATTGACATTTAAAATAATAAAGAAGAGATTAGTAATATCTTTATAAACTATATCTATTGTAAATTAATTTGGACTGAATATAAAGTATGAAAAAAGAAGTTCGAAAACAGGAAGCACTGGATTATCACTCCAAAGGAAGACCGGGAAAAATTGAAGTAGTTCCCACCAAAGCAACTAAAACACAAAGAGATCTTTCCTTAGCATATTCACCAGGTGTGGCAGTACCCTGCATGGAAATTCATGCAAACCCTGAATCTGTTTATAAGTACACTGCTAAAGGAAATTTGGTAGCTGTTATAAGTAATGGCACAGCGGTTTTAGGATTGGGAAATATTGGCCCTGAAGCAGGAAAGCCTGTAATGGAAGGCAAAGGTGTTCTCTTTAAAATATTTGCTGACATAGATGTTTTTGATATTGAGATAAATGAAACAGATCCCGAAAAATTTGTTCAGATAGTAAAATCGTTAGAGCCAACTTTTGGCGGTATAAATCTGGAAGACATAAAAGCACCGGAATGTTTTTATATAGAAAAAAAATTAAGAGAACAATTGAATATCCCTGTAATGCATGATGATCAGCATGGCACCGCGATCATTAGTTCTGCAGCTCTTTTAAATGCATTGGAAATTCAAAAGAAAAAAATTGATAAAGTAAAATTTGTGGTAAATGGGGCCGGAGCAGCTGCTATGGCTTGTGTGCGTTTGTACCAGGCACTGGGTGCAAAGCCCGACAACTTTGTGATGTTTGATAAAACAGGAGTGCTTCATGCAGAAAGGCATGATCTTGATGAAAATAAAATTCAGTTTGCTACAACCCGTAAAAAAGAGCTCACATTGGTTGAAGCTATGAACGATGCTGATGTTTTTATAGGGCTCAGTGTTGGAAATGTGGTTACAGTTGATATGGTTAAAAGCATGGCAAAGAATCCTATTGTTTTTGCAATGGCTAATCCCGATCCTGAAATATCCTATCAGGCGGCAACTGCTGCCCGTAAAGATGTTATTATGGCAACCGGAAGAAGCGATTATCCTAACCAGGTAAATAATGTTCTTGGTTTTCCTTATATATTCCGTGGCGCATTGGATGTGAGGGCAACACAAATAAATGAAGCCATGAAATTGGCTGCAGTAAAGGCTTTGGCGGAGTTGACAAGATCACCGGTACCTGATAGTGTTACTATGGCATATAATGAAAGAACATTGGTATTTGGTCCGGATTATATTATTCCAAAGCCAATAGATAACAGGCTTCTTTCTACTGTTGCACCGGCAGTTGCAAAAGCTGCAATTGAAAGTGGCGTTGCAAAATATCCTATAACTGATTGGGAGGCTTATAAAGAGGATCTTAATAAAAGGCTTGGTATAGATAACCAGTTATTGCGGATCATCGGCAACAAAGCAAGAAAAGAACCTAAGAGAGTTGTGTTTGCTGAGGCAGAAAATCAAAAGATATTAAAAACAGCCCAGCTTGTACAGGAAGAAGGAGTAGCCTATCCGAATTTATTAGGTGATGAAGTAAAGATCAAAAAAATTGCACAGGAAAATGGCATTGAGCTAGAGGGAATTCCAATAATCGATCCCACAAGTGATGAAATGAGTTCAAAGCGTGCCGAATATGGAGAATTATTTTTTAAAAAAAGACAGCGTAAAGGATTTAACTTTTATGAGTCAAAAAAAATAATGCGGGACCGCAACTATTATGGTTGTATGATGGTGGAAACAGGTGATGCCGATGCAATGATCTCCGGTCTTTTAAAAAATTATCCTGATACAATAAGGCCTGCACTGCATATCATCGGTATGGAAGATGGAGCAAAGCGGGTGGCTGGCATGTATATTATTATGACTAAAAAAGGCCCTTTATTTCTTGCCGATACAACTGTAAATTTTAACCCTACTGCTGAAGAATTAGCTGACATTACTTTGTTGGTTGCTAAAGAAGTAAGGCATTTTGGTATTACACCTTCCATTGCAATGTTAAGTTATTCAAATTTTGGCAGCAGCGATTCGCCTGAAGCCAGACTGGTAGCTACTGCAAGGGATATTGTAAAACAAAAAGATCCAACTTTGATCGTTGACGGCGAACTTCAGGCTAATGTTGCATTTAACAGGGAGATACTTAAAGACAACTATCCTTTTAGTGAATTGGTTGATCAGGATGTAAATACTTTAATATTCCCCAATCTGGCAGCAGGCAATGTTGCGTATAATCTGTTACAGGAAATTGGTGGTGCCGATGCAATTGGCCCGATTTTGTTAGGTCTGCGTAAGCCGGTACATATTTTACAATTGGGCAGCCAGGTACGCAGTATATTTAATATGGTATTGATAGCAGTAATTGATGCACAGATAAAAGGCAATTATAAAACAGAGGAGATTGTGCAACGTTCCCGCTGGTGGAAAAAATTTAAAAAAGTAAACCGCGAGGTAGAAGCTTAAATAATTAAAAAAGTACAAATGAAAATTTTCTCAACTTTTGGCAGTTATCTTTTATTAATGAAGGGCATGTTAACCAGGCCTGAAAATTTTAAAATGTATTGGAAAGAATTTATACATCAATGTGTAGAGATCGGGATAGGTGCTCTGGGTATCGTAGTTATTATTTCGGTATTTATGGGTGCAGTAAGTGCTGTGCAAACCGCAGCACAGTTAACCAATCCACTGGTTCCTAAAACAACAATTTCGCAGGTTGTAAGAGATACGGTTATTACTGAATTTTCTCCCACACTTGTATGTATAGTTTTAGCAGGTGTTATAGGTAGCAAGATAGCAGGCGAATTAGGTAATATGAGAGTGAGTGAACAAATTGATGCCCTGGAAATAATGGGTATTAATACAAAGTCTTATTTAGTAATGCCCAAAATATTAG
>JAYVEA010000270.1:0-10428 GCA_043749085.1 Chitinophagales bacterium
ATTACCTCGCAACAATCCCATTGGGACAAGGTTTATACTCTTTTAAACACCTTTTTACAATAATTTTTATTTAGCTCCGTTGTAACAATATATAAATCCATTTATATGAATACAAATACCCCAAACCGTAATGTAGTAATCAGAATTATTCAAAATTTCATTGCAAAACTTTCACAGCATCCGGAATTTTATAACACGCGTTACTACAAAAAATTGCATAGAAATAATAAGCATGGTATGAGTTGGTGATTTCGTCTTCGTAAATGGTTTTAAAAACTTACCGGATCTCACCCTAAAAAATTATTAATACTAACCCTTGTATTATTTTAGATGCCCTTGTTGAGAAAAGTAACTTTAAAACCAAAAACCAATGCTTCGTTTTTTTAAATTTATGGTACGTATGCTGAGGCCTTATTTTGTTTCCAGTTCACAATTAGAATTCAGAAGACTTAAAGATTTTATCTCAAGTAATTAACTGAACAGGTATTCAACATCCTCCTTGCTCAAACTCTTCACAAAAGAAGTGTCATCTGCTATAAGTTCTTTTGCCAGTATCCTTTTGCGGTCCTGCAGTTGCAGTATCTTATCTTCAATTGTGTCTTTGCAGATCATCCTGTAGGCAAAAATATTTTTTGTTTGCCCGATACGATGAGTTCTGTCAATTGCCTGCTGCTCTACGGCCGGGTTCCACCATGGATCAACAATATATACATAATCGGCTGCGGTTAGGTTTAATCCCACTCCTCCTGCTTTTAATGATATGAGAAATACCCTGCATTCATCATTATCCTGGAAATTCTGAATAGCCCGTTGCCTTTCTACAGGTGATGTGCTGCCATCAAAATATTCAAACACCACATTATTCTCTTTAAGCTTTTCTTTTATCAATGCCAGCATGCCCAGGAATTGTGAGAATATCAATGCCTTATGCTCACCGATATTCTCTGTGATTTCTCTTGTAAGCTCATCAAGCTTTATTGAATTATTCGGATATTTTTCTTCTTCATTTAAAATTGCCGGGCTGTCACATATCTGCCTCAACTTCATCAATCCCTGTAATATGGTAAGTTGCGATCTGTCAATTCCCTGTTCATCAATAGTGCCCAGTATCTTATCCCTGTAAGCATTGCGGTAAGCTTCATAAACATTTCTTTGCTCATCTTCCATCTCACAAAAAAGAATAGTTTCCGTTTTTTCTGGAAGATCTTTGGCAACCTGTTCTTTTGTTCTTCTTAAAATAAAAGGATATAAGAGTTTTTTTAAATGATCTTTTTGTTCGGGCTCGCCAAACTTATCAATGGGTGTTGCAAATTCGTTTCTAAAAAATTCCATTGATCCCAGCAAACCCGGGTTTAGGAAATTCATCTGCGCAAAAATATCAAAGGTGTTATTTTGTAATGGTGTACCGCTCATGCACAAACGGTTTTTTGCCGTAAGCAAACAGGCAGCTTTTGCCACTTTTGATCCGGGGTTTTTTATCGCCTGGGATTCATCGAGTACTACATAATCAAATAACGTTTTTGATAACAGATGTATATCGCTTCGCAACGTGCCGTAAGTTGTAATAATAATATTCGCCTGCTCTAATTCCTCTGTATTTCTTGTTCGCATACTTCCATGATGAATGCGGTAAGTTAGTTGTGGTGTAAACTTTTTTATTTCGTTCTCCCAGTTATAAATAAGCGTAGTGGGGCAAATAACCATTGACTTTAATCCTCCATTTTCCTCCTTATAATGCCTTAGCATGGTTAATGCCTGTACAGTTTTACCAAGTCCCATATCATCGGCAAGAATACCGCCCCAGCCCACATCGTTAAGATAATTTAACCAGTGGTAGCCTGAGGTTTGATAAGGACGAAGAACATCTGCTAATCCTTCAGGCACATCAATTTCAGGGATACTTTTAAAATTTCTAAGTCGTTCATATTTTGCATCCAGCTCAAACGAAAGTTCCTTCTCATCACGCTTTTCATAAAGATCATCAATAACGCTTAAATGATATTTTGATAAACGCAGCTGGTTACTTTTTCCTTCGCCTACTTTAAAAAGCAATGAATATTTTTTTATCCATTCATCCGGCAATATCCCTAATGTACCATCATGTAACTGTACAAATGATTGCTTGTTTGCCAATGCTTTTTTAATATCAATAATGCCTATTCGCTGATCGCCAAAAGCCAGCTCCACTCTGGCATCAAACCAATCCATACCACTGCTTACGTGTATATGCGTTGATGGCTTAGCTGTATTAAAACGGAAATTTTTTAATGCCTCAAATCCATATACCGGCACTTTCATTTCCTGCATCGCATCAACAAATAAAAAGAACCAGTTATTTTTTAAAACATCAGCACCTTTTAAAACAAGACTGTTGCCATCCTGCGGACGAACAAATAGCGAATGAAGGCTTTCAAGTTTATCGGTGAATTTTTTTTCTGCTTCCTTATTGCGGTGAACAAGCAAAACTTTATCGCCTTCAGGAATAATTATTACATCTTTATCATTGGCTTTTGTTTCAAAACCTTTATAACTAAACAGAGGCTGAAACATAAGGTAATCGCCCTTTTCGATCAACATCAATCTTACCTCCGGTTCACCTTCTTTAATTTCTTTTATCAATGATTTATCAAACTCAACATTGTATTCTTTGGTGAGCGGTAAAACAGTTTGCTGGTATTGCTCTGCCCATTTTTCCTTTGACAGAATAACAGGCTTATTAAGATATTTTTCGGCATTCAATACATCATCCGGTTTGAACCATTGATAAAAATTATTATTATATAGGAATAACAAACTACTGCTCCATTCATTATCATCAATCGATCTTGCCTGTCCTTCAATTTTTACTGCACAGGAAAGTTCGTAATGACCATTTTTTGCAGCAATTTTAAAAAGCGGAGAGGTCACATCCTGTGATAATGATATTTCCCTAAGGTTTTCGGTTTTAAAATTTTTACCACGTGGTAAATAAAATACATAAGGATTGGAGGTATTCTCCTCAAATATTTTTTTGAGTTTGGGATGAAGGTATTCAACCATTAAAGCTTTGGTTTCCTCAGGCAATTCATCCTTTTCATCATGAATTATGTTTTCCCAAAACCCACTGAACGGTGAATTACGATCAAGATATTTATTAATTTCTGATGATTGTATTTTGCGCACCTGCTGTATCAGTTGCTTTTCACGCTCGGAAAATATTTCTGTATTTATAAATTTGGTAAGATCTAATTTCTCTACATTACTGATAAATTTTTTTGCTTCTTCATCGGCTTCTGCCTGTATAACATCTACAGAGAAAAAAGGAAATGTTTTTTCATTTGCATTAAATACAATCCCGATTTTTTTTGTGGTCGCAATGGTATCCACTTCTGTTGCCGGGTTCTTTACCATTGCTTCAACAGGTCGTGCATTAGACGCCGGAGCTAATCTTTTTATAGAAGAATCCAGTACCCGCAAAAAAGGTTTGCCTTCTTTATAAGCAAATTCAAATTTACCTTTCAGGTCTTCATTAAGGTTATAGCCATAGGCCTCCAGCAATTTATTTTTTTCTTTATCCCAGTTACGGATAGAGTCAAAATAATGAGGACCATAGGAATTTAGCAATTGTACAAACAGCGCCGTTTTATGCGTACATAACAAGTGTTCCTTTTCATCACATGTACAGGAGGTATCAAAGTTTTTCTCCGCGTTTTTTTGGATAACAAGTTTATATTTTTCGGCGTTATACTCTAATGTAGCTTCAACCTTTTCATTGGCTGCCTGTATAATATTGGCTTTGGTAGCTCTTAATATCTCTTCTGCTATTTCATAGTTTTTTTGGCCTGCCAGCATCCTGATCATTTTCAGATCAATAAATTTAATTTTAGCAATTGTATGCTTTTGATTGTATACAATTGCCTCATTGCTTCCCAATAAATTTTTATCAACCAGGTCCTGCAGTTGAAACAATGCTGCAGCTTCATGCCTACAGATATCTCCTAAATTATAAGGGCAGGTGCAGCGGAGCATTAGGGTTTTGGGATCATTATATTTTTGGATGTGAACTTTATAGAACGTGGTATAGCTGTCATCCCGTACACGAAATGTTACAGAATTCATCAACTCATCATGCTCAACTAATTCTACGTAACCAAAAGCATGAATTTTTTTGCCACGACGAATTACTTCATCAGTTCCCGTATTGTAAACGTATTTGATCAGGTGCGGTAAAGCCAAGTTTGGTTTTTATATTTTTATTGGTATTGATTCAGAAAAGGGCAATTTGCAAAAGTAAAACAATTTTGCTTCGTTCAATTCGTAATTGAAAGTTTGGGTAGTGTCTCAGTTTGAATTTATTTCTTTTTAAAGATGCTTGACCGAATAAGCAACCTTGTGTATCTTTGAATTATGGAAAATAAATTCAAGCGACCTAAAGATACAAACCAAAGAGCAAAAAGTATTGTTGATATTGCTACTGGTGAAGCGGAAGAAATAATTCCTGTATCTACCAAAAATCCTGCTGCTGTAGCACTCGGAAAGTTAGGCGGGCTGAAAGGTGGTAAGGCAAGGGCTAAGTCTTTAACATCAAAGAGACGTTCCGAAATAGCTAAAAAAGCGGCTGCTGCAAGGTGGAAGAAAAAATAAAAAAATTTCTTTGTACAACTGATATAATTTGTATTTTTGATAAAATATATAAATTATATGGGTTATCCAACTTCTGTAAATACTGCTAAAATTCTCGAAGATATAAGGGCTAAGGAATCTTTAATAGAAAGATTAGATGAGGAACTGAGAACAGCCCAATATGACCTACAAGAACTAAAGCGAATCAATGCCGCTAACACTACAATTCAATGGAAGGAATCCATTAAAAACTGCTTAGAGATAGAAGCAGAACAAACAAGCTATTTTTTAAAAACTCCCGCCTTTATTTCTGAATGTGTAGCATGGACGCATGGCGTTGAACTTACCAGAGATATAAAAAATAAAATTGCTACTACTCTTTCCGTAATGTTTAATCAAAAACTTATAGGTAGGATTCAGCATAATAGTAAAACTTATTACGGGTTGTCAAAATATTTTAAGACAGATTTAATCACTCTAAAAAGAGAATATACCGACTGGGTAGAAGATTTAATTAATAAATAAAAAGTATGAAATAAAAAACGGCTTGGTGGAACAAGCCGCAAATAAAATATAGACAAGTCTCGTAGCTCAATCGGAAAGAGCCTCTCAAACTAAGGGAGAGATACAGGTTCAACTCCTGTCGAGACCCTTTTTGTTATTTACGAAGGTAAAATAAATCTATTGTATTACAAAGAAAAAGGATTTGTTAATGTGGATAAATAAACTGAACTTTATGCTTGACTGATTAAGCATAATATATTGTCTTTGAATTATGAATAAGTTACCAATAGAAAAAAGGGCACAAATTATAACCTTACTTGTTGAAGGAAATAGTTTGCGTTCATGCTCACGAATTGCAGATGTATCAATAAATACAGTAACTAAATTGCTTGTTGATGTTGGTAGAGCTTGCGAAAAATTTCATAATGAAAAAGTTGTTGGAATAAAATCTGAAAGAATACAGGCAGATGAAATCTGGTCTTTTGTTTATGCAAAAGAAAAAAATACAACTGCTGAAATGAAAGAAGGCGGCGCAGGTGATGTATGGACATGGACTGCTTTAGATGCGGATAGCAAACTAATTGTTTCATGGTATGTTGGAAATAGGGATGCAGAAAGCGCACATAATTTTATGTATGATGTTGCTGCACGGTTAGCAAATAAAGTGCAACTAACAACAGACGGACACCATGCGTATTTAGAAGCTGTTGATGATGCTTTTAAATTAGATATTGACTTTGCACAACTGGTAAAAATGTATGGTGCGCCAACAGGTGAAAGCCAAACTGAAAAGAAATATAGCCCTGCTGAATGTACTGGATGTAAAAAGAAAGTTATATCAGGCGAACCAAATGAAAAATTTATTTCTACTTCTTATGTTGAAAGACAAAATCTAACAATGAGAATGCACATGAGAAGGTTTACAAGACTAACAAATGCTTTCAGTAAAAAAATAGAAAATCATTGTTATGCAATTGCTTTACACTTTGTATATTACAACTTCGTAAAAATTCATAAGTCACTACGAGTACCACCAGCGATGCAAGCGGGGTTAATTAAACGACTTATGAGTATTGAAGATATAGTTAGATTAGCCTGATTAAATAATTAAAATGTCTAAATTAAAATATGCCATCAAAATTGTTATAATAGTCGGTGGTACATTTTTATTAATACAATATATATTTTTACATGCGTTCACAAATAAAAAAAATCCTCGTTTGAATCTTAAAACTAAAGACGTAACGTATAAGGATAGTATTTACATAATATCAGAAAAGATTGATTCTGTATTCTCATTATATAGTGAGGAGGACACTGTACGCAATAAATAATTTCCATGCCAGTTACTATAGAACAATTACCAATTGAAACTTTTAATATTTCAATGAGTAAAATTTTTAACGTGACAGAATCCTTAGAAAATTATCACATTCAAATAGGGAAACATAAGGAGAAAGGAGTTGATAGTGTAATGGTACTTCTAAAATACAATTACGATATTACTTCAATAGCAGGTAAAGGCGATTTACAATTTAGTTTTACTATACCATATATTTTATATCCATTAACCGAAATTGTTATTAAGGATTTATACGACTGTATCTTAATTATGCGAATAACAATTAAAGAAATAGTTGATGTTATTTTTAGGCAGCATGAATATATTCCCGAAGTATCAATTTATTCATTTTTAGAAATGGAAGAAGAACTATCTACCTTTCTTTCTTCATTGAAAACTTTGGAATAAGATTTAGCCTTTATTTTACGACGTTTCTGCCATTTAGCAATAGTAACAAACTCAATATTGGCTAATGCGGCATTATTTATTCTTTGCTTGATAGAAATATTTTCCATGTTGACTATTTTTAGGTAATTTTAAATAGTCAATTCAAGGGGACAAAAAATATTTTAATTTAGGTAGTTTGGCGACTACCTTTTTTATTTACACGAATTTAAGAAAAGAAAACGGTACATTTATTTGTAAATAAAAAAATCAATACGAAACGAGGCATAACCATATTATATATCTTAGGTATAGTTTCTATTTGCTCTTTCTTTACGCCAATTCTTACCACAAACTTTTACTCAAGCGGCTACTACACACACCATCGTAAGATTATATTTTCAAATATTTTTTCTACTGATGGCGATATAATTATTTTAAGGCTACTGCTTTATTTTTTTCTGTGGACAGTTATTTGTTTAGCAATATATTTTCAGTTTAAGCATTTCAAATTTAAAAATGGCAGTTCCCAAATAATTAAGCCAAATGATAAAATTTAAATCCTTTTGGTGGATTATTTCTATTTTAACTCCCCTATGTTTTTCGTGCAACGCATACGATGATAATCCACGTGAGATGAATGGAAAAACAACTCTCGACACAAAAGACAGCACATATTATATCACCTTTAAAATTGATAGCGTTACTGAACGAATAGAGCAGTACGATGATAGATAATATTTTCCCAACGTGTTATAAAGAAATAACCGATAGTATGAATACCTTATACAAAATATCAATAAAACTTATTATTGCAGCCTTGCTTTTAGGATGTTTAGCTAAAATGCCTTACGGATATTACCAGTTTACAAAAATAGCAGCCTGTTTAGGATTTATACTGCTTTCAACTGATAAGGATAACAGGGAAAATGGTATTATAGTTATATTAGTGATAGGTATTATTTTATTTCAGCCGATATGGAAAATTCATTTCACCCGTCAGGTTTGGAATATAATTGATGTAATAATAGCAGGCGGATTAATTATTTGGATTCTTATTGATATAGTATTTAAAAAGAAAATAGTTTAACTCATCCTTACAAAGAAGAAATAAGGTATTTATTTCTTCATAGCCTCCTTTTGCTTTTTGGATATAGGCATTAATATAGAACCTGTTTTGTGTGTTATCCTTACCCCTGCCGCTTTCAATAATTTCATCGTAGCTTCCCTGTTCGATGAATTTTTCAGTTTTTGTTTCATAAGTAAATTTAGCAAACACCACTTTAAAAATTAAATTTTTTATACCTTTGTTATCTCCTCTTTTAGATTTCGCCCCGAAGGATTAGATTTCGGTTGCCTTGAAATCCATTCGAGGAGATTTTGTTTTATGGAACACATATAAAAAGCCCTAAATATCCCAGACGGGTCAAGCGAACAATACACTTGAGGCTGGGAAAATTAGAGCCACAACAAAAGTAAATATAAAAATTTAAAAACTATTTTCAAACTGAGACACTACCAAAGTTTGTGGAGAAATTTTATACCGATATTTAACGTGTTTCCTGCTATTTAAAGCTTATCTTCAAGGCACATTATTTTTAAGGTCCTTTTATGAATATTGAAATAGATCAGCAACAAAAATTTACCGAACAATTTTTTAAAATGGTAGAAGGTGCGCCTCAAAGATTTAAAGATAAATGGGATGGGAATATCAGGTTCATCAATCCTACCCGTACAAAATATATCCCGTCATTTAATGGAAATACCATAGACCTTCTTTCTGTTGAATTAAGAAACAAGTTCGAAATACTTCGCAATAAGTATTATGCAAAATCTCTCTGATAAAGAGACGCTCAGAAAAAGCAATTGTCCTGCCTCATCATTTTCTATCTTTCTAAATATGAGAAAATTCATATTTACTACCATCCTATTAATGTCTGTCGGATTCGCAAAAGAGGAAATATGTTATTGATTTTTGTACACTACAGGTGGTAATGGTAAAAAGATACAGTCCTCGAATTTATAAAATAGATATTGTGGTGGGCTGGAACTTAATGTGATTAATTACAGCACTGTAGAAGTAAAATTGAAATAACATTTTCACGAAGTTCTCTATAAAAAAAATTTAGAATCTTTTTGCATTTAAAGTAACGTTAAAACAACGTTTGGAGGCTGACAGGTTAAACATCTCTGCATGGATTTTGTCTATTATATTATAAAACATACAAATAATGAAAACACTCATATTGGCAGCATTTATAATTACAATAGGCCTTGCAAGCTGCAGCGTTACACAGCCTAATGACAGTGTATATTATCCTCAACAAAGAGTATATACTACTCCGCAATACGATCCATATTATAATCCCGTTTATGACAACAATACCTATGCTATTCGCCGGGTGTATGACTATAATACAGGTCGCTACTACGACGTTCCTGTGTATATCGATCCTGTATATGGTGAGCAAGTTTATGCTAATCGTACGTATAGAAGGGATACTTACAGAAGAGATAATGTAAGAAGAGAGTATGATAGACCTGTTCAGCAACAACCCCGTTATGAACAACCCCGTTATGAACAGCCACGTTCTGAGCAGCCTGGCGAAAAAAGACTTCCTGACGGAACAAGAATTTCTCCTGATGGTACCGTTACTTTACCTAATGGCGAAGTAAAACGCAGACAATAATTCATTTCTCTATAGTAACAACAAACCCTCTAAAACAGAGGGTTTTTTTGTAAAGTATAGATCAAAGCAATGCGGTAACTATCTCTTCCCATTCTATATCTAAAGAAACTGCAGGCATTATTTTATCTGCACGCCTATACCAATAATCCGCATTTGTGGTATCACCTTCTTTGCGATGCAGGTATGCATGTATCCATGCTGCATTTTTATCTTCTACATCCTGTATTAATACATGCGCTTTTTCCCATTCGCCTTTTGCATCGTACCATAAAGCTTTTAAATACACTGATACGTTTTGTGATGGTTCATTGGCTGCCAAACTTTGTTTAAAGGTTGAAAAATTCATAGATAAAGTTAGGAAAGATAGCAGTAATGATATTTACTTATTAACACAACTTTCAATAATCCCCATGTATCAAAAGAGATGAAAACTCATCTTATTAGTGAGGGTTTTAACAATAAAACTTTTGTTATGAAAGCACAATCTACACAACAGGAAATACTTCTAATAACAGGTACCAAATTCTCTGAAAGGGAATGGGCAGAGAAAATTACAGAGGATAAGAACATACTTTCTGCAATCGAAAAGCTGGAAGATGCATGCTGGAACGGGATGCTGGATGAGATGCTTCCGGAGCTTGTTGAAAAAACAACAGAAGGCAAAAAGCTTTTCCTGTTGCACATCCGTCATTGCCAATCTTTTCTTGAGATAGAACTTAGTGAATCATCTCCTGTGATAGACAGGGAGTTCTCTATTGATCCATACTTTTTTGTTCCGGGCTTACTTCTTTCTTAAATTAATTTATAGGAGTTGCGACTTCATTTTGTATATTTTTCTTTTTAAACCACCAATACATTGGAACGCCTGTAAGCATAAGTACGACACCAATGGCGGCTTCACGTGGC
>JAYVEA010000271.1:0-3179 GCA_043749085.1 Chitinophagales bacterium
AATGCAAAAAAAATATATTCTAAAAAGGGTAAAAAGAAAGTTGGAATCCGGTATTAATTAATCTCTTTTATTCCACAAAGATATTTCTATCCGTAAACATTCATCTTTATCCGGGGATAACACCCGCCTGATTTTTTCGTTGATTATCACCGGGTGGATTTAAAAATCAGCCCGCAAAACGCCGGAGAAAACCCTCTATTACGATTTTTTTGTCCCAAAACACCTGAAAAAAAGGCCTAAAATAGGGTGATTTCACCCTCTCTGGTATTGTTTGCGTTATAGATTTTTGTTGTATTGCCATTAATACTGCTATTATGAAAAGATTAAAAATTATTTTATCAAGGGATAACAGCCCTCCTTATATTTATACAGAGGCAATATATAATCATTATTAATTGTCTCTTTACAATCTTTAACTTCTTAAAAAATAATTATTATGAAATCTATTCTTACAATCATTACTTTTTTATTTCTTTCTCTGTATGCTAAATGCCAAATAACAAAAGGTAATTGGTTGGTGGGGGGTACAGGTAAATTTTATTCTTATACCTCAGAATATAGTTCCGCAACATATAGCAATGAAGCTAAATATACTCAAATTGATATTTCTCCATCTGTTGGCTATTTTATTATTGACAAATTAGCGTTGGGAATAAAACCAACAATTTCTTCAATAAAAGGAAGAGTTACAACGCCAGGAGGTGGTAGTACCAATGTTCAGCGTTATTGGATTGGTCCATTTGCAAAGTATTATTTTTTAAATAAAGAAAAGAATTACAATCTACTAACTGATCTAAGTTATCAAGTTGGTTTTTTTGGAGGTGGATTGCTAAAAGGTAACCTGAGTACATTTTCAGCCTTAGCAGGACCTGAAATTTTTTTCAATTCAAGTGTTGGGATAGAATTTTTATTAGGATATAGTTACAGCAAAGAAGACGCTAAACAGGCAAATAAGGAAATAAGAAAGGGATTTCAAATAGCTATAGGATTTCAAATTCATTTAGAAAAATAAATAACAAACACATGAATAAAAAACTCATTCTAATAATTGTATCATTTATTGTTACATTATCAGCCTTAGCACAAAGTATTTCACCAATTGAGACAACTGAATTTTGTCCCAATGTGAATGTAACTTTTACTGTTACACTTCCAAGAATTTCGGATAATACAACTCCAACTATCATTTCATGGACAGGTAATCCAATAGTTGTTACCGGGGTAAGTAACTTAACTAATACTACTACGCAAACAACTTTCACTTTTGTAGGTAAGTTTCAGGATTACAACCAAAATCAGGTATTTAAAGTAGATTATTCTACCACCAGTAATAATAATTCAACTTATAGTTTTCAATTCAAAAGAATCAAATCATTATTTTACAGTACTTCGTGTTCGCCAATCCAACCAAATCAAACAACCATTACGGCAACACGTTGCCAGTCTCAAAATTTTAATATCAGTTTTACTAACATTCAATGGGGTACTGCCTTTGAAAGTCCATCAATTTGTTTTGGTAGCATTACGACATATGAATATCAATTGCCGGTAGGTTGGTCAATTGGTTCAAATGTATCTACGGGGAGTAATTGGATTGCAGGAGGCAATAATGTAACAATAACTTCTGATCTAACGCATGGAATTGGTGGTTCCATTCAAGTTCGGGCTGTTAATGGTTGTGGTACTGGTTTACAACCAGGGCAGCCCACATCAATTTCAGTACTTCGTCCAGCACCTACGTTAACCATAACAGGCGGGGCAGACGTCCTTTGTTCCGGAACTTCTACTTACACAGTAAATGGTGTACCAACAGGAGCTACAGTTTCATGGGGCATATCAAATACAAACATTGCTTCCATACCTATTCCAAGTACAGGCACTTCGGTAACCTTAACTAAAACCGGGAATGGCGTTGTAGTTCTTACAGCCAATGTAACTGATTGCATCCAGACATATCCGGTAACTAAATCAATCACATTAGGCGCTGCAAATATTTCCAGTACATATACTTACAATGAAAGTCAGCAGCCAATCCATCTTTGGGGGGCAGACCAATATTATAATCCATTATGCAGCGGAGTTACAAGTAATATTATTGCCGATGTACAGGGACAATCTTCTGTAACCTGGAGTAAAGTAACATCTTCACCGGAGGCTATCCCATGGACGCAAACAAGTAATGGCGTTCAATTTAATTTCTGGAACTTTGGACAAACCGTAATATTTGAAGTAGACGCAAGCAATATCTGTGGCACTACCACACAGCAATACGCTTTTCAGTCTATCAATTGCGGCTGACCGGCATGTAAAATATTTAGTATTTCTCCTAATCCTGCAAAATCATCCTTTAGAATTATTAAACCCAGACCCAATATTCCTATTTGTAGAATTGGAATATTTAATCATGGTATTATTAAAAATCCTCAATATTTTATCCAGTCAGTAAAAATATACGACAGGCTTGGTAACATTAAGAGTCAAATACGATATGCCCCAAATACAAAACAGGATGCTGAAATAAATACTTCTATGTTAAAGACAGGAGTATATTTTGTAGATATTTCAGATGGTAAAACTACAGAAAGACATCAGTTAGTTATCACGCAATAATATTTTCTTGCAGTTTTAAATTAAAAGGAATGACAATCAATCATTCCTTTTTTAATTAAACGTCTCTCTTATTTTTTCCCAAAAGGATTTATCGTTCTTATCAGGATGCGGTTGAAAGTTTTTGCTTTCCTGCATTTTTTCCAGAATATCTTTTTCATCAGTTGAAACATGTTGGGGTGTCCAGACATTTACATGTATTAGCTGGTCACCTTTTTCATAACTGTTTATTCCAGGGAAGCCTTTCCCTTTCAACCGGAATATTTTACCGCTTTGCGTGCCTGCAGGTATTTTAATTTTTGCTTTTCCATCAATCGTTGGTACTTCTATCTGAGTACCAAATACCGCATAGGGAAATGATATGTAAAGATCGAACGCAACATTTAATCCTTCTCTCTGCAAAAATTCATGTTCTTCTTCTTCAATTAAAATTATAAGGTCACCCGATGGGCCGCCACGTTCACCCACATTACCCTTACCACTCATGCTTAGCTGCATACCATCCTGAACTCCTGCAGGTATATCAAGTGTTACCGTTTCCTCTCCGTACACTCTTCCCTCGCCTTTGCAGG
>JAYVEA010000272.1:0-10410 GCA_043749085.1 Chitinophagales bacterium
TCGCTTTTATTTTTCCTGTGATTGGCTTATTACTAGCACCTATTTATCCTGCAATTAATTCTGTTATTTTAAGTTCTCTTCCTAAAATACAGCATGGGCCGATGAGCGGATTGATAGTGATTTTTTCTGCACTGGGAGGTACTACAGGTTCTATAATCACAGGCTTTATATTTCAACATTATGGGGGGCAGACTGCTTTTTATTTTTCGCTGGTTCCGATAAGCATTCTTATTATCAGCCTCATATTTTTTAATCGTTTACAAAAAAAGTCGGTAGTTGTTGAAGCGCCCATTCATGCAGATGTAATTCATTAGATATTTAAATACAGATAAATATTGAGTAAAAATATTTTTTCGTTAGGAGAATTGTTCGAGCGAGTTCAGATGGAAAATATTTTTCCTGATGGTAAAACATTTGTTGATTGTACACCACGTTCAGAGTTTTCATCTCTCCTAAAGTTTTATGAAGAACAAAAAAATGAATTGGGATTTGATCTCTCATCATTTATTAATGAACATTTTATTCTCCCTAAAACTTATTCAACAAAATATGTAAGTGTTACCGGCAGACCAATTGTTGAGCACATTGAAATACTTTGGGATGAATTAACCAGACAACCTGAAGAAGGAGAGAGTTCGTTAATCCCATTGCCTCATCCATACATTGTTCCCGGCGGACGATTCAGAGAAATATTTTATTGGGACAGTTATTTTACCATGCTGGGTTTGCAACTGTCAGGCAAAACAGAGATGATGCAAAACATGGTAAACAACTTTTCTTACCTGATTGATCAATTCGGTTACATACCTAATGGAAACCGAACTTATTTTTTAGGAAGATCACAACCACCATTTTATGCGTTAATGGTTAAGTTATTGGCTGAAGTAAAAGGTGAAAATATTTTAATTGATTATTTACCACAACTTGAAAAAGAATATGGTTTCTGGATGAGGGGAAGCTATGAATTAAATGAAAAAAATATTTCTGTCGATCGTGTTACCTTAATGCCTGATGGAAATATTTTAAATCATTATTGGGATGAAAATGATACTCCACGTGCTGAATCATTTAAAGAAGATATTGAACTTGCGAAGAATGTGGATGACAAAAAAAAGTTGTTTAGAAATATAAGAGCTGCCTGCGAATCTGGATGGGATTTTTCTTCACGATGGTTTAAAAATGAGAATGATTTTACAAGCATTCATACAACTGAAATAATACCGGTAGACCTGAATTGCCTTTTATTTGATCTGGAGACTACAATTGCAAAAGCGTACCAGTTATCAAATAATAATATATCTGCTGAAAAATATACAACAGCAGCAGATAACCGTAAACAAGCCATTAATAAATATTGCCGGGATGAAAAACAAGTAACTTATTTTGATTACGATTATATTGAGGGGAAGCAAAAGCAAACAAAAACCTTAGCTGCAACTTTTCCATTATTTTTTAATATGGCTACAGGTTATTACGCAGACGGTGTGATGAAATTTTTACAAAAGCATTTTTTATTTCCCGGTGGATTACAAACAACAACGGTAACAACAGGCCAGCAATGGGATTCGCCGAATGGTTGGGCACCTTTACATTGGGTAGCAATTAAGGGGCTAATAAATTATGGATTTACTGAATCAGCAAAAGATATTGCACAACGCTGGATGAGCCTCAATGAAATAGTATATAGTAATACAGGCAAGATGATGGAGAAATATAATGTTGTAGCGACTGACCTTGAAGCAGGTGGCGGTGAATATCTTTCGCAGGATGGCTTTGGCTGGACGAATGGTGTGTATTTAAAACTACATTCTTTATTTACTTAGCCTTTATAAATTTTCAATGCTGTTTATTGATATTTCAGTCAATGGAAGTACCTTAGTTAAAATAATTTGTATGAAAAAAATAATTTTTATTATCGCATTGTCAACTGGTATTTTTAGCTGTAGTTCTAAGGACAAAAAAACTACAGAAGACTCAAAAAGTCAAAATGAGGCCGGTGTGCAAAATGTTAATGGAAATATTCCGGATACAACCAATGCTATAAACTTAAGCACTCATAAAAAGGATACGACGCAATCCAAAGATTCACTTAAAAAGTAGATTAATTCTCGGACTATCTTTCTATATTCATGCATAAATTTTTTGTATGAAGACAAGATTGCTGTTATTACTTTTTCTGCTGCAATACATAATTGTTTCAGCGCAATTACAAAAAGCTCCTGCATATCCTCTAATAACCCATGATCCATATTTTAGTGTTTGGTCATTTACAGATGATCTGAATGCTTCGACCACCAAACACTGGACAGGTGCTGATCAATCACTGATAGGGTTATTAGAAGTTGATGGTAAAGTCTACCGTTTTCTTGGCAAAGAAGAAAAGAAATTTAATTCAATTCTTTCAACAGGAGTAGAAAAACCGTATGAGGCTAAATACACAGAAACAGATCCCGGTGCCGGCTGGATGAATGAAAATTTTGATGACAGTAAATGGAAAACAGGAACTGCACCTTTTGGGAATGCAAAGGGAGAATCAAAGACAATGTGGATGACAGAAAGCATTTGGGTAAGAAGAATATTTAAATTAAATGATGTTGATCTGAACAAAATTTTCTTAAAGCTCAGGCATGATGATGATGTAGAAGTTTATTTAAATGGAGAAAAAATTTACAGCTGTGTTAATTGCCGGATAAGCAAGTATATTAATTATCCGATTGATGATACTATAAAAAATAAATTGAAAAAAGGAGATAATGTGTTGGCCATGCACTGTATCAATCCACGTGGAGGTGCCTGGCTTGACGCAGGTATTGTTGAGGAACCGGAAGTAAAGCAGGATAACATTCTTACAGCACAGCAAAAAAGTGTAGAGATAAATGCTACCCAAACCGTTTACAAATTTGCCTGCGGTACGCTTGATCTGCAATTAACTTTTACCTCTCCTTTATTAATGAATGATCTTAATTTGCTTTCCAGGCCGGTTTCTTATATTTCCTTTAAAGTAAATTCAAATGATGGCGCTGTTCATAATGCTCAATTATATTTTGGCGCATCAACCGGCCTTGCAGTCAACAGCACAGATGAAGAGGTTAAAGCGCAGCAATATCAAACTGTTGATCTGTCTATCTTAAAGGCAGGCACTGTACAACAACCTGTTTTAAAAAAGAAAGGTGATGATGTAAGAATAGATTGGGGATCTATGTATGTTGCTGTCCCCCGAACTGAAACCGGTTTACAAAATATTACAGATAAAGCTGCATTTAAAAATTTTGAAAAAAGCGTATCTGGCTCTGCTACAGCATCAGGTAAAAATCTTTCACTGAGCACTACTTTCTCTTTAGCCAGTGTAGGAACAGCGTCTAAAGAAAAAATAGTTTTAATAGGGTATGATGATATTTATTCAGTTCAATACTTCAACCAAAATTTAAAAGCCTGGTGGAAATTAAATCCTAAAGCAACAATAGAAAATGAATTAACCACAGCTGCTAAAAATTATAAAAATATTATTGCCAAATGTCAGGCTTTTAATGTGAAAATGTATAACGATGCATTGAAGGCAGGTGGCGAAACATATGCAAAACTTTGTGTGGCTGCATATCGCCAGGCTATTGCTGCACATAAATTAGTAAAGAGCCCCGATGGAGATATTTTGTTTTTATCAAAAGAAAACTTCAGTAATGGTTCTATTAATACCGTTGATGTAACTTATCCTTCAGCTCCCTTATTTCTTATTTATAATCCTGATCTTTTAAAAGGAATGCTGAATGGTATTTTTTATTTCAGTGAAAGTGGTAAATGGGCGAAACCCTTTGCTGCACACGACCTTGGTACATATCCAATTGCAAACGGACAAACCTATCCTGAAGACATGCCAGTGGAAGAATGTGGAAACATGATCATCCTTACAGCGGCTATTGCAAAGGCGGAAGGCAATGCGAACTATGCAAAAAAACATTGGAAAACATTAACTGCCTGGGCTGAGTATTTAAGTAAAGAAGGATTAGATCCGGCCAATCAATTATGTACTGATGATTTTGCAGGGCACCTTGCACGCAATGCCAACCTCTCTGTAAAAGCAATTGTTGCATTAGGTGCTTATGGAATACTTGCAAAAAAATTAGGTGATGCGTCGGCAGAAAAATATCAATCTCTTGCAAAAGAATATGCCATTAAATGGATGCAGTTGGCAGATGCCGGGGATCATTATGCTTTAACCTTTGATAATAAAAATACATGGAGCCAGAAATATAATTTAGTATGGGATAAACTGCTGGGATTAAAATTATTTCCGCAGCAGGTATATGATAAAGAAGTAAAATATTATATTACCAAACAAAATGAATTTGGTTTACCACTTGATAATAGAAAAACATATACAAAAAGTGATTGGATACTATGGACAGCAACATTAGCCGCTGATCAAAAAGATTTTAGGGCATTGATCGGTCCTGTATATAAATTTCTTACAGAAACGCCAACACGTGTTCCACTTAGTGACTGGCATGAAACTACAAATGGTAAACAGGTTGGCTTCCAGGCAAGAAGCGTTGTAGGTGGTTATTTTATTAAGTTGTTGGAGAACAAATGGAAGATAAAATAAGGCTATAATTTTCTAATCCATTCTTCAACAAGGTCCATCCATTTTACCTTGCTTGTTTTATTATTCATACCAAAACCATGACCGCCTTTTTCATAGAGATAAATTTCAACAGGCACCTTATTCTTTTTTAATGCGGCAGCAAAGGCTAAAGAATTTTTTACAGGAACTGCATTGTCATCTTTTGCATGAACTAAAAATGCCGGAGGTGTACTCGACGTTACCTGTAATTCATTTGAGTACTCTTTTATTTTTTTTTCGGAGGGATTTTTCCCGATCAACCTGTATCTTGAACCAACATGGCCAATGCTATCTGTAAAGCTGATGACAGGATAAACAAGTATCATAAAATCGGGACGTAAATTTATTTTCTTTTTATTGCTTATGTATGATGTTTGAAAATGTGTGCCTGCAGTTGCCGCCAAATGAGCGCCTGCAGAGAATCCCAATATACCAATGCGATCTTTATTTATATGAAATTTTTTAGCATTGCTTCGCACAATCTGTATCGCTCTTTGTGCATCCTGCAGCGGTACAATTTCTTTGTTGTTCATATATTTTTCATCAGGCAATCTATATTTTAAAACAAAAGCTGCAATGCCCATTTCATTAAAACGCTTAGCAACATCAACCCCTTCATGATGGGCAGATACAACCCAATAGCCACCTCCCGGGCAAACGATCACTGCCGTTCCGTTTGCTTTTTCTTTTGCTGGTAAGTAAATAGTTAATGTAGGCCTGCTTATTTTACTAATATTATAAACGCTGTCTTCAATGTATTGGCCGGTTTCTTCATCAGCGGTTTCCTTTGCATTAGGAATAGCGCCTTTGTAAAGAGGAATTGTTTTTTGTGAAAAAACGTTAGCATGAAGTACTGTGGTTATCATTATAAGAAGTAATTTTTTCAGGAACATTTAATTATCTCAAAGGTTAAAATTATTTACACCGCTCTTCAATGGGTATGGTTTATTTTTCCATGTAAAGATGCCGGATGTATTTTTTGGCAGATCTATTTTAATATTCCATTTATTATTTTCATACTTGTAATCCACAGCGATCTTTCCATTGGGATGAGGGATTTCTCCGCTGGCATTTTTTAATGAACCAAGGTGTGGTTCAATTTTTATTTTACTAAAACCGGGAGCATCACTGTCAATGCCTAAAACAATTCTGTAAAATTCAATGTTTGGATGAGCTCCCCATGCATGACAATCAGAACGTGCGCTATTGATGTCAGATATTTCTGCCCATGTAGTCATTCCCTGTTTTAAATTTTCATGCCAAATACCTAACCAGTTTAGATAATCATTTCCTAATCCTGCTTTAGTGAGCGCTTGGTGTAGATAATATTTAAAATAAATAGTTGCCTGTGCAAGCGAGGTATCATAAAGAATTTTTCCTGCAAGTTGAGCAGCATCATTATTAATTACTGTCCGTGTTAGAATAGCTAAACTGTTTACATGCTGAGAAAAAACATCTTTTTCAGGAGTATCGGCAAATAATTTTTTTGAAGTATCAAAGTATTTTTTGCGAATGGTTTGCTGCAGGTGATTCGCAGCTGCTTTATATTTTTCGGCAAACTCTTTCATGCCAAGATTATTTTCCATCTCCGCTGCAATTTGGTAAGCCCATAATAATTGAAGATCAAGCGCTGCAGAATTTCCATTTTTTCCAACAGGTGCAATTCCATTGTGCCATCCTTTAGCTTCTACCCAGTCAGTAAAATTCCAGTAAGGAGCATCTTTTAAAGAGCAATCTGCCTGTTGATATTTACTGAAAAAATTAAGTACCTGCCGTTCGCCGGGCAATTTATTTTTTACGAAATCAGCATCGGGCCTGTACATCCAATAGTCATGAAGCATGCCGATCCACCATAAAGAAAATGTTGGAATTTCCTGGTGATTGGCAGTTGGATAGCGGCTCAACGTTGCACCTTCAGCCATCCGTGAATTATCTAATAGAGTAATTGCATTTCGCATTAAACGGTCATCACCACTGTTATATAAAGAAACTAAACTTTGAATGCGTGTGTCACCCACATATTGTAACTGTTCGTAGTACGGACAATCCATATAAGTTTCAAAAGCACAAAGTTTTGCCGTTCTCCAACCCACTTCCATGATCTTTGATAAACTTGTATCTGTCATTAAAAGCTTTGCATTCATTTGAAATGGATAACCTGTTTTCATTCCATATAAATCATCAATGATTAGTGGTTCATCTTTGGTTTCTACCTGTAGTTGCATGTACCGGTATGTTCTCCACCATAGGGTTTCAAATTTTTGATTATCATCTCCATTGGAAATGATCCTGTCTTCTTTGCCTACAAATCTTTTTCCTTCTATCTCATTCCTTTTTCCTTTCTGGTGCTGGGCCCTCCAATCTTTTTTTTCATCTTCCTTTATGTACAATGCCTCTGCATATTTTAAAGATATGATCGCATTATTTCCCTTGCTGAAAATAATTGTTGGGTATGCATTGGTTAGAAATGTTTGATCTAATAATATTGTTGCTTTTGTGTTCGCTGGAATGGTAACAGCAGTTTTGGTTTTAGGAAAAGAAGAAGGAAGTTCGATATTACTTTTTCTTACTGTATTCAATTTTTGAACAATTAATTCGCTCTGCGGAATGCTACGTGGGATCAGCATCCAGCCTGTGGTGTAATCAAAAACACCCTTTGGTACTCCATTAAATAATTGTTGTGCGGCAAGTGATGCCGTGTCACTAGAATTATTTATCCAACCTGATGCATGTTGATGCATATCTACCAATTCTCCCGGACCGGCAACATAATAACTATAGATTAATTCAGGATTTAAGGGCTGGTGACTTTTATCTCTTCTGCACTTCCAGCTTTTATCAGTATTTATAATTTGTTCTGCTGAAGAATTTCCCTGGAGAATAAATGCAGTGCGGTAAGATATTTGTGCTTCAGGTTTTAATTCTCCATCATTCCAGACCAGTGCTACAATTATATTTTTTCCTTCCTGTAAATGAGAAGCAATATCTACTGTTTCAAAATTCCAGTGAAAAATATCTCCCCGTGCCGGACCAACAGAAACAATATTTCCGTTAACATATAATTTATACCGATTATCGCCTGAAGAATGAACGATAAAAGAAGAAGGTTTTGCTGCAAGATCAAACTCTTTTTTGAAATGATAAACACCATAGCCATTGGCAGGTTCGTTGGGAACTGTTATCCAGAAAGCTTTCCATCGTTTATGCAAAATATCAGGGTTAATATTTTGTGCAGATAAACAAAAATGTAGAAATAAAAAAAGTACGAGAAAGCAAAATGATTTATGAGAAAGCATGAACTGGTTTAATGAGTATTATTAAATAATCAATAGATAAATTTAATTGAATAGATTTATATTTTAGAATCAAAGTTCTAATTGCGGGAATAATAAAATATATAATAATGAGACATCTCAAAACATGGCTGATTGTTTTCCTTTTTTTTCTTCTTTATTCCTGTAGCTGCAATACGGATAAATATAAAAGCTGGCAGACATATGGAGGTTCAAAAGAAAATATTCATTACTCGTCGCTTGTTCAAATCGATACAAATAATGTTCAGGATCTGCAGGTGGCATGGGAATATCACACACAGGATGCCGACACAACCAATCACTCACAGATACAATGTAACCCTATTATTATTGCAGGCACTTTGTATGGAACTTCTCCGCAGGCAAAATTATTTGCTGTTGATGCAGCTACGGGAAAACAGAAGTGGATATTTAATCCTGTTGATTCAATTGGTAATAAAGGAATGTTTTTTATTCTGAATAATATTCGGGGAATAACATATTGGACTGATGGAACTGCGAAACGAATATTTTATACAGCGGGTTCATACTTATACTGCATTGATGCAACGAATGGGAAAGCAGATAAAAATTTTGGCGCTGATGGAAAAATTGATCTGCACGATGGATTGGACAGAGATGTAAAAGATCTTTTTGTTACAGCTACTTCTCCGGGAATTATCTATAAAGATCTGATCATAATGGGAACCCGTGTAGATGAAGGACCCTTTGCTGCGCCGGGACATATACGTGCCTTTGATGTTCGTACAGGAAAACGAAAATGGATATTTCATACCATACCTTATCCCGGTGAAGTGGGATATCAATCATGGGATAATAAAGAAGCTTATAAACATACCGGCGGCGCAAATGCCTGGAGCGGTTTTAGTTTAGATGAGGAGAAAGGAATTTTGTTTGCGGCTACGGGCTCTGCTTCTTTTGATTTTTATGGAGGGAAAAGAACAGGTAATAATTTATTTGCAAATTGTGTGCTGGCACTGGATGCTGAAACGGGAAAACGTATGTGGTATTTCCAAACTGTTCATCATGATGTGTGGGACAGGGATCTGCCAACGGCACCGGTTTTAGTAACCATCAAAAAAAATAATAAAAATATTGATGCTGTTGCACAGGTTACTAAAACCGGTTTTGTATTTCTTTTTGAAAGAGAAACCGGTAAACCCGTTTATCCAATTGAAGAAAAGCCTGTTCCTGCAGAAACTGATTTGATTGGAGAAAAACTTTCACCCACACAACCATTTCCTTCTTTGCCAAAACCTTTTGTACGGCAGGTTTTTACTGAGGAAGAGTTAAATAATTTATTACCTGATTCTTCTCTGCAACAACTAAGATCAAAACTCAATAGTTATAAAATTGGGAACATGTTTACTCCTCCTTCTAAACAAGGAACTGTGTTTCTTCCGGGTCTTGATGGAGGTGCAGAATGGGGTGGGCCGGCTTTTGACCCTTCAACAGGATTGCTGTTTGTGAATGCAAATGAAATGGCATGGTTGATAACAATAGTTGATCTGAAAGATAAGCCTGTAACCAATGAAACATACCTTGACGCAGGGAAGAGATTGTATCAATCAAAGTGCATGTCGTGCCATGGTCCCAATAGGGAAGGAGGTGGAAATTATCCAACACTGGTTAATATCAATCGCAAACTGAATGAAGAGCAATTGTATCAGCTTATCTCTACAGGAAGAAGAATGATGCCCGCTTTTAATCAATTAACCACTGAAGAAAAAAAAGCCATCGCATCTTTTGTGTTAGACATTCGTTCTATAAAAACAAAAAAGTTTATTGCACCTCTGACTATTACAGATACATTTACAAAAGTGCCTTATAATATTGCAGGGTACAATAAGTTTTTGAGCACAGATGGCTTACCTGCTATGCGGCCCCCATGGGGAACGCTAAATGCAATTGACCTTGCAACAGGAAATTTAGTTTGGAAAGATACATTGGGAGATGATGAAAGATTTGCAAGCAAAGGAATACATACCGGAACAGAAAATTATGGAGGCTCAGTTGTTACAGCGGGAGGCTTATTATTTATTGCTGCAACGAAAGATGGAAAGTTCAGAGCATTTAATAAACGAACAGGAAAATTGCTTTGGCAAACTGACTTACCAGCTTCGGGTTTTGCAACTCCTTCTGTTTATGAAGTAGGAGGCAGACAATATATTGTTATTGCTTGTGGTGGTGGGAAATTAAAAACGAAATCGGCTGATGTTTATGTGGCTTTTGCTTTACCAAATAAATAAATATTTTCAACTTTTTAAGACAGCGATTCCGAATCATAAATGAGCACCCTACTCCACAGATCAGAACAATCTTCTATAAACTTTAGATGTACCGGATGCGTTTGATATTCATCATGTGCAGGTTTATCTTCAAACACAAGCAGCAACGAGTAAGAATAAGACCTTTCAATAATGGGCCTGTTAGTACTTGCAGGCTTTCCTACATCTCCAAGTTTTACCAATTCAATTT
>JAYVEA010000273.1:0-10395 GCA_043749085.1 Chitinophagales bacterium
TCAAAACAAAATAAAAATATTAATAATTGACGATGACGAAGATGACTACTTTATAATTGCTGATTATATTAAAGAAATTGATGGCACAAAATTTATAATAGACTGGTGCAATAACTATCAATCTGCAGTTGAAAAATTTAAATCCCAATCTTACGATATTTATTTTGTTGATTATCGCCTTGGCAATGAAACAGGACTGGAACTGCTGGAAGAAGCCATACGCCTGGGATGCGACGCACCCATAATTTTACTCACCGGCAAAGGCAATAAGGCAATAGATATAGAAGCGATGAAAAGCGGGGCTACTGATTATCTTATTAAATCAGAATTAAATACTGAAAAATTAGAACGCTGCATTCGTTATTCTCTTGACAGGGCAGCCGCTTTAAAAACAATAAAAGAAAGTGAAAATAAATATCGGAATCTTTTTGCCGGCTCTAAAGATGCATTGTTTATTGCAGATAAAAATTTATTGTTAAAAGAAGTGAATCAAACTGCTTTACAACTATTTGGCTGCACCAGTGCAGAGTTGCAGAAAAGGCATTTATATGATTTTATTTCCAATGAATCTCCAACGGAAAAAATCAGGAATCTTTTACAGGAAAATAAGAATATCAATGAGATCGAAATAGAAATTGAAAATTGTGGTAAAGAAAAAAAAACCTGTATACTTTCCGTGGTACAGGACGCAAATTCATCAGGGCGGGATTTTGTACATGGAATTATTCATGATATTACCAATATAAAAAAAGCAGAAAGGGCAAATTTACAAACAGAGAAACTAGCTGCAAATGAAAGGCTGGTAAGAATATTAGCGCATGAGATCAGGAATCCTTTAAATAATATTAAACTTTCGGCCGATAACCTGGCGATAATTAACGCTGCGGATGAAAAACAAAAGATGATGCTGGGAATTATTCAAAGAAACAGCCTTCGTATCAACCAGATGATCACCGAGCTGCTTGATTCTACTAAAACCTTAGAATTGGTTTTTGATAAGTATTCATTACAGGATGTAGTGGAAGACAGCCTGGCAATAGCCAGTGACAGGATCAACCTGCAGAAAATAAAACTTAACAGGTCATTCCCAACCTCTCCTTTATTTATCCAGGCAGATAAATCCAAATTACAGATCGCTTTTTCAAATATTCTTATTAATGCAATTGAAGCGATGGAAACAGGGAAAGGGAGGTTATCTGTTGTTATTATTGAATCCCCCAATACTTATACAGTTTCAATTAAAGATAATGGCAAGGGAATTTCTCCTGAACATTTGTCAAAGTTATTCGAGCCGTTTTTCACCATGAAAAAAAATGGAATGGGTTTGGGATTATCTGCAGCTTATGGAATTTTTAAATCTCACAGAGCTACCATGCACGTTGAAAGTGTAGTAAACAATGGAACAACATTCATTATGGATTTTGATAAACATTTATAGTTGGTGGCCTCGCCAGGAATCGAACCTGGATCTGGAGCTTCGGAAACTCTTATACTATCCATTGTACTACAAGGCCTGTGGTAAGAATTATTTTATCAATCCATGGGCATTTGTTGCAAATATCTTTACAGCAATAGCGATCAAAATTACACCAAAAAATTTCCTGACTGCAATGAGGCCGGCTGGCCCTAAAATACGTTCTATAAATCTTAGTGATTTTAAAGTTGCATAAATAATTATAAGATTAAAAAAGATAGCAATAAGAATTGTGAGCTCTTCGTAATTTGCTTTTAATGAAATTATCGTTGTTAATGTTCCTGAACCGGCTATCAATGGGAAAGCAATAGGAACAACAGTTGCAGCCCTAAAATCTTTTTCGCTTTTAAAAAATTCCGCACCCAGAACCATTTCTAAACCGAGAATAAAAATTACTATCGAACCTCCAACTGCAAAAGATCTTATATCAAGCCCGAGCAGGTTAAGAAATGGTTTACCCATAAATAAAAACAGGATCATCAATGCTCCTGAAACCAGTGTTACACGAAATTCGTTTATGCCTCCTAATTTACTCTTAAGCCCAATCAAAACCGGCACGGCACCAACAATGTCTATTATGGCAAATAAAGTAAAGGTTACTGTGAGCAAATCTTTACTGAATAGTTCTGATGTATCCATGCTCAAATTTCATCAAAGATAATAGGTTATACCGGCAGCAGATCGCAAAAATAAAAACCATATTGGTTTGGATCGGCCTTTGTAAAACAGGCATCCGCAGCACTTTTTGGTGCATCATATTTTCTGTAAACAATTTCTCCTTTTTTGTAAACAACAGGAGTTTTAAATACGGGCCCATCAAAAACAAAGGTGTGAAATTCGCCATTTTCCCCGCATACATCTACATTGTTTGGCAGGTCTTTAATAAAATCTTTATCAATTATTCTTCCACAAAAACTTTTGTCAAGAAATTTCTCATTGATACATACTACTATAGTTTTAAAACCAAGATCAATAAATTCATGAATAAGTTCTGCCGTATTTCTTTTCCAGAGCGGAAAAACCGCTGTCATCCCAACTTTTGCCAATTGTGTTTCCCGATATACTTTCAGATCCTCCAAAAAAATATCTCCAAACATGCTATGTGTAAATCTTTCTTCCTGTAACTGGTTTATTGTTTTCAACATGTATGTTTCATATTCAGCCATTGAAGGCTGCTCAGAAAGAAATAATTTATGTAAGGGAATGCCTATTGCTTCCGCCTGTTGTTGCAATAATTCTTCCCTAACACCATGCATGGAAATGCGATGATAAATACTAATATTAGTCAGTAGCTTTTCAACAGAATAATTTTCATCCTTTAATACATGATATAAAGCAAGCGAACTATCCTTGCCGCCACTCCAGTTGACGTATGATTTAAACAAAATATTCAGTTTAATTACCAGGTAAATGTCACTCCTGCATTAAATAAAAAAGGTATTGAATTATATCCTGCCACATCAAAGAATTTTTTGTTGGTGATATTTTGAGCATCTGCAAAAACTTTAATGTATTTCTTAAATTTATACTCTGCATAGGTGCTCAATAAAAAATAACTGTCTAATGGCAGATCAGGTTTTTGATATCCTCCAAAATCAAACCTTCTTCCAACATACTTACCGGATACGCTAATGGATAATCCATTATCAAAATTGTATGCAGCGTTGATATTAAAATTATGTTCTGGCCTTCTTAATAAATATTTGTACACAGAATCTTTGAAAGTGATTCGGCTTTGATTCTCTTCTGTTGGTTTTAAATAAGTATAGTTTGCAGTGATTGTAAAATTCTTTACCGGCGCTATTTTACTTTCAAACTCAAATCCATTTACAGTCTGTTTAGCAAAATTGAAATATTGAAAAGTGACATTATTAAAATCAATACCGTTCTTTATTTCACGATTAAAATAAACAATGCGGTTTGATATTTTTTCGTGTTGCTGTTGAAAACCTATTTCATATGTTTTGGATTTTTCTGGTTTTAAATTAAGATTGCCGCTTGAAGAATATAACTGGTATAAAGTGGGAGCTTTAAATCCCGTTGCGATACTTCCAAAAATTCTGTACTGCTTATCAATATTATAAGATGGGTTAAAAGTATACGTGCTGTTAGTACCATAACGTGAATGGACATTCAGTCTTCCACCTAATTCTACATTAAATTTTCCGCTTAACGTATGATATAATAAAGATGCATACAAAGATGCCTGGGTGTGCGATGTATCTTTAAATAGCGATGCGTACGGCCCATACGAACTTAATGAATAATATTTGCTGTTCATGCTACTGTAGCGGTAATCAGCACCCTGCAATAAAATAAAATTTTTATTTAAGCCAATGCTGCTGAATAATTCCGCGAATTGTGTTTTACCAAAAAAATCATTGGTAGAAAATTTTGTAAAGCTGGATGCAGGCACATCAATACTGTCATTTAAATAATTTCTTTTATTATCGCTGTATTGATAATTACCCGTAATATTTATATTATTTTTTTGATAATGAAATCCTGCACCTGTAATTAAACTTTTATTGTTGGCTGTATAATCTTTTTCATCAGTAAAGGTGCCTGCATCCAAATCAGTTTTATAATTGCTGTGTTGCAGAAAAGTTTTAAAAGAAAGCTCATTACTTAATTGATATTGCAAAGAACCACTTACAACATCGCCATTGTATTTGTCGTTATCAAAATTTTTAGTACCTGTGCTGTCATACGCAGTGGAAAAACCTTTTGAAGTAAGCTTTGCATAACGTGCAGAATAAGTTAGCTTATCCAATTTGCCAAACAATTGTACATTTCCCAGGTAGGTGCCGTAGCTGCCTGCACTGGCTGTTGCTTTTACATTGAAAGGCTTAGTAATATCTTTTTTTACAGTGATAATATTTATAACGCCTGCAACTGCGTCAGAGCCATACAAAGTTGATTGTGCACCCCGGCATATTTCAATTTGCTCAACGTTATTGAGCGATAATAAATTAAGATCAAAATCACTACTGATAAATGATGGATCATATACCGGGATACCATCCATTAAAATTAATGTACGTCCTGATGATGCACCACGTAAAAAAACTGTTTGATTAATTCCTAAATTATTAAGAGCGCCACTAATCGTAATACCTGCCTGCTCATTCAGCAATTGTGCAACCGTTTTGCCGCCGCTTTTTTCAATCTGTTCTTTCGTGATAACCGTTACCACTTTGCCGGTTGTACTTTGCTTTTGAGCAATTTTGTTTGCCGTAATAATAACAGGATCTAAAGTTTTGGAACTGTCCTGTGCTAATAGTGTGCTGCCTGTAATACATGCAGCAGCAAATAAAATTTTCTTTTTCATTTTTAGAAATTTTTAATGGCTGCTTGCGGATAATGAGTAGTATAAAAGCGGTAAAGCCGTTACACTTCTGCCTTTCACCCGAAAGCTTTGAAATGATTGTTTATAACCGGCAGGTCTTCTGGCTCAGCTTCTGTTGAACACCTTCCCGTCTTAATGACAGTGGTAGAAGATTCAACAAGTGAGTAGTGAGTGGTGAGCTGTGAGCTGTGAGTTAAATCTCACGACTGACAACTGACAACTCACAGGCTTTACAGCTACGGGGATAGCTCCGGAATTTAACCGGATTCCCTTTTAATCCCGAACATTCGGAAACCAATTACGCAGCAAAAGTATGCGCAATACATTTGAATTTCCAAAACAAATTTTAGTTGCTATTATTTTTTATCTTCCCTGAATGAAGGCAGCAAAAAAACTAAACCTGTTCGATCTTACAATGATAGTTGTAAGCCTTGTTATAGGTATGGGAATTTTCAGAACGCCTGTAAATGTTGCAAAGGCTGTTGATACTCCTTTTATTTTTTTTGGTGCATGGATAGCAGGAGGATTAATTGCTTTATGCGGCGCTCTCACTTATGCAGAAATAGGGAGCAGGCTTCCCGTAACAGGCGGTTATTATAAAGTTTTTTCCTATGCATATCATCCTTCCATTGCATTTGGCGTTAACTGTTTGATACTCGTTTCAAATGCCGCTTCTTTAGCTGCAGTTGGTTTAGTAGGAGCAGAATATATTACCGGTATAATAATTCCGGATTCAAAAAATATTGTATGGTTAAAAGATGCAGCTAATGCACAACAAATTCAAACAATACAGATCGTAATTGCAATAGCAGCTATTATTATTTTTTATGGAGTTAATCTTTTAGGATTAAAGATGAGTGCCCGTACACAAAACGTTTTAACGGTTGTTAAGATCACGATGATCTTACTACTGGTTACCCCATTATTTTTCGCTGCACAAAACGTACCGCTGGTTGCAGTTTCTCATTCTACTTCACCAATGTTTACTGAATACCTTAAAGCTTTTGGAATAGGCCTGGTAGCTGTAAGCTTTACCTATGGCGGGTATCAGCAAACTATAAATTTTGGTGCTGAAGTAAACAATCCAAAAAAAAATTTACCAAGAGGGATTTTCTTTGGAATATTTGTGATCATTGCCCTGTACTTAACCATAAATTATGCATATGTAAAAGTGATAGGTTTTGAAGAATTAAAAACCAGCAAGAACATCGCTGCAATAATGGCTTCAAAAATATTCGGCATAAATGCTGAAAGAGTTTTATCAATTCTTCTTTTTTTGAGCGTTCTTGCTTATGTAAATGTTTTATTGATGAGCAACCCAAGGGTAATGGCAGCAATGAGTGATGATAAAATTTTACCAGCCTCTTTCAGGAAAAGAAATACAAAAACAGATGTGCTCACCACTTCATTAAGTGTTTTTGCAGCACTTTGCGTATTGATAGTATTTTGGGCAAAAGAATTTGATACTATTCTTAGCTTTAGTATTTTTTTGGATTGCTTTGGAATGATATTATCTGCCGGAAGTATTTTTATTTTGCGAAAAAGAACAGCACATTTAAATGACTCAGGAATTTATGTAATGAAGTTATATCCATTATTACCACTGATCTTTATTGCTGCATACACATTTGTAGCGATAAGTTTATTAGTAACACAAACTAATCTTTGTTTAATAGGATTGGCTGTGCTGGCAGGTTTTATAGGAATTTATTTTGCAGTTCAATATTTTCAAAAAAGAAATACAGAATGAGTGAATCTGAAAAAAATAATATTTCTTATATCCTAAATGAATTGGGTGAAGACCGTGAAAACTATTTTAATGCAATAGCTCCGCCAATTATCCAGGCAAGCAATTTTGCTTTTGATACAGTAGATGAGCTTCGCAAAGCATTTGAAGATGAATACTCCACTTATTTATATAGTCGTGGCCTAAACCCTACTGTTGATATTCTTCGTAAAAAATTAGCTGCTTTAGATGGAGCAGAAGATTGCCTTGTATTTAACAGCGGCGCTGCTGCAATTTTTGCCGGCGTTCTTGCAAATGTAAAATCAGCAGATAATATTGTTTCTGTAGACAAACCTTATACCTGGGCACAAAAAATGTTCAATGATATTTTGCCGCGGTTTAATATTACAACAACTTATATTGATGGAACCAATATTGAAAATTTTGAAAGAGCTATTCTACCCAATACAACTTTAATTTATCTGGAAAGTCCTAACAGCTGGAACTTTGCTCTGCAGGACCTGAAAGCAGTTGCCGATCTTGCCAAAGCTGAGGGCATAATTACTATTTGCGATAACAGTTACTGCTCGCCAATTTATCAAAAGCCAATTGAATCAGGAATTGACCTGGCTATGCAAACTGCCACTAAATATATCAGCGGCCATAGTGATACATTAGGTGGCGTTCTCAGTGGTGGGAAAAAGATGATAGAAAGAATTTTTAACAGCGAGTATATGAACATTGGTAGTGGCATTCAACCCTTTAACGCCTGGCTGCTGATAAGAGGCTTGCGAACATTACCAATGCGTTTGGAAAGAATTACAAATTCAACACAAAAAGTTTTTAGTTATTTAAAACAGCATCCTAAAGTTGAAGCCGTTATTTTTCCTTTTGATGAAAGTTTTCCTCAGTATAAATTAGCAAAACAACAAATGAAAGGTGCCTGTGGATTATTAAGCTTTGTTATTAAAGCCGATACAATAGATCAAATAGAAATGTTCTGTGAAAGCCTGCAGCATATCCTGATGGCTGTAAGTTGGGGCGGACATGAATCATTAATTATCCCATCATGTTCATCAATAAAAAAAGAAGCATTTGATAAAAACAATACAGAACATCGAATGATCCGTTTGTATGTTGGTTTGGAAGAACCCGAATATCTTATAAAAGATCTGGAACAGGCATTGGAAAAGATTTAATTTTTATATCCCATTCATCCTATTGTTTTGGATTTATAGCAACCGATGAATTATTTTTGAACATGTTTTTTAGAATTCTTTTTTTAATTATCATAAGTTTTTGTTTTAGCAATTTGACCACAGCCCAGCAAAAATGGAATTTGCTGCAATGTGTTCAATATGCAATGGATAATAATATTTCGGTAAAACAAAACGAGGTGCAGGAGAAGCTTGCCGCAATCAATTATAAACAAAGCATGCTCTCAAAATATCCTTCTGCTAACTTCAGTAATAACGATGGCTATCGTTTTGGTAAATCACAAAATCCTTCAACTGGAATTTTAGAGAACCGTAATTTCTTTTCCGTTGGTTTGAATTTTCAAACCAGTGTTGAAATTTTTAACTGGTATGCAAAACGAAATATTATTCTTGCTGATCAGTGGCAAGTGGAAGCTGCAAAAGCAGGAACTGAAAAATTAAAAAATGATATTGCATTAACGGTGGCTAATGCATACCTGCAAATATTGCTTGCCCGTGAGCAGCAAAATATTGCCGCAGTGCAGGTACAGCAATCAATTGCGCAGTTAGGTATTGTACAAAAACAGGTAAAAGCAGGCGCACTTCCTGAATTAAATTCATTGGAGCTGGAAGCACAGGTAGCAAGGGACAGCGCTAATTATATTGCAGCAAGAGGAAATGTAGAGCAGGCAAAATATGTTTTAAAAGCTTACATGAATATTGATGCAGGACAACCTTTTGATATTGCAGACCAGAGTGCTGAAAATATTCCTGTTGAAAGCGTTGCAGAACTTCAGCCGGAAAATGTTTATGCGTCTGCAATTGCAAATTTGCCACAACAAAAATTTAATGATTATAAATTAAAAGCTGCAGCTGCAAATGTAAAAGCAGCATGGGGTGCTTTATATCCTACCATTTCTGCTTATGGTAGTCTGGGAACAAATTATGGCTATTACAGAGTACCCAGTTTTCAACAAGTACTTTCAGGCTATATACCAAGTGGGCTGGTAATAAGCAATGGCAGCGGAGGGTTTACTGATGTGCAGCGCCCCGTGTTTGTAAACGGAAGCAAAAGCGGTTATATTACTTCTGAATCATTTGGTACGCAGCTTAATAATAATTTTGGTCAATCGGTCGGTATAAATATTTCTGTTCCTTTATTCAACGGCGGGTCAGCAAGAGCAAATTATGAAAGATCTAAGCTGAATATTACAACACTTGAATTGCAAAAAGATCTGGATAACAAAACAACAAAGCAGGATATTTACCAGGCTTACAATGCAGCGCTGGTTGCAATGGAAAAATTTAATTCTTCCAGAAAGTCAGTTGAGGCAGCGCAAAGAAGTTTTGACTTTGCAACAAAAAGATATAACATTGGTATGCTCACAACACTTGAGTTAATAACTGACCAGAATAATTTATTCAGGGCAAAGCTGGAGCTTGTGCTTAACCAGTTTGATTATGTTTTTAAAATGAAAGTGCTGGAGTTTTATAAGGGACAGGGATTGAAATTGTAAAATCTAACACCCCTCTAAATCTCCCTTAAAGGGGAGACTTGCTAAGCCGCAAAACCTTGCCGCTATGAAAATATGCGGTACAAGTGAGTGACACAACGATGATGAGTAAAGAACAAATGTTTGCTCAATAAATTTTTAATTTGAATTAATAATTATGAACAAGAAATTAAAATGGATAATCTTTTCTTTAATAGGAGTGATCATCTTATTGGTAATATTAAAAATAACCGGGGTGATCGGCAAAGATGAGGCAGTGAAAGTGAGCACAGAAAAAGTTATCAAACGCACCATAGTTGAAACAGTAAATGCCAGCGGAAAAGTGTACCCTGAAGTAGAAGTAAAACTGAGCCCGGATATTTCAGGAGAGATTGTAGAACTGAATGTGGCAGAGGGTGACAGCGTAAAAAAAGGACAGGTGCTTGCACGCATTTATGCAGACATTTATGCAACGCAACGAGACCAGGCATCAGCTGTTGTGAGTCAGCAGCAGGCACAGGTTGCAAATGTTTCTGCATCTATAGAAGCTACGAAAGCGCAGATGGAACAGGCAAAAAAAACCTATGAAATGCAGAAGCAATTATTTGATGAAAAAGTAATTTCTCAAAGTGAATTTAATACTGCTGATGCTGCCTATAAAGCTGCGCAGGCAAACTTTAATGCTGCCAAACAAAACATACGCGGAACCCAGGCCGGTGTGCAAGGTGCAAGAGCTGCACTGTCAAAAGCAAATAAAGATATTAGTCGTGCTACTTTGGTTTCGCCGATGGATGGGGTTGTAAGTTTATTAAGTGTAAAAAAAGGTGAGAGAGTAGTTGGAAGCTCGTTGATGTCGGGTACTGAAATGATGCGTATTGCTGACCTGAGAAAAATAGAAGTAAGAGTTGATGTAGGTGAGAATGATATTCCAAAAATTCATTTGGGCGACAGCGCAACAGTGGAAGTTGATGCATACAATAACAGAAAATTTAAAGGTCTTGTTACACAAATTGCCAGTAGTAATAATGGTGCTGCAACATTACAAACCACAGCTACAGGAACTGATGTAACTAACTATAAAGTTTATATACGATTGCTCCCTGAATCTTACAGGGATCTGATGGATCCTTCTAAACCTAAGAGTTTTCCCTTTAGGC
>JAYVEA010000274.1:0-10389 GCA_043749085.1 Chitinophagales bacterium
AAAACAGATACACCCGGGGCAAAAGAATTATCAACGCACATCTATACTTTAAAGATGGTTGATGATTGCACTGATAAAGAAAAACAACAGGCTTTTGTAAAAGGTTTAAATGAAATAAATGATATCTCTAAAAAGAAATTCAATAATAAATTTATTGATTGTTCATTTCCTCAACGGGAAGCTATTCTTAATGGTATAGAAACAAATAAAAATTACTCAAAAGATGTTCAATCATTTTATGGATTGATGAAACACTTTACTATCCAGGGATACATGACATCAAAATATGTAGGAACTAATTTAGTGGTGTATGAATTAGTTCCCGGAAGATTTCATGGTTCATTTCCAATCCAAAAAAATAAAGTTTAAAATGGGCGATACAATAAACTCTTTTGATGCAATAGTTATCGGCTCCGGCATGAGCGGCGGATGGGCTGCAAAAGAGTTTACAGAAAAAGGATTGCGAACATTGGTATTGGAAAGAGGAAGAGAAGTTAAACATCTTAAAGATTACCCCACCACAAATATGTACCCATGGGAATTTGAACACCGTGGCGAAGTTACAGAAGCAATAAAAAAAGAAAATCCCATAGCAAGCAGATGCTATGCATTTAAAGAAGATGCCATGCATTTTTTTGTAAAAGATAATGAGCATCCATACGTACAGGAAAAACCGTTCGACTGGATTCGTGGTTATCAAACAGGAGGGAAATCTTTACTGTGGGCTCGCCAAACTCAACGCTGGAGCGACTTTGATTTTGAAGGACCGGCACGTGATGGCTTCGCAGTTGACTGGCCTATCCGTTATAAGGATATTGCACCATGGTATAGTTATGTAGAAAAATTTGTTGGTATAAGTGGTAATAAAGATGGACTTGCAAGTTTACCTGATGGAGAATTTTTACCACCATTGGAATTAACCTGCGTTGAAAATTATTTTAAAGATATAGTCTCAAAAAAATATAATGACAGGCATATAATTTATGCAAGATGCGCTCATCTTACAAAACCTAATCCCATACATTTAGAACAGGGAAGAGGTCAATGTCAGGACAGAGACCTATGTCAGCGTGGTTGCCCGTTTGGTGGTTACTTTAGTGCAAATTCTTCTACTATTCCTTGGGCAGAAAGAACAGGAAAAATGACGTTGCGCCCGTTCTCTGTTGTTCACTCTATTATTTATGATGAGCAAAAACAAAAAGCTACAGGTGTAAGAGTAATAGATTCAAAAACAAAACAAGCTATTGAATATTTTGCTCCTGTAATTTTTCTAAATGCTGCTGCATTCAACTCCAATCTCATTTTATTAAATTCTACTTCACGCAGGTTTCCTAACGGATTAGGAAATGACAGCGGAGTATTGGGGAAATATGTAGCCTTTCATAATTATACAGGTCGCATATCTGCAGAGTATGATGGATATAAAGAATTTACTACAGATGGTCGCAGGCCAACCAGCGCTTACATTCCCCGTTTTAGAAATTTGCTTAAACAGGAAACAAATTTTTTGCGTGGCTATGCTGCAGGTTTTGGTGCAAGCCGGGGATTAAAAAGAGATACAAATGGCATTGGCGAAAATCTAAAAAAGAATTTAATCTCTCCTAAAGAATATGGCCCATGGCATGTTGGTTCGCACATGATGGGAGAAACAATTCCAAAAGTAGTCAATCATGTAAGATTAAGCCCTGATAAAAAAGATGATTGGGATATACCGCAGTTAATTACTTCTGTTGATTTTGATGATAACGACATAAAAATGCGGCAGGATTTTTTTGATCAGTTGGCTGAAATGTACACTACTGCCGGCTTCACCAATATTAAAACCACCACATCAAAACAGGCACCCGGACTAGATATTCATGAAATGGGTGGAGCAAGAATGGGGAATGATCCAAAAACTTCAATCTTAAATAAGTGGAATCAAATGCATGCCTGCAAAAATGTTTTTGTAACAGATGGCGCCTGCATGACATCTACCTCTACACAAAATCCATCCCTGACTTATATGGCACTTACAGCACGTGCAGCTGATTATGCAATGAGTGAATTAAAGAAAGGAAATCTGTAATTATTTTACAGAAATATTTGTGATATTTATCGCTGAAAAATTGCTTTACAAAACATTCGTTATGAAAAAAATTGCCATGCTTGGTTCAGGATTTATTGCCCGTTTTTATGCAGATTCTTTGCAGGGCTATAGAAATAAAGATAAGATCATCAGTGTTTATTCAAGAAAGGAAGAGTCAGTAAAGAAGTTCGCTGATGACTATAAAGTATCTCATCGTACAACAAATATGGAGGAAGCAATTGCTCATGCTGATGTAGATGTTGTTTGTATTTCTCTGCCCAATAATTTGCATGAAGAAGCAGTAATGCTTTGCTGCAAACACAAAAAAGCGGTGATGACTACCAAACCACTTGGCCGCAATGCAGCAGAAGCAAAACGAATGCTGGAGGCTGTTGAGAATGCCGGAATATTCAATGGCTACTTGGAAGATCTTGTTTATACTCCTAAATTTTTAAAAGCAATTGAAACAGTAAAAAGTGGTGGGTTAGGCAGAATACTCTGGGCAAAATCAAGAGAGACACATCCTGGCCCTCACAGTGATTGGTTCTGGGATATTGAAAAAGCCGGGGGTGGCTGCATTCTTGATCTTGGATGCCATTGTGTAGAAATTTCCCGCAGTTATATTGGAAAAGATATAAAGCCCATTGAAGTAATGTGTTGGGCAGATACTCAGGTAAAACCAATTGATGCCGAAGACCATGCAATTGCTTTGGTAAAATATGAAAATGGCGCTATCGGGCAATTTGAAGTTAGCTGGACTTTTAGAGGAGGACTTGATCTACGCGATGAGGTAATGGGTACAGAAGGCACTATCTGGATAAATAATTTTTTAAGAACAGGATTTGAAATTTTTACCACCGGCAAAGGTGGGGATTACATTGCAGAAAAAGCTGAAAGCAATACCGGCTGGCTGTTTCCTGTTGGTGATGAACTAAATGAATTAGGATACAATCACATGTTCATGGATATGTTTAAGGCAATGGAAGAAGGCAAACAACCTAAAGAAACTTTTTATGATGGTTATGTGGTTAATGCAGTTTTAGATGCTGCTTACCGTTCTGCAAAAACTAAGTTATGGGAGCCGGTGCAACTGGAAATATGGCGGGGCAAAGAAGGCTTTACGAAAGATAATCATCTCACCTCTTATGATGATGAGCATTATTTAATTAAAGAAGAGATGACACATTATGGAACAAAAAAGGTGATCTTAAAAAATAAACAATCAGGAAAAATTTTAGAGAAGATCGTCGAATAATTTATATACTCCAGAAGTAAATTATACTTTTTGTGTAATTGCTAATACTGCTTCAGCAATCGCAAGCAGCGTATAACTAAAGTGATTATTTCAATATCTTATTCAAATTATTATAGCTGGTAGTGATGCTGGCAAATGCGTCGGCAGGATTATCATGTTCAACAAAAAAATGTTTCATACCACTAACTTTAGCATTGGCAAATATTCGTTTAAAATCTATGATGCCGGTACCAACAGGTGCTGGTCCTTTCTTTTCTTTATCCAGATCTTTTACATGCCATAAATGAAAACGGCCCGGATGTTTTTTAAACAATGATACCGGATCAACACCTGCTTTAGTAACCCAGCAAAGATCAAGCTCCATCTTAAGAGTATCAGGATTGGTTTCCTCTAATAATCTGTCGTATATCACTTTTCCATCAAGGGTTTCAAATTCTTTATCATGATTATGATAGGCCATAATGAGCCCTGCTTTCTTCGCAGCTTCTGAAGCTTTATTTAATGTATTAATTGATTGTTTAACTTCTTCAATCGTTCCTATGGGTGTGTTGGCACAAACCAAATATGGGAAACCGCCTTCGCCGGCATCATCAATAATTTGTTGATAGTTATCTCTTAAATTTTTCATTGGTGGAAAAGAAATTGGTTTTCCATCAGCACCTGCAGGGAGCTTTGCACCGGGAGGCAATTTAAAAGGTGCTCCTATTACATGATGAGATTTCCACGATAATCCCAGGTCCTTCAATACACTTGCAAACTCTTTGGGTTTCATTCCATAGTATCCGCCCTTTTTACTAAAAGCGGATTCTATTTCTTTATATCCAATGGCTGCTACTTTAGTTAAAGTGCCTCTTACATCGTTATCTATTATATTAAGCAGCGTATATAACTGCAGACCAACAGCATGTTGTTTCTTATGAAAAAATGCCTGTGCTCCTTTAGGTAAAATAAGCCCTCCTAATGCGGCAGTAGCTGATAGTTTTAAAAACTCTTTTCTGTTTGGCATAAAAAAATTTAATAACAAATGTTGATATTCAAATCACAAAAAACAAATTATAAAAACAAGATAATCTACAAAACTATTGCTTCTGTATAAAAAACTTCTCTTTTATAAATAAGGGTTTAAGTGTGTGCCACGCCAATGCCGGAAAAAAGACCATTGGAACTGCAAGACCGGGAAATAGTTCAGGATTCTTAATTTCTAATGGTAATGAAATGGAGATAGGAATAATTACCATTGCGAACGATAAAATAGCAAGAAGAAAATTAAAAATTATTTCTCCTTTACGCTTTAACCGGTAAACAAGTACCCAATATATCAAACAAATGATTAGACAGATAACTAAATTAAAACTAATGATACTTGTTGTATTTAATATTTTTGAAAAATCTGTTTCAGTAGCAAAAAAATATATCCTGTTATAAATTATTCCTGCAATTACTGCTAATATGCCTGCAAAAATTCCCAGAAAAAATATTCTTTTAAACATGCTTTATTTATTAACAGGTACTGAAATAGAAACTTTGAATTTCGCACTACCATGATCAGGCTCAGCTGTATTAATATTATAGTCAAGCCGATTTACTTCTATAGCACTCTCAAATACATTATTATTAAAAGTAAATGGAATGGTAACCGGCTTTTGAACTCCGTGCATATCCAGCGTGCCTGTTGCCTGGTAGCCTGTTGAAGTTTTTGAAATTACACCTGACGTAAACGTGATGGTTGGATATTTATCTGCATCAAACCATTTGTCGCTTTTTGCATGTGTATTTTTCATTCCATTACCTGTATTGATTGAAGCCACATCAATAGAGGTAATAAATTTTGATGAAGCAAGATCTTTAGGATCAAAATTGATTGTTCCTTTTAATCCTTTAAACTCTCCTGATGGATCTCCACCATCAAATTTTACAGAATAATTATCTGCAATTTTCCAATCCATAGACTTTATTGTTGTGAAAGCTGATACTAAGATAATTGCTACTGCTACAAATGGATAAATAAATTTTTTCATGATCGTTTTTTTAAAGTTTAAAATAAAAGAGTAATCGCGATTACCATAAATCAAAAATAAATCTCTGTTGCTTTACCATATTCAAAATGAGACAAGAAGGAAAAATGCTGCGATGAAAGGCTGTACTTATCTTCTTAATTCTGTAATACCAATCTGAGGAGCTAATACTTTATGATCTTTTTCCACAACAATTTCTTTCGCCAATGTAAAGGTTGAAGTTTGTTTTATATTCTTTGATGAAGCACCAATCTTAATTATGTATTTACCTGCTTCTCCTATCCACGAAGATGTAGGTGTATCAAACGATGCAAGATCAGCTGCAGTTAAATTAAAAGTAATTGTTTGTGATTGGCCGGGCTTTAATAATCCTGTTTTTGCAAAAGCTTTTAATTCTTCTGACGGCTTATCCATTTTTTTATGAGGTGCACTGATATATAATTGCACAACTTCTTTACCTGCAACAAAACCTGTATTTGTAATAGTTATTGTGGCGGAAATCTTTCCATTAAAAACCGGAGTATTTAATTTCAACTTACCATAATTGAAATTTGTGTAGGATAAACCATAACCAAATTCATAAGCAGGCATTACGTTGAAAGTATTATAATATCTATAACCAACATAAATACCTTCTTCGTAAGTAACTTCTGCAGGAATTTGCCTGTTGCGGGGATTACTTGTATCAGCTCTTTCAGGAAATTCTTTTCCCGGGAAATTATTTGATGAAGGAACATCTTTATAATCAACAGGAAACGTAGTAGCAAGTTTTCCGGAAGGATTTATTTTGCCACTGATGACATCTGCAATTGCATTGCCTGCTTCAAGCCCGGGTTGCCATGCAAGTAATATCGCATCCGCATTATCTCTCCAGCTATTAACTTCAATAACACCACCAATATTTAAAATAACAATTATCTTTTTGCCTTTTGAATGAAATGCATCAGCTACATTTTTTATCAAAGTTTTTTCTTTGTCTGATAAATAATAATCATTCTCTAATTTTCTATCAGAACCTTCACCGGCATTTCTTCCAAAAGTAATTACAGCAACATCATCAGCGCCTGCTTTTTCAGAAATAATTTCAAAGGATAATTCTAGTTCTTCAATTGGTTTCTGAACATCAAAAAAACTTCTTGGCCTCGGACGTTTTGCCTTGGCTTCAGTTATGTATGATGAGTACCTGTTTTCCAAGGCCTCATCTGAAACATATCCGGCATTCATTAATCCCTTCACCAATGAAATCGTATACGCTTTATTTACATCACCACTGCCCGTACCTCCGGCAATAATATCGTATGAAGTATTTCCAAATACTGCAACTTTAGTTTTGGTTTTTGCAGGAAGAACATTATTATTATTTTTTAATAACACCATACCCTCTGCTGCTGCCATTCTAGATACTTGCGCATCATTTTTCAGATCAGGTTTATTAGAATATTTATAACCCTTAAACGAAGGAGAAAGAAGAATAATATTTAAAATGCGCTCTACATTTTGATCAAGAATTTTTACATCCAGACTATCATGATTTACTGCATCTATTATTCTTTTTGTTAGTTGTGGCGTGCCCGGCATAAGCAGATCATTACCTGCTTTCATTTGAGCAACAGGATCTTTACCACCAAACCAATCCGTCATTACAAAGCCTTTATAGCCCCATTCTTTACGCAAAATGGTTGTAAGCAAATCATACTCTTCTGATGTATAAGTACCGTTTATTTTATTGTAAGAAGACATTACTGTCCAGGGCTGAGATTTTTTAACTGCAATTTGAAATCCTTTTAAATATATTTCTCTCAAAGCTCTTTCACTAACAATAGTATTAATGGTGTTCCTGTTTGTTTCCTGGTTATTAGCAGCAAAATGCTTTATTGAAGTTCCCACCCCGTTAGATTGTATCCCATTTACTATCCCTGCCGTTATACTGCCTGCAACCAAAGGGTCTTCTGAATAGTATTCAAAATTTCTACCACCAAGAGGATTGCGATGAATGTTTAGAGCAGGCGCCAGTAAAATATCAACTCCATAGTCACGCACTTCACTGCCAAATGCAACACCAACCTTTTTTACCAGCGCAGTATCCCATGATGATGCCAGCAAAGTGGCTACAGGGAACGCAGTGGCATAATATGATCTTGAACTATCCTTATTTCTAAAAGGAGAAATCCGTAATCCTGCAGGTCCATCAGCAACAACTATAGAAGGAATTCCTAAGCGTGGAACTCCATGAGTAGTTCCTGCAGCACCGGGCACTTTTTGTTCTGTTTGGCCAATTACAGGTCCTTGTTGAACAGGTTGCCTGTTGACACTATCTCTTCTTCTACTGCTGTCTCTTAGTGCTGCTGGTATCCCAAAGCGCATTCCCGCACCCACAACCAAATTAGCCTTTTCTTCAAGCGTCATTGCAGCGATAACATCTTTAATAGAATTTTTACCGAGTTTAGGTAATTCTTTTGTCTGGGCACTTACCACAAAAGGCAATAAAAATAACAGGGATAAAAAAGAGAAATATTTCATTTGAAAAAATTTAAAAATATTAATTTGTATGTTTAGTTATTGAGGCATACCTTCAGTAGCACCTGATGCATTGTTAGTATTCATATTTTTGCGTTTGAACAAAGACATATCCAACTTACCAAAACGATAACTGAAATTCAATCTTATCATTTGAGGGTCACGCAGGCGGCTGTAATCCTGGATAAAATAAGCACTCTCTGAATGCTGATCCTGTTTTCGTGTTCTAAAAATATCGCTGAAGCTTAAAGTAACTGCGGCCGCATTATTTTTTAAAAAAGTTTTCTTTATAGCTGCATCAACAGCATAAAAAGGTTTAATATATCCTTGTGATGCACTTAAAGTTTGCCCAAAACCTGGTCCCCCACCACCGGGTCCTCCACCACCACCTTTATTAATTGGTAAATTAGTTTTAGACTGATAATTTGCAGAGAGCTGAACAGTATAATTTTTAGGTAACTTAAAATTATTATTGATCTTGCCAAACCAACTCCACAAAGCATTTTCTGTTGTGCTATTCTTTCCGGTATTGATCTTTGAATTATATACATTGACATTCGTTGTCAGATCCCACCATTTGTTTATATAATTTACTGAGGTAAACTCTGTACCATATGAATAGCTTGAATTAGCATTGATATAAGTGTTTACTAAAACTTCTTTTCCTAAAACAGGATCATTTTCTTTTTGCTGAAAACGTGTTATTAAATTATCGGTGGCCTTATAATAAAGAGAGGCAAGAATATTATTATTCTTATTAAATGTTTTACTATAGGATGCTTCCAGTGAATTGGTAAATTCCGGCACCAGGTCTGGATTACCACGGGTGATATTCAAAGGATCAGTTCTATCGGTATAAGGAATGAACTGAAAGAAATTAGGACGGTTGATCCTGCGTGAATAATTTAATTGCAGCTGCTGCTCTTTTTTAAATTTCTGACTTAAAAAAACGGATGGAAATAAACTAACAGGATAGTTATGTTTAAAGGTTTCGCCGGTATTAACCAATTCACCTGAATAATCAGAACTTTCTGCACGCAAGCCTAACTGGTAACCAAAATTGTTAATGCTGCTGGTAAAGGTTGTATATCCGGCATACACATTATCAGTATTGCTGTAATGGCTGGCAGCAGAAGGAACTTTTATAAACCCAACATTATTTCTGTTGACAGATGTTTCATTATTACTTGTTAAACTTCTTATAGAAGCTCTTAACCCTGCTTCCAACTTTGACTTACCTTTTAATGGTGTGGTAAAATCAGTTTGAACTGTTAAGAATTTATTTGTACCACTGCTTAAAATATTTTGCTGTTCGGTAGAATATACTGAATGAGAACCATCAAGAGAATCAGTTAAATAAAGTGAGCTGCCACTATTTTTTCCTGAAAAATAATTAGCATCTGCAGTTATCTCCTGCCCTTCCTTAGGAAATAAATGTTTTAAACCGAACTGCAATCCATTAGCATTAAAAGTTCTCCTGCTGTTTGAATTCCTGTTTGCAAATGTGGTTAGATTATTACTGTTTATTTGAGAACTGATAACATCAGTAGGCTTAAATTCTCCATGCACTTTTATTGCATTTAAAGATAAAGTGGTTCTGTTACTTATAAAATAATCAAACCCTAATTTTCCAAAAATGAAGGCACCCTTGTTTTTATTAATTACATCCTGGTGAAGCTGCCGTTCCGGGGTTTCAAAGAAGTTTACCTGGTCAGTAGTTCCGATGGTAACACCTTTCATTTTATTAACCATAGTGCTTGCTGTTGCATTTATTTTTCCTTGCCTAACATTAAAATCACCACCTCCATTTACACCTCCTCTTTTATCTACTCCTGCTCTAAGATTCCCGTTGTATCCTGTTTTTCTGTTCTTCTTTAATATAATATTTAATATACCTGCAGTACCTCCGGAAGCATCATACTTTGCCGAAGGATTGGTAATTACCTCTACGCTTTCAATTGCATCTGCAGGAATTTGATCAAGAGATAATGTTGTTGGCCTTCCCTCAATAAATAATTGCGGAGCTGTATTACGGAGTTTTACATTACCATCAATATCTACCTGTATAGATGGAATATTTTTCATTACATCTAATGCAGTACCGCCGGCAGTTACAATATTCTTATCTACATTAAAAACTTTTTTATCAATATCCATTCTTAATTTATTGCTGACACCAGTTACTGTTACTCCAGCTAATTGTTGTACATCTGCAGCAAGTTTAATATTACCAAGATCTTTATCAAAATTGCCTGGCGTAAAAGAGATCGCTTTATCATATGGCGTATGTCCTGTGGCAGATATTTTTAATTGTAACGGTCCAAAAGCAGGCAGTTCTTCCAAACTAAACTCTCCATTAGCTTTGGTTATTAAACCTTTTAATAAAAAATCTTTTTTCTTTTTTGTAACGGTATCAAAACGGCTTTGCAACAATACAACCGATGCATCGCTTATTGGCTTACCTGCATCATCTATTATTTTACCATAAATATGACCAATCTTCGGAATAGATCTATTGCCCATTCCATTACTCA
>JAYVEA010000275.1:0-26823 GCA_043749085.1 Chitinophagales bacterium
ATACAGTTTTAATTCCCATGTTTGTTCCATGTGGGTTTATTTAGTTTTAGTTTTTACCGGCTTATTATTTTGATTAAAAGCCTCTCTTGCTGATCCTGTAAGCACTCCATCCGGACCTACCACTATATCTACCATTTTAATTCCCTTATTTGTTATAAAAAATTCTCTCACCTTATTTGAGTTCTTCATACCACGTGATTTCATTATATAAATTCCCCGGTTTCTCTCTCCGTTAAATTCAATATCCCGCACTTTCAGCCACACATCTACTAAAGAAGAAACGCCTTCATCGGCTTGCTGGTAATTTTCATAACTGGAGGTGAGCGCAGTAAACATTACTGTGACTTGTTCTTTTTGTAAAAAATCAATCAGCCTTATTAAAATTAATTTTACCTCGCTTACATCACCTACCGTTACAAGGTTTGTTATAGGATCCAACACAATTGTTTTTGGCTTGAATTGTTTTATAAGTTTATATATAACTACAAGATGCATCTCAAGTCCGTACATAGTTGGACGTGAAGCATGAAATTTCAACAACCCTTTATCTACATGTTGTTGTAGGTTCATACCAATAGATCTCATATTACGAATTATTTGCTCCGGCGATTCTTCAAATGCGAAGAAGAGACAACGCTCATTATGTAAGCAGGCGGCATTAATAAAAGACGCTGCGATGCTGGTTTTGCCGGTACCTGCAGTACCGGAAACTAAAATACTGCTTCCTTTAAAAAATCCTTTTTTACCAAGCATTTCATCAAGCGTGACAATACCTGATGAAACTCTTTGCGAAGTAACTTTATTTGCCAGCTTTAATGAGGTAACAGGCAAAACAGAAATACCATCTTCATCAATTAAAAAAGGATATTCATTAGTTCCATGAATAGAACCACGGTATTTTATAACCCGTAATCTCCTGGTTGATATTTGATTTTGTATGCGATGATCTAATAAAATAACGCAGTCAGAAACATATTCTTCAAGTCCCTGTCTTGTTAATTTACCCTCCCCCCGCTCGCCTGTAATTATAGCGGTTACGCCTTTATCCTTAAGCCATGTAAAAAGCCTTCGTATCTCTGCTCTTAAAATATTGTCGTTTGATAATCCTGAAAAAAGGTTTTCAATAGTATCCAGTACTACTCTTTTAGCGCCAATACTGTCAATTGCATGGCCAAGCCTGATGAATAATCCTTCCAGATCATATTCACCGGTTTCTTCAATCTCACTTCTGTCGATGTGTACATGATCGATCCTGATTTTTTTGGTGGCCATTAATTTATTAAGATCATAACCCAATGATGCAACATTCATAGCAAGCTCATCACTCTTTTCCTCAAAGGCTATAAAAACTCCAGGCTCATTAAATTGGGTGGCTCCTCTTACAATAAATTCAATTGAAAATAAGGTTTTGCCACTTCCGGCCTCGCCACAAATTAACGTGGGCCGGCTCTTGGGCAGCCCACCTTCTGTAATTTCATCTAACCCATTAATACCTGTGGGTACTTTTTGCAACATTTGCTTCACATTTTTTTCTATTATAGAAGTTTTAGCCATGCTATTATAATTAAGAATAATTGCAAGAAATTTAAAAGTTTTTCAGATGGCAATACAGCAATCAGTATTCCTAATTTTTTATAGATATTTAAACTTAATATATACCTCTTTAAATAGTATATAAAATTTTAAAATGTAATTTTAATTATCAAAATAATGCTTTTGCAATTTAAAAAATACCCTACAGTTAAGAGAGGGCGATGTAGGCAGCCAGGTGTTTTTTGTAGGCAAAAGATTATTGAGAGCGCCGGAATCACCAAGCTGGGTAAGAAAGGAAATTGCAGCTAAAATTTTAAACCGCACTAGTATCTTACAATATGCTATCTACAAGACATGAAATATTTATGGAGGTTGCCGCCGGTATGAGCTTTTCAAAAGCCGGCAGGGTATTATTTATCAGTCAGCCCGCTATCACCAAGCATATTAAAGCACTTGAAGATCATTATAAGCAAACATTATTTGAGCGAAAAGGGCATAATATTAAATTAACGACTGCAGGCAGTTTATTGTATAGCCATTTAAAAGAGGCGAAAAAAATTCAGAGCAAATTGCAGTTTGATCTAAGTACGCTTACCAATAAATTTAATGCAAAAGGTGAATTAAAACTTGGCGCAAGCACAACAGTAGCCCTGTATATTATTCCTAAAATATTATCCGGGTTTCATCAAAAATATCCGGATATAAAAATCAGCCTTCTCAACAGGAATACCGACACCATTGTAAAAGCATTGCTTGATGAGGATATTGATATAGGCATTGTTGAAGGCAAGAAAAAAATGTCAACAATAATTTATCAGCCTTTTATTAAGGATGAAGTTGTTGCAGTTTGCAGTGCAAAAAGTGAAATAGCAAAAAGAAGAAATTTAAGTATCAAAGAATTTATTCAAAAACCTATTGCATTAAGAGAACAGGGCTCCGGTACGCTTGCTGCAGTAAAAGATTGCTTTGAAAAGTATGGCATTAAAATGTCAGAATTAAAAGTAGGCATTCGCCTGGCAGGAACCGAAGCATTAAAAAATTTTTTAAGAGAAGACAACTGTATTGGCTTTCTGCCCAGGGGTTCAATAAAAAGAGAACTGAAAGACGGCGAGCTTGTTCCCATCAAAATAGAGGGAATTAAAATTGAGAGAAACTTCTTTTTTATACAGCGACAGGGATCAAATAATAATGAATTAAATAAATCATTCGTAAAATTTTGTAACCAACATGTATAACATTAGGTTATAGTCTATAATTAAAAAGTATGCTGTCGGTTATGAGACAGTATTGTATTTTTACTCCATGTTAACCATAACCAAATGCTCAACAGCGATTGCTTCTCTTAATTGTTTCCAGTGTGGCAAAGAATATGATGTTACTATAATTAATACCTATGCTACATGTTGCAACCAGCTATTGATCGTAAATTATGATCTTGATGAAAGTATATCCAAAGACATAATTAATAAAGGCGATCTTACTATGTGGCGATATTCTTTCTTATTGCCTGTGCTAAATAAAAAAAATATAGTTTCATTGGGAGAAGGCATGACACCTGTTTTACCGCTGATAAAATCAGCAGCAAAACATAATCTTGCAGATGTTACAATAAAGGATGAATCTTTTAACCCGACTGGCTCTTTTAAAGCGAGGGGGATCAGCATGGCGGTTTCCAAAGCAAAAGAGTTTAATATTAAACGATGCATTATTCCTACAGCAGGCAATGCCGGCGGGGCGCTGGCAGCCTATTGCGCAAAAGCATCAATGGAATGTACAGTAGTGATGCCACGTAAAACGCCTGAAATATTTAAACAGGAATGTTTATTATATGGCGCAGAGCTAATATTGGTTGACGGCCTGATAAATGATTGCGGAAAAAAAGCGGAAGAATTAAAAATGCACAAAGACTATTTTGATATTTCAACAATGAAAGAGCCCTATCGACTTGAAGGAAAAAAAACTATGGGGTATGAAATTGCCGAACAATTTAACTGGGAACTTCCCGATGTAATTATTTATCCTGCCGGTGGCGGAACAGGATTGATAGGTATCTGGAAAGCTTTTAAAGAAATGCAGGAGATGGGCTGGATATCCGGCGCTTTGCCACGTATGATGGCTGTACAATCTGCCAACTGCGCCTCTATTGAGCATGCGATGAAAGATAAAAAAAACTGGAAAGAAAATTTTGTGCCCAAACCCTCTATTGCAAATGGGCTCGCAGTACCATATCCTTTTGCTATGAATGCGATGTTACAGGTTTTGAAAGATTCCGGTGGTGAAGCTTGCAGCATAAGTGAAGAAAAAATTATTGCATCTGTTAAAGAAATTGCTTCAACTGAAGGAATGATTATTTCACCGGAAGGAGCGGCCGCATGGTGTGGCGTTTTAAAACTTGTTGGTCAAAAGAAAATACATCCGTCCGAAAAAATATTAGTACTTAATACAGGAACCGGTTATAAGTATATGAATAATATACTTTGAAAATAATTTCAAAAAAGTCCCTGTTAATATAAGAAGGTTGGTCCAGCTGTGTTTTTATATCCAATACTATTGCGGTATTTTTACACTGACTATACTAATATGTTCGAGGTACTTTTTGAAAATATTTCTAAAAAAATTGTTTTAACTGCTGACGAACAACAATTACTTCAAACTTTTTTCATTCCAAAAAAGCTTCGCAAAAAACAATACCTGTTGCAGGAAGGCGATGTATCAAAATATTTGGCTTTTGTTGAAAAGGGTATACTTCGTTCTTATACAGTTGATGAAAAAGGTGTTGAGCATATTGCTGAATTTGCATTTGAAGGATGGTGGATCGGAGACCAGTTCAGCTTTCTTACAGGCGAGCCATCTAAATATAATATTGATGCCCTTGAAGATTGTGAATTACTGCTGCTGACAAAGCAGGCGGAAGATCTAATGCTTGAAAAAATTCCTAAGATGGAACGCTTTTTTCGCCTGCTGCTACAAAACCATTTAATTGCCACACAAGGCAGATTGGTAAGTTCGTTAAGCAATACGGCGGAAGAAAAATATAACCAGCTTGTAAACGCCTGTCCTACCATTCCGCAAAGGGTTCCTCAACACATGCTGGCATCATTTCTTGGTATTACGCCTGAAACTTTAAGCCGCTTACGCAAACAAATCTCTCTGCGTAAATAATTTATTCTTGATATAGATCAAGAGAAAAAATTATCACACATCAATGTAATTTATTATCACATCTCAATGGAGCAGGGCATGATGCCGATGTAGATTTGCATTATAAAAAAACACAAATTATGGCTACAAATAAAACAATCGCAATTATAGGAGCTTCGGGTAATATGGGTTCTGCGATTGCAAAAAGCCTTTCTAAAGCACCTTATAGATTATTATTATTTGGCAAAGAAGAAAAGAAGCTAATATCTATTTATAAAGAAATTAAGACAGCTAACAAATCAGCAGATGCTGAAGTTATTGGATGTGCTGCAGATGCAAGCTGGGAAGCTGATATAATTATTGCAGCCGTACCGTTTGCTGCTGAAAAAGAATTAGCAGAAAAAATAAAACAGGTAGCCACAGGTAAAATTGTTATCAGCATTTCTAATCCGCTGAACGAAAATTATACAGGACTAGTAACAGATGGCAATACAAGTTCTGCTGAAGAATTGCAAAAGCTGTTACCTCATTCAAAAGTAATTAAAGCTTTCAACACAACTTTCGCCGGTGACTTTTCTCAACCTGTAATTGATGGTAAAACAATAGATGCTTTTATTGCAGGTAATGATGAAGAGGCGTTGGAAACTGTATCGGATGTTGTAAGATCTGCAGGTTTTAACCCGATCAAAGCAGGTGAATTAGCAATAAGCAGAACATTGGAAAACATGCAGTCATTGCTTATTCAGTTAAGCATAAAAAATAATTATAACTGGGTAGCAGGCTGGAAAATTTTACACAATTAAAAAATAAAATATGGAATTATTAAATGCATTGGAATGGCGTTATGCCTCTAAAAAAATGAATGGCAAACAAGTAACCGAAGAGAAAGTAGAAAGAATTCTTGAAGCAATCCGTCTTGCTCCCTCTTCAATGGGTTTACAACCATATACTGTATTAGTGATAACAGATCCGGAAGTAAAAAAACAAATTTTACCTGTTGCCAATAATCAACAACAAATAATTGACAGCTCACATCTTTTAGTGTTTGCAGCATGGGATAAAATAACTCCGGAGCATGTGGACGACTATGTAAAACTTACAGCTTCTACAAGAAACATTCCTGTTGAATCACTGGAGGAATTTAAAAATATGTTGTTGAGTATTTCAAAACGTCCGCAGCAGGAAAATTATGAGTGGGCTGCAAGACAAAGCTATATCGCTTTTGCAACCGCTATTGCAGCCGCCGCAGAAGAAAGAGTAGATGCAACACCAATGGAGGGTTTTAATAATGCCGCGTTAGACGAATTGTTAGGATTAAAAGAAAAAGGTTTAAGAAGCATTACACTTCTTCCATTAGGATATAGAGATACAGAAAATGACTGGCTTGTAAATTTTCCTAAGGTTAGAAGACAAAAAGAAAATTTATTCATCATCAATTAAAAATTATTAATCAATCAAAATTTTTGAATAAAAAAAATTATTAAAATGAAAAAATTATTAGCAACAAATTCAAACAACTGGACAGCCTTATTTGCAAGACTTGCATTAGGCATTACTATTTTTCCTCACGGCGCTCAAAAATTATTAGGCTGGTTTGGAGGATATGGTTACACAGGTACAATGGGTTTTTTAACAACACAGGCGCATCTTCCATGGATTTTCGCTTTCCTTGTTATCATAATTGAAAGTATAGGAGCATTAGCTTTAGCTTTTGGCTTTGCCACTCGTATAGCGGCTTTCGGAATATTAGCAAATTTCTTAGGCATACTTTTTACCACACATCTAAATAACGGATTTTTTATGAACTGGTATGTTCAACCTGGTAAAGGGGAAGGCATTGAATATTTTATTCTGGTATTCGGTCTTGCTATTGTTTCGCTAATTGCCGGTGGTGGTAAAGCAAGCGTTGATGCTGCCCTAACCGGAAAAATAACTAAAGTAAAAAGTCCGCTATTTTCTAATGATAAAAATGTTTTAGCATAATTAAATCAATAAAAAATTTATGAAGGTTGAAATATGGTCAGATATAAATTGCCCTTTTTGTTACATCGGTAAACGCAAGTTTGAAAACGCCTTAAATGAATTTGATCAAAAAGAAAATGTAGAAGTAGTGTGGCGCAGTTTTCAATTAGATCCTGAAATGATACCAATTCCCGGACAATCAGTACATCAATATCTTGCTGACAGAAAAGGAGTAACGCTTGAGAAGGGTAAGGAAATGAATGCCTACATGAGTGGCATTGCAAAAGAAGTTGGATTAGAGTACAATTTTGATATAGCGATTATCAACAACACGATGGATGCTCACCGCCTGTTGCATTTGGCAGAAAAACATGGAATACAAAATGAAGTAAAAGAATTGCTGTTTGCTGCCTATTATACAAATGGTAAAAACATTGGCGACACAGAAATTTTGATTCAGGTTGGTGAAAATGCAGGTTTAAATGCAGAAGAAATAAGAGGCATGCTGAAGAGTGATACTTATGTGAATGAGGTTAAGCAGGATCAATATGAGGCAGAACAATTAGGGATAAATGGTGTACCGTTTTTTGTATTCAATAATAAATATGGTGTTTCAGGAGCTCAGCCCAGTGAAGTATTTACTGAGGTGTTAGAAAAAGTTGCGTTAGAAGATAAGCCAATGATTGAAACTGCGCCAGGATTTTGTACGCCGGATGGGGTTTGTAATTAATTTTTTACAGATGATTAACCAGAAGAAGCGTATCATTAAAATATTTTAATAAACATAACAATGGCAAACACAAATAATCCCGTTTGGTTTATAACCGGATGTTCTACAGGTTTTGGCAGAGAGCTGGCAAAACAAATTTTAAATAAAGGATGGAACGCAGTGATCACTGCAAGAAATACTGACCAGGTTAAAGACATTGCCGAAGGTTATGAAAACACAGTACTTATAGTGCCGCTGGATGTAAACAATAAACAACAGGTTTCATCTGCGGTAGCAAAAGCAATAGAAAAATTTGGTAAGATTGACGTGTTGGTAAACAACGCAGGCTATGGTTATTTCACCAGCATAGAAGAAGGCGAAGAAGATAAAATAAGAGCGCAATTTGAAACCAATTTTTTTGGATTGGTGAATATGATACAGGCTGTGTTGCCTGGTATGCGTAAACAAAAAAGTGGTAACATCATCAACTTCTCTTCTATCGGCGGATTGGTTGGTTTTACTGCAACCGGCTTTTATCATGCCACCAAATTTGCTGTAGAAGGTTTATCTGAGTCGTTATCAAAAGAAGTAGCTCCTTTAGGAATAAAAGTTTTACTGGTTGAGCCCGGACCTTTCCGTACGGATTGGGCTGGTCGCTCCACTTCCAGAACGGCTGTTAAGATTGCGGATTACGAAGCTACAGTTGCTGCACGGATGGATGTTAGCCTTAAAGGAAGTGGAAAACAGATCGGTGATCCGGTTAGAGGATGTAAAGCTATCATTGAAGCAGTTGAATCCGGCACTCCTCATCTGCGATTGTTGTTAGGCAAGATAGCTTATGATTTTGCAATAGAAAAAGCAGAAGCTTTGAAAGAAAATTTTAATGCACTGAAAGAACTTACACTCAGTGCTGATTATCCGGAGGGAGAAAAATAAATCATAATCAAAAAAAAAATATTGTTTCTTAAATAAATAACGAATTTAATTTAATTACAGAAAATGTCAACAAAAAAAATTGAACAAATATTAGCTCCATTACCACCGCATATGGTTGGTGATGGCTTTAGGGTACACAATTTTTTTTCCAATGGATATAAGTTGGGTAATAAAAGAATGAGCCCTTTCTTTCTTCTGGATTATGATTACAAAGTTGATTTTTCTCCAAGGGAAGAGCCAAGAGGAGTGGGTGTGCATCCGCATCGTGGCTTTGAAACAGTAACGATCGCTTATCATGGTAAGGTGGCCATCATGACAGTACAGGTAACAGCGGAGTGATAAGTGAAGGCGATGTTCAATGGATGACAGCGGCTTCGGGTATTTTACATAAAGAGTATCATGAAGAAGAGTTCAGCAAAAAAGGCGGTCCATTCCAGATGATACAACTTTGGGTTAACCTGCCTGCAAAGGATAAAATGAGTAAACCTAAATACCAGGCTATCACAAATGATCAATTAGGAAAATACCAATTAGATAATGGCGGAGTTGTAGAAGTGATAGCAGGAGAGTTTAAAGGAGTGAAAGGCGCTGCATCAACCTTTACTCCTATTGAAATGTACAATGCAAAAATTAAAAAAGGCGGTTCGGTAACATTTGATCTTCCCGAGAATTTTAATACAGGAATTCTTGTTGTGGAAGGCTCGGTAAAAGTAAATGGGGAATTTGCTCCTGTGGATAATTTTATTCTTTTTAAAAATGATGGCGAAACAATTTCTATAGAAGCAGCGGAAGACAGTATTTTATTTGTAATCAGCGGCGAACCTATTAATGAGCCAATAGCAGCATACGGGCCATTCCTCATGAATACACATAGTGAGCTTGAGGAAGCACTTGACGATTTTAATAAAGGAAAGTTTGGATACCTGGAAGACTAAGGGCAGGGTATTTGATAATCAACATTTATTTATAACACATAAAAATTACAATTATGGCAATTACATGGAAGATAGATCATGCGCATTCAGAGATCCAGTTTAAAGTAAGACACCTTATGGTAACTAACGTTACAGGGTACTTTAGAAAATTTGATTTAAATGTTGAAACGGAAACAGATGATTTCAACACAGCAAAAAAAATTGAGTTTACTGCTGACCTTGATTCAATTGAAACCAATAATGAGCAAAGGGATACGCATTTAAAGTCTGATGATTTTTTTAATGCTGAAAAATTTAAGCAATTGAAGTTTGTCAGCAATAATTATAAATCCAGTGGTGATGATGCAACACTAAATGGTGATCTTACCATAAGAGATGTTACCAAGCCAATAAAATTAAATGTTGAATATGGTGGAAGTGTAGTTGATCCTTATGGGCAAAGCAAGGCAGGATTTACTGTTACAGGAAAAATAAACAGGAAAGATTATAACCTTGTGTGGGACGCTGTTACAGAGGCAGGACAAGTAGTGGTAAGTAATGAAATCCGCATTCATTGCGAGATACAGTTGGTGAAGCAACCTTAGTTGTGAAAGGTGAAAATTAAATATGTATAGTTTAAAAATTATAATTGCCAGCACAAGGCCGGGCAGAAAAAGTCCGGCTTTGGGTAACTGGATATTTGAGGTTGCAGAAAAACATACTGAATTCTCTGTTGAGCTTTTAGACCTTGCAGAAATTAATCTTCCATTTTTAGATGAACCCAATCATCCACGTTTGCAGAAGTATACTAAAGAGCACACTAAAAAATGGAGCGCTCAGATTGAATCGGCTGATGCATTTATTTTTGTAACACCTGAATATAATTTCGGCTACCCTGCCACTTTAAAAAATGCAATAGATTTTTTAAATAATGAATGGCTTTATAAACCTGTTGCCTTTGTTAGCTATGGCGGCATTGCAGGAGGAACAAGAAGCATGCAGGCATTAAAGCAGGTAATATCAGCTTTAAATATGGTTCCGGTGGTAGAGGCTGTAAACGTTCCGTTCTTTACAAAATATATTGATGAGCAAAATAAATTTAATGCTGATGAAGGAATTAATAAAGCAGCTGAGGCAATGATGAAAGAACTTTTAATGTGGACTGACTCATTACATCAAATGCGAAATAAAAAATAAAATGTAACCTACCTGGGTACATTTAATTTAGCTACATCTACCGTTATCTCATTTAGTTTTTTTGTAACCTCCTGCGAATTAGTTTCCTGATATCTTGAATTAAGATATTTACCTAAAAAAATCTCTGCCCTGGAAAATGCTGCCATATTATTTACCGGCTTTGCGTATCCATGCCCTTCATCCGGGGCACAAATGTATTCCACCTTACGTCCTAGATCCCTTAATGCTATTACGATCTGTTCGCTTTCTGCTTTGTTTACTCTTGGATCATTTGCTCCCTGTATGATAAGTAATGGAACTTTTATATTGGAAGCTGAATGAAGTGGTGATTGTTTTTCCAGCAGCGCTTTTCCTTCGGCAGTGGAGGGGTCGCCCATACGTTCATAAAACGTTTTCCTTATCGATTCCCAATAAGGTGGAATAGAATTTAATAAGGTTATTAAGTTACTGGGGCCAACAATTTCAACACCAACAGCATACAGTTCAGGTGTAAATGAAAGTCCGGCTAATGTTGCATATCCGCCATAGCTGCCGCCCATTATACCTACTCTTTTAGCATCTACAATTCCTTTTGCAACCAGATCTTTTACACCCCAGGTAATATCGTCCTGCATCAACATTCCCCATTGTTTATTTCCAGCATCCAAAAACTTTTTTCCATAACCTGTGCTGCCTCTAAAATTGGGCATCAATACAGCATAACCCCTGTTGGCTAGCCATTGCGCTAAGCCATTAAATCCCCAAAGATCTCTTGACCATGGGCCGCCATGAGGGAAAACTACCAATGGTAAACCTTTTGCAGTAACGCCTTTTGGCAAAGCAAGGTAAGCCGGTATTTCCAACCCGTCGCTGCTTTTATAAGTTATAGGCTCTATTTTGGCAAAATATTTTTCATAAGGTATTAACTTAGGACGGGGGGTATATTGAAAAACAAGTTGTTTTTTATCTCTGTCATAAAAATAAACGGATGGTAATTTTGTATCGCTATAAATACTGATTAAATATTTATTTTCATCTTTTGTACTGTTATTAAAACTAATCTCCATTCCCTGAAATTTGTTTTGAACAAACTTATAATCTGCTTCAAATTTTTTATCCTTAAAATATCTCCGTGTTCTTGCATCAGTATAACTGGTTAATATTATCTCGTGTGTTTTATCACTAAAGTCAACCTTTCCCAAATCAACTTTATGTAAAGGATCTTCTTCTACGTCGGTTACCTGCATAGTTTCAGGATCAAGCAAAGCCAGCTTTATTAAATTTTGATTGGTTCCTTTATTAGTTTCTATGTAAACTTTTTTATTATCTTTTGTAAACCCGGAAATAGAGGCTTTCCAGAGTTCCTACTTCATAAATTTTTGTTGTACTTCCATCGGCATTCAACCTTAATATTTCAGTGCTTCCGTCTTGAGGAGAACGGGTTGCTAAACGAAGATTTTCATTCCAATCAAAATATGCGCCTGACAAACGATCTTTATTTTCCAGCAATAATGTTAGTTTGCCTGTACTAATATTAAGCTTATAATAGTCGTGCCACTTGGCATCCCTGTCATTAAGCCCTACCCACAATACATCAGGATCTTTTTGACTTACATTTAAAATTATTGCTCTCACTTTTTCTTTTGGAGTAATGTTACGTGCTAATGGTACGCCTGTAGCAACTTCAGCTTTTGCATCCGGATCTATTGCATAAATATTAAAATTTTCGTTACCACCTTTATCCTGTGTATAAAGAATATACTTACCATCATAGGTCCAGAAATAGCCACTTCTTACCGGTGCGGCATCGGCAGTTATAGGATGAGCTTTAGAAAAAGGCTCATTAAAACCTTTTACCCAAATATTCATAATTCCATTATACGCCTTTAGGAAAGAAATACGTTTTCCATCAGGGCTTAATTGTCCGCCGGAAATTTCGGGATTATCAAAAAATAGTGATCTCTCAATTAATGGTATATTATTGGCCTTATTTTTTTTTACCTGCGCATTGGTTAAACAGGGTATCATCATAAAGGCGCAAAATGTGAGTATTAAGCAAGTATGTCTATTCATATTTCAATTTTTATATTCATTATTTGAAAGTAAGCCATTCGTATTTATTTTAAATACTTTTTTTAATTCTTCACAGGCAGAAAAGAATATTTTTTAGCATACTCCATCATCTGCTCAAAAAAGCTTGTTGGATATTCTATTTTTACATCTGTTATTTTATCTCCATCCATTACAGGCACTAGCCTTGGCTGAATAAATCCTCTATATGGTTTTACATTTAATTTCTTGTAGCGTTCTAAAATTTCTTTATGCAAAACAGGATCTACTTTCACGCCATAATTTTCTATAAGATTTTTGCCGGCATTAAAATCCCCTTCTGATTTTATTCTTTGTATCTCCCGTAATAATTCGCCAAACAGAGTCCGCAGCTTATTGTAATCATTTATCTTAACATAGGTTTTGCCATCTTTTTTTACAAACTGAACAATACTGTCTTTCTTTCCTTTTTCATATACCCATCTCGCTATCATCTGCCTGTTACGCATGTGCGCTTCTTCTACCTGTGCATTTGGTTTTAATCTTGTAAGCTGTGTCATTAAGCCATTCATCAGGTAACTGTCATATTGCGTTTTAGCAACTTCAAAAGAAGGCATAACGCCAATATCAATCAGCTTTTGATCCATGATATAATACAATGCAACAAGGTCTGCCCGTCCTTCTTCCAAAGCAGAAGCATAATTTTTTAAAGTTTTATCAGTTGTTTCCACACCGGGATTTATTTGTCCTGATGCATGCCCGATACACTCATGCATATCAACTTTAAGATCCTCAGAAAGTGCACCCCATTTTTTCAATCGCTGTGCAATAGTATCATTCAAAGCAAACTCATCTGTAACTCCGCTTTTTGCACCTGCAACATTATACGAATAAATAATATTGCTGAGCGATACAGATTTAGAACCATGTTCTTTCCGTATCCATTCATTATTTGGTAAGTTAATTCCAATTGCAGTATTAGGCGCCAGGCTTCCGCTTTCAACAATTACAGTAATTGCTTTTGCTGTAATTCCTTTTACATTTTTCTTTTTATGTTCCGGCATTAAAGGAGAATTATCTTCAAACCATTGTGCCTGATCTGCGATCTTCTTTATTATTTTAGTAGCTTCCATGTCTTTCATTGATACTACACTTTCATAAGTTGCTTTTTTTCCAATAGGATCATCATACACTTCAATAAATCCATTCACCACATCAAGGCGGCTGGCTGTATCATTTACCCATGCAATGCTGTATTCGTCAAATTTCTTTAAGTCCCCTGTTTGATAATATTCGATCAATAACTGCAACGCTTTTTTCTGTTGATCATTTTCAGCAACGATTATTGCTTTTTGCAGCCAGTTCACTATTTTTTCTATTGCAGCGGAATACATGCCTCCAACCTTCCATACTTTCTCTGCTATTTGCCCATTTTCTTTTACCACTTTGCTGTTAAGCCCCCACATTGGCGCATTGCCTGCAGAATTAAATTTTGAATAAAATGTCTCCACTTCCTTTTGTGTAACTCCCTCATAAAAATTTACTGATGATGCTTTGATATTATCAATGTTCGGACTTAGATCAACCAGCTTTGGTTCAAATTTCAAATCATATATAATTGGCTTAACGCGGTTTAAAAATGCCTGTACACTCTCCCCGCTTTCTTTTGGTAATTGAGAGGAATCGCTGCCTTTGATTATTGTTGAAAAATATTCAAATGAGCAGGCAGGAATAAATTTTTCATTACCATAATGATGGTGATTTCCATTGCTGAACCAAATACGTCCGCAATATTCTTCAAATTTTTTCCAGTCATCACTATTCTTTTCTCCGTTATATGAGCCATAAGCCGCCTCTAAAGTTTTGCGAAGCAAAATATTATATCTGCCCCTTTGGTCGTAGGCAATATCTCTTCCGCTAAGGGCTGCTTCGTATAAATAATATGCCAGTTGTTTTTGCTGAATACTTAACTGACTGAATCCCGGCACCTGATAGCGAAGTATCTGCAGGTCGGCAAAGGCTTCTGCTTCCACTTTAAAAGTAGTATCGTAAGTGACAGCAGCTGTAGTATCGTTTACACGTGTTGTGTCATTAAGGGCAGGCGTCTTTGTACCATTATTATTGCATGCGAATATTAAACTGCATAATACTATTGCCCCGATAATTTTTTTTACTCTGTACTTCATAAATAATTTTTGAGGGAATAAAAATAGGTTATTGTAAATAGAAGTACGTCGCCATTTATCACATTAGCATTTCGCTTTGGCATAAACGTTGCGTGCAGATAAGAGCATCTTCCTTAAACTTAAATTATATGTTATGATACTCAAATTTTTTCTAACAGCTACTATCTTAGCAGGAATAACCCTTGCTGCGCAATCTCAAAAAATAAAGGTAAAGCGCAAGGGGGTAACACCCTTAGATGTTACCAAAAATCCGCCGGCTAACAGTTCAATATATTCATTAAATCAATTTACAGGAAAGTGGCAGGAGGTAAACCGTACAGACAGGAAGAATAATTCAGTAGGCTTTAAAGACACATTATTTTATAATTTTTCTAACAAAGGCGAAGTATTCAGCAGGGATGGAGTTAATATGAGCCTTATGGGAGAAGCTGCTATAGATCCCGGAAATGTATTGGTTGCTGCTGCAGATGTATTTACTATAAGATCGATGAATAGCAACAAGGTTGTTTTAGATGATGGGGAATACCTGCATACATTGGTAAGAAAAAATAATTTTTGGTATGAGATACTTCCCACAACGGCCGTAGTATCTGAAAAATTTATAAGCCCCATTTCAATTAATGCTTCCGCATTATCAGGAAAATGGAAAGTATATCGCAGGGCTGCACAACCAGGTACAATAGACAAAGTTCTTATAAGAATATTAAATGTGCAGAACATTCAAAATGATAATATGGCAACAGGAGAAATAATGTTTTATAAATCAGAAAAATTAGAATCCCTTCCCTGTGCCATTACACTTAATGGAGATAGGATGCGTATCTCTACCGAACGAAATACATGGAATGTAAATGTTTATAAAGCGGATGGGAAAGACCTTGTATTTGGCGATGCTTCATTAATGTATTATTGTAAGCCTTTATAGTTTATGGCTAAAGTTTTATCACTTAAAAAAACAATTGAAGAAGCAAATAAGGCCGAAGAAAAAGAAAATGTTTCTATTGCTATTAAAGATTATGAAGAAGCTATAAAAGTAAATCCATTAGCCGAAAAAGCTTATAACAGGTTGATGATACTTTATCGCAGAGAAAAGGATTACAAAAATGAATTGAGAATAATCAATACAGGCATAAAAGCATTTGAAGATTTTTACAGATCGAAAAAGAGTGGTTCAAAAAAGATAGCGGAGATAAGTAAAAAATTAAACAGATCTTTTGGATTTACCGATAAAAAAGGAAATACTCTTTATGATCCCGAACCAATTGCACAATGGAAGAAAAGAAAAGCTATTGTTCAAAAGAAAATAAAATAAGTGATCATAAATTATCAGCAACAAACTTCTTGCTAAATTCTTTTATTTCATCTCTTACATTTCGGAATTGCTGAATAATTTCTTCTGCGGTGCCTGTGGCTTTTGCAGGATCAGAAAAATTGTGATGGAACTGTTTTGCCGTTGACGGAAATACAGGGCATTGTTCTTTTGCATTATCACACACTGTTATCACAAAATCAAAATTGATATTGCGGTATTCATCCACCTTATTAGAAGTGTGATGAGAAATGTCATTCTCATCTTCTTTCATTACTGCAATAGCTTTTGGATTAACTCCATGCGTTTCTATGCCTGCACTGTACACTTCTGCTTTATCTTTTGCATAATGTTTTAAATAGCCTTCTGCGATCTGGCTTCTGCAGCTGTTTCCTGTACACAATACTAAAATGCGTGTCATATAATTTATTTTATTCCAACAAGATTGCTTCTTCTTTCCATAAGTACAGTATCTCTCCAGATACCGTTCATCTGCCCGATCTTTTCCCTGTAGCCTACTGTTCTAAATCCATTGGCTTCATGAATTTTTATACTCCCTTTATTTTCAGGAAAGATACCTGCCTGCAATGTCCAGATATTGTTTTCCCCGCTTTGCTTTATTAGCTCCTTCAATAAAGCATCTCCTGTTTTTCGTCCGCGAAATTTTTCTGCAACATATATACTAACTTCACCAACTTCTGCATACACACATCGTCCCGAAACCGGCGTTAGTGTTGCCCAGCCGGTAATTTCATTGTCAACGATTGCAATTATTCTGCTATGCAAAACATGACTGCTGGTCCATGTTTCCCAATCAGGGCTTTGCTTTTCGAAAGTTGCATTACCGGTTTTTATTCCTTCTTCATAAATTGATCTTACAGCCGGCCAATGTTCGGGTAATAACGGCGAAAAGGTTATCATCTCTCTTTATTTTAATTACAACAATTTGTATCGCAACATGCATTAGGCTTTTCTGCATAAACTGTAATGCTGAAAATTCCGGTTCCTGATTTTTTAAAAGAAGCGATCTGTTCTTCTGAAAGATAATTACTTAAAATATCATCAGGAACAGTAATTATTTTTTCTTTTTGAAGCGTTATATTTTTAAAGATATTTGTCTCTATCAATTGCAGGTATTCGTTTTTTTGAATTGCGCCTGCTACACAGCCTGCATACATTTCCGCAGCATTTTTAATATTAGCCGGAAGTTCGCCAACTAATACAATATCAGAAATACTAAAGTGCCCGCCCGGTTTTAAAACCCTATATATTTCTTTTATCACACCATCTTTGTTTGGAACAAGATTTAAAACACAGTTGCTCACAATTACATCAGCAGTGTTATCTGTAACAGGCATCTTCTCAATATCTCCCTGCCTGAACTCTACATTATTAAACCTTCTCACTTCATTATTTTTCCTTGCCTTGTCAATCATTGCCGGTGTAAAATCGATGCCTATAACCCTTCCTGTTTCGCCAGATTCATGCCTCGCTATAAAAGCATCGTTGCCTGCCCCACTTCCAAGGTCAATTACTATATCGCCCTTTTTTATTTTGGCGAATTGTGTAGGTAAACCACAGCCTAATCCCAGGTCTGCATCAGGGTTATAACCTTCCAACTGATTATAATCTTCTGACATAATATTATACACTTCATCACTGCAACATCCCGAACCACAGCAAGAAGTTGAATTGGTTTCTTTATCCTGCAAAGCGATCTCTGAATATTTCTGCTTTACCATTTCTTTTACATTGTGCTGAGTTTGCATTGTATTTATATTTAAGATTTATCGTAATATAACGATGACTAAATTCAAAAAAAATTAACAACAGTTTCCTGTGAAAGAATCAAACAGTTTATTAAGTGATTGCTGCGCTGCTTTCCATTCTTTCTCATCTATGCAATAGCAAACCTTTGCTCCATCGATATCACCTTTAATTAATCCTGCATCTTTCAGTTCTTTTAAATGTTGCGAAACAGTACTTTGCGAGAGCGGCAATTCATCTACAATATCACCGCAGATACAGGTTTGCTTTATAGCCAATAATTGTAAAATAGAAATGCGTGCAGGATGTGCAAGCGCCTTTGCATATCTAGCAAGGCTGTTGTGCTTAACTGTAAACTCCAAAGATTTTGTTGCTCCCATAATCGTATCGCAATATTACGATAAGTTTTTAGAACAACAAAAAATTTTGAGATTTTTTTAAAAATTTAATAGATACTTACACTTTCATCACACCGATCTTATTCCCCGTCCATCCCGGGAATAAAATCTTATCGTTATTTATTTTAAGATGCTTATCTGCTACTTCGCTGAACACACTTCTGAAATCAGTGGTTACAGGAAGATCCCTGCCATCTTCAAGATTCTCTACAGATAAAGGTTTCATGTTATTATATACAGTGCCGCCATTAACATCATTACCTAAAATAAAGTTGCAGGACGCTCTTCCATGATCAGTACCGCCTGTTCCGTTTTGGTGAACAGTACGGCCGAATTCTGTCATCGTCATGAGGGTAACATCATCCTGATAGATTCCACCCATATCATTCCAGAAAGCAGTAATGCTTCCGCTGAGATCATTTGCATTGCGTGCAAAAACGCCCAGCTCGGTTCCCTGGTTAAAGTGTGTATCCCATCCGAGCGATTCTGCGAATGCCACTTCCAGCCCAACATCCATTTTTATTAATTGTGCAATCTGTTTTAATGCATTACCAAGAGGGCTGATTGGATAGACAACATTATTCTCAGGCTTATAATTTCTTACATCAACTTTATTAAGAATTTTTACTGCATCAAAGCTTTCTTTACCTGTTTCTTTTAAGAGACCTGACGATGTTTTGTCGTACAGATCTTCGAAACTTTTTGCCGCCATATTTGCTCCTGTCGGGTTTCCCTTCATTTGTATGGCAAAGTCCTGAAGATTATTAATTGAAAGCGTAGGATTATCGCCGTAAAAAGAGCGAGGCATTGAAGAAGTAAGACTTACCGCTCTGAATGGGGTTGCATCATGCCCCATCAATCCCACCGCACGGTTAAGCCATCCGCTTGAAGCTTTGTCAAATGGAGTTCCTGCCTCCATATAATCCTGCGCATCAAAATGAGAACGTGTATTGTTAGGCGAACCAATACCGTGAACAATGGCAAGTTGCTTATTGCGGAACATTGGCTCAAAGGCTTTCATTCCCGGATGTAAACCAAACTTTCCATCAAGATCAATTAAAGGAGTTGTTTTGCTGTCTTTTGCAGCAGACATAAATAATGTTGGTCTTGCTGCTTGCAAATATGTATCAGTAAAAGGTGTTACTCCCATAAGCCCATCCATGGCGCCTCTTTGAAAAATACAAACAAGTACTTTTTTCTTTTTATATGGACTGAATAATTTATTGCTTTCGGCTGCACGTGCTATAAATGTGGGTACGCCGCCTACGCCTATTCCAAACATGGCAAGTCCACCACCTTTTAAAAAACCCCTTCTTGATACCATTTTAAATTGTTTAACAGTTAAAAAGTTAATTGGTATAATAGAACACGATACAATAAATACCTTCCAAAGTCTCCCTTTAGGGAGATTTAGAGGCTGTCCTACCTTCTCTGAAACTCCGGCGAGCCTATAATTATTCCTACCACCTGTGATAACATTGAATTATTTCCGGGAACAATTTGAAGTGCATTACCATTTTTCTTTTTCAATCCTTTAAGTCCTTTGCCGTAATTATTGTCAATGCCATCGTTCATATCATCATTTATTACAACTGCATTGTTAGTCTTCGTTGTTTGTTGCACGGTATTGTTATCAGCTGCATCATTAATTTTTTTAACCAGTTCGGGATCGGTTAGCATGGGCGTTAATCTTTTTACTGTTTCATTAAGATTGCGTTCGGGCATTATAAGTTTTCCATAGGTTAGCAACGCCGCTATAGCGCTTTCGGGTTCATGGTGTTGGTTCAACGCAATCAGATCAACCTTTGTTCCCGGAATTCTTTGTGAGGCAATGGCTAATCCAAAATTCATCCGGTTTAAAAGGGCACCAGTGTTTATCCAATATTGTCCTTTGTCAGGGAAGCCTGTGGGGGCCTGGTAGAAGTACATCTTTTGTCCCATTTTATCAGCCCATGCAAATATTTGATAGGGTTGTTTAATATCTACATTAAGTGCACGAACAGCGCTAATTGCAAGCTCGAACGGTGATTTTGTTTTTGCCCTGATCACATCTTTATTCCAAAATTCAGGAGAAGTTGTCATTGCAATTAACACCTCTTTTATATCGCCGTCTTTTTCTGTAAAAGTTTTAGCCATTTTATCAATAAGGCTTTGCGGGGGATTATCGCTTACAAACCTTACTGCTATTTTTCTTGAAATAAATCTTGCTGTAGAAGGGTGATGAGCCAGCATTTTTAAAAGCTGTACACCTTCTTCGTATCCTCCGTTAGCTGAAAATGTTTTTCCTAACACCGTTTTCTCTTTGTTATCATGCCGGTTGATTGCGAATAAAAAATCTCCGTCATGAACAAACCCTTTTTCAGTTAACTTATCCTCACCAACTCTTTCTATTATTTTTTTAATTTGATTACCCTGTCCATAATCACTCATGGGATAAATGGTCCAGCCCGTAAGCACACGTGCTGCCTGCGTTACATCCTGCTGCGTATATCCTCCATCAACACCTAAAGTATGTAGCTCCATCACTTCTCTTGCATAATTTTCATTTAGTCCCTGCGCTTTTTTTGCATTCTGTAATTTTTTAAGCTGATTCTTTTGTGTTGAATCGGTCATCATTTGTTCCTGCTTTTGTTGAAATATTTTTCGCAGTTGCTGATTTCCCTGCAGGTTTACATTTGTGTTTTCTCCTGAGCTGTTGAAATTATCAAGATATAAAAGCATGGCAGGCGACTTTGCAGTTGAGAGCAAAAGGTTTTCAAATTTTCCAAATACATTTGGACGGATGACATCTCTTTCATAAGCAGGAATAAATTCTGCACAATCATTTTTGGTTATGGATACATTAAAATGATTGAACCAGAAATCAGTAAGAATTTCCTGCAGTTGATTATTGCTGTATGCAGCTCTTAAAACTTTTTGATTAATAAATTGACGGAACAGTTCCTGCTGTGGTCTTAATCCCTTCTCCTGCATATACGCCTGCACTTGTTGCCTGTATTCTTTCTTATCCGGCTTAACCGAACCTTTATCAATCTTTCCATCCTTAACTGCCATACGAAGTACCTGTGCAGGTCTGGGAAATGTATTTACAATTTGCTCATTACTTAATTTCAGTGCATCGTAACCGGCTAATTTTTGATTTAAAGAATCGTCGGAAAGAGAGCCGTTCATTTGCTGTTCAAACCATTTTTCAAGGCCCATATTTACCACCTCATCTATTTGTCGCGGAGTAGATCCATAAGTAAAACGGCTTAATAAATGTGCTGCGGCCTCCCGTTCAGTAAGTCCTGCCTTTTTATAAGGAAAATTAAAATGCGCTTTATAAGTGGGAACCTGCAAAAAAGAAAGAAGGAAGAAGATGCCGGAGAAAATCAGTAGTTTAGTGATTTGCCTTATCCTGTTTTGCATATTAAGATTTAAAAATAGTTATAACCGTTATATGACTTTGGTAAACAGATAAAAGTTTAAAAGCTTTCTACATTTATTGGCACTTACCCGAAGTCCAGCTTTTTATTCCTGCGCATTGTGCTTCACAGGCATTGCCATACGTTTTTCCATCGCAGCCACAAACGGGGTTGTATTGTTGAGTGCATATACAGTCTGTAACAGCTGTGCCCTTACAGGTTACAATTTTTTTAGTGCAGGAAGTAAGGCATAAGAAGAAGAAGAAGAAGAGAATAATTAATTTGGATAATATATTTTTCATAATTGCTGAGTGTTGTTTTTCAACCAATTTACAATTTCATCAAATTTTATTTCGCCGGTGGAAATGGAGATTACAAATTGATAAAGTATTTCATCAGTAACGGGAATTTTTTTATTGCCAAACCTTAATACCGCCTCCATTAATAAATAACCTGTTCTTTTATTGCCGTCTATAAAAGGATGATTCATAATTATACTCTCACCAATAGCTGCTGCCTTTTCTTCAATTGTAGGATATAAATCTTCACCGCCAAAAGTTTGAAAAGGTCTTGCAAGTGCTGACTCTAAACCATTAATATCACGAATACCCTGAGAGCCACCAAATTTTTCAATCGCAATTTTATGAATAGATAAAGCCTGTTGAATGCTTATCATTTTGCCAGCTTTTGAAGCACTTCTTCCCTTTCGTTTACAATATTATCTACATGCTCAGATAAATTCCATTCATTGGCAGGAAGGCTGTTTATTTTATTAATAAAAATATCCAGCTCTTTTAACTGAGCTTCATTCAGCTTCTCTAATTTTTTAGCTATTGCTTTTTTCATTTCGGCTACACTCATAACATAAAATTTAATACTTCAAATTTAATAATTCTTATCAGCAATACTAAATCCCATTAACTTAACTATGTTAATTTTGCAGATTAAAATTGTAATAATGAAACTTGCTAATTATATAACAGGCAAATGGATTGAAGGAGATGGAGAAGGGCAGCAATTATACAATGCAGTAAACGGAGAAGGGATTGCAAATGCAACCACACAAGGATTAGATTTTGCAGGGATGCTTGAGTACGGCAGAACAGTTGGCAGCCCTGCATTACGCAATATGACCTTCCAGGAAAGAGGAAGGATGCTCAGAGCTTTGGCATTGCATCTTACAGAAAAAAAAGAAATATTTTATGCTATCAGTTATAAAACCGGTGCAACAAGAGCTGACAGCTGGATAGATATAGAAGGCGGTATCGGAAATGTATTTTCTAATGCATCATTAAGAAGAAAGTTGCCCAATGAAATTTTTTGTATGGATGGAGAAGGGATAGGATTAAGTAAGGGCGGCACTTTCATGGGGCAACATATTTTAGTTCCCAAAGAAGGTGTTGCTATACACATCAATGCATTTAACTTTCCTGTATGGGGGATGCTTGAAAAAATCGCTGTGAATTTATTGGCGGGGGTGGCCGCGATAGTAAAGCCGGCCTCAATAACATGTTACTTAACACAAGCTGTTGTAAAAGAAATTATCAATTCAAAAATATTACCCCAAGGAGCGTTACAGTTACTTTGTGGCAGTACAGGAGATTTATTGGATCATGTTACATCGCAGGATGTTATCACATTTACAGGTTCTGCTACTACAGGATTAAAATTAAAAGCTCATCCAAAAGTGTTGAATGAAAATGTTCCTTTTAACCTGGAAGCTGATTCTTTGAACTGTATCGTTTTGGGAGAAGATGTTACTCCCGAAAAACCGGAGTGGAATATTTTTATTAAAGAAGTAAGAAAAGAAATGACGGCTAAAGCAGGACAAAAATGTACAGCCATCCGCAGAATATTTATTCCTGAAAATAAAATGGAAGATGTATGGAAAGCAATCAGCAAATCTTTATCAGAAATTATTATTGGCAATCCTGAAAATGAAAAAGTTAGAATGGGATCGCTGGCAGGACAATCGCAAAGAGACGAAGTGAAAGCGCAGGTTCAAAAGCTTTTGGCATCATCGCAAATAATTTATGGAAGCCTAGACAGTGTAGCGGTGATTGATGCCGACGCAACCAAAGGTGCTTTTATTAGTCCGCTTTTATTACTTAATGAAAAACCTTTTGGTTCTGAAGAACCGCATTCTGTAGAAGCATTCGGACCGGTAAGCACCATCATGCCATATAAAAATTTACAGGAAGCAATTGAACTTTCTAAAAAAGGAAAAGGCTCTTTATGCACTTCCATAGTTACTGCTGATACAAAAATTGCAAAAGATTATGTGATCGGTGCAGGCACACATCATGGAAGAATTTTGGTATTAAATAATGAATGCGCTAAAGAAAGTACAGGCCATGGCTCACCGTTACCTTTGCTTGTGCATGGTGGACCGGGCAGAGCCGGGGGCGGAGAAGAGATGGGAGGATTAAGAGGTGTAAAACATTATATGCAAAGAGTAGCAGTGCAGGGTTCACCAACAATGCTTACAGCAATTACAAATATTTTTCATGCAAATGCAAAAGGAAATATTTCAGATGTTCATCCATTTAAAAAATATTTTGAAGACCTGGAAATCGGCGATCAGCTAATCACTAAAAAAAGAAAAATAACCAGTGGAGATATTGATAAGTTTGCGGAGTTAAGCGGAGATCATTTTTACGCTCATATAAAAACGACTGACTTTACAGATACCATGTTTGAGCATCAGGTTGCACATGGATATTTTATTATGAGTGTTGCTGCCGGACTGTTTGTGGATAGTTATGAAAAAAATCCTGTATTACTCAATTATGGAATTGATGAATTGCGTTTTACCAAGCCTGTTTATTCGGGAACAGAAATTTATATTCGTTTTACCTGTAAAGAAAAAATAACGCAGGAAATTAAAGAAAAAGTTCCCGGAATTGAATTGACCAAAGGCGCAGATATCCCCAGGGGAATTGTAAAATGGTATGTTGAAATTTTAGATGAAACAGATGAGTCAATAGTTGGAGTGGCAACTATATTAACAATGGTTAGAAAAAAAAATTAATACTATAAATAGAAAAGATGAGTCAGGGATATGTAACATCACACAACGAACATGGCATAACAACAATTGAATTTTTTCATCCGCAAAGCAATTCATTACCTGCGAAGATTTTGGAAGAACTGGCACGTGAAATACATTCGGCCGGAAATGATGAGGATACAAAAATTATCATTCTGCGCAGCGGCGGGAATGGCGCTTTCTGTGCAGGCGCCAGTTTTGATGAACTTGCCGCAATTAAGAATGAAGCAGAAGGATTAAAATTCTTTAGTGGTTTTGCCCATGTTATTAACGCCATGCGAAAATGTAAAAAATTAATCATAGGCCGGATACAGGGCAAATGTGTGGGTGGCGGTGTTGGATTTGCAGCGTCTGTTGATTATGCAATTGCTGTAGATAAAGCAGAAATCAAATTAAGTGAATTGGCAATGGGTATCGGGCCCTTTGTGGTTGGCCCTGCAATAGAAAGAAAGATCGGAACCTCAGCGTTTAGCCAGCTTGCCTTTGATGCACATTTATGGCGAAATGCGGAGTGGGCGAAGCATAAGGGATTATTTGCAGAAGTTCATAATTCGGTTGATAATATGGATGAATCAATTTATCGGCTGGCTAATTCGTTAGCACATGCAAATCCAAATGCAATGCAGGAAATGAAAAAAATATTCTGGAAAGGAACTGAACATTGGGATGAACTCTTAAGAGAAAGAGCAGCAATAAGTGGGAGGCTCGTTTTGAGTGAGTTTACAAAAAATGCAATTGCTAAATTCAAGATCAAAAAGTAATTACAAATTATTATACTCGTAAAGATTATCTAATGCAGTGCCGGCGGGCATTTCAAATATAGGATCAATTATTCCATCTCTCAGATCATAAACCCAGCCATGAAGATCAGGACAATTGGTTTGCTTCCATGATTTTTGAACAATAGAAGTTTTTGAAAGATTCATCACCTGTTCTTTTACATTTAATTCGGTAAGCAACTTTATTTTATCTTCCTGTGTGGCAAGGGAATCAATTTCTTCGCGATGAAGACGGTAAACATTTTTAATATTCCAAAGCCATTTGTCAATCAATCCGAGGCTTTCATTATTCATAGCGGCAATTATTCCTCCACAATTATAATGACCGCATACAATTATGTGCTTCACTTTTAAAATTTCAACAGCATATTGAAGCACGCTCAATAAATTAAGATCAGTATGTACAACAAGATTGGCAACGTTGCGGTGAACAAAAATTTCTCCCGGCTCTGTTGCGGTTATCCTGTCTGCAGGCACACGGCTATCACTGCAGCCTATCCACAAAATCTCCGGCGCCTGAATTTCAACAAGTCGTTTAAAATATTCAGGATCATTTTTTAATTGTCTTGCAGCCCACTCTTTATTATCCTGCAAAATTTTTTCAAAAGGTTTCATTACAATTCTTAATTAGGATTCTAAAAATAATATATGTTATCCATTTAGCCGATTTAATTAGAATGAAACTATTTTTGATGCTAATCTTTTTTGATTTTGAGTTTATCCCAAATATTGCATGAGTTTGTTGCGGGAATGAAAGCAACTACATGGCTTGAATACCTTGCCGTTTTTTTTGGAATTGCAAGTGTATGGTATTCCAGAAAAGAAAATATTTTAGTTTATCCGGTTGGGCTGATCAATACAATTATCTATATCTACATCAGCTTTAAAGGAAGCCTGATTGGTGAAGCAGGCGTAAATCTTTACTATACCATCATGAGCATTTATGGATGGATATTATGGACAAAGAAAGATAAGCAGCAACACCATGTTGTAATAATTACACGGAGTAGTAAAAAAGAATGGTTGTACCAGTTACTATTTTTTGCAGCATTTTATATTGCCATTTTTGCAGCACTTACTTATTTAAAAACCAATTTTGCTCCAGGCGCAATTCCATGGGCGGATGCATTTGCAAGTGCTACGGCATTTACAGGGATGTGGCTTATGGCCAGGAAAAAAGTAGAAAGCTGGTACTGGTGGATAGTTACCAACTTTGCTTCTATTCCTTTATACTTTGTAAAGCACTATGTTTTTACAAGTGTGTATTATTTTATTTTATTGATAATGGCTGTATGGGGATTGATGGAATGGATGAAAAGAGCTAATGCAGAATTAAAAAGGAAATGGAATGACTGAAATAAAAAAGATTGTTGTTATAGGTCCCGAATCAACAGGTAAAAGCACGTTGTGTTTACAACTCGCCGAACATTATCAAACCTTATGGTGTGCTGAATATGCAAGAGAATATTTGGAAAGAAATGGAAAAGATTATACTTATGATGACCTGCTTA
>JAYVEA010000276.1:0-3128 GCA_043749085.1 Chitinophagales bacterium
GTTTTACGCCAAGCGCCATGCACATTCTTTTCTCACTGCCGTAAGCATTCATTTATACCGGGTAATCATAACCAGTATTCTCAAATAACAATGCTTTACCACCATTGCCACTTTTACTAATGCGATCTGTTATTTCGGCAATTTCTAATTTGGGATCAACGTAAGTTTTTATTCTTATTAATTCTCCTTCTTTTTCCAAGGCACTTATAAACTCCTGCTGATTTCGATAGGCCATTAATGACAATTTCTTTGCAAAGATAAATGAAAGAAAAGGAAGTTATTTTGAAGAAGGATTAATGTCATTTTCTAGGACAACCCATAATGTATTTTTTCCTGATACCTGCATTATCCCATCCGCCTTTTGATTCACCTTTAGCAGGAAGCCGGAAAGATAAAGTGATGCCTGTAAAATAATACCAGTCTTTATTTTTAGGTTCTCCTCTTTTTGTAAGAGTAACAGGATAGGTTTCAGTATTGTTTATTTCTCCACCTCTGAAAGCAAGCTCTAACGCTTTAGGTCCGCGATTGGTTAGCAAAAGATTAGGATCAACATAAGTGGTACTTACATCATCGAGATAATCAGTGAAAAGTTTTCTCATACCTGCTTCAATACCAATTTTAATATTATCTGTTAGCGTATATTTAATTCCGCCACCAAATGGAATAGCAAATTGTGTAAGGCTGTATGGTTTTCTATCCTGGTAAAATCCCTGGCCCTCTGTACTTAGCGGTTGTAAATAATAAGTAGTGCCGGCAGTATCTTTTGTATAAGGATTAAAATGAAAAACCGCAACACCTGCGAAAAAGTATGGAGAAAATTTTGAAGCCTCATCCGTAAGTAAATAATATTCACCAGCCAAATGAATTTCCTGTAACGAGGATTTAAAATTCAGGTTTCGAAAATAAACTTTGGGATTTTTTTTATCATCAGCGCTGATCTTTCCATAGGTAATGCCGGCCCTGATAGAAAACCTATCAGTTACATGGTACGAAAGTCCGCCGCCAAAAGCTGCCCCCGGCTGTGTAAACGTAAAAAAATTAGCCTGCATATCACCCTCATAATTGGATGTACCTAAAAATAAATTGAGATCCAGTTTTTGGCAAAAGGTAACATAACCGGTAAAGGAAAGAATAAAAAGCAAAAAGATTTTTCTCATAGAAGATAAAAGAAATAGTTGCCGATTAGTTTGCAATAATAATACCATTATGTTTAAAGATATGTTATAAAAAAAGCCATTCAATATTGAACGGCTATTATCTAAGAGTAAGTTTCTGTTTAAATTCTTGTTGGGCATCCAACTTTTGATCGCAATTTACTTCCGCCTCTATTCGAATTCCCAAGTCTGATAGAAGTGGTAATGCCTGTAAAATAATACCAATCTTTATATTTAGGGCTACCCCTGTTCTCTCCTGTTTGATAAGGAAGTCCATTCTTCAATTCTGTTTCCCTGTAAGCAAGTTCTACAGATTTTTGTCCCCGGTTAGCTAATAAAAGATTTGGATCTACATAAGTTGTACTTACATCATCAAGGTAGTCCGTATATAATTTTCGCATTCCAACCTCAATACCTACACGAATATTTTCACTGAGAGCAAACTTAATACCTCCGCCAAAAGGGATAGCAAATTGTGTAAGGCTATACGGTTTTCTATCACTGTAAAAGCCCTGCCCTTCTGTACTTAATGGCTGTAAAAAATATTTTGTACCCGCAGTATCTGTAGTATAAGGATTGAAATGATAAACAGCAATGCCTGCAAACAAATATGGAGAAACAAAATATTCATTCAGATCCCGCAAATAATATTCACCAACTACATGTAATTCAGTAAGTGAAGAAGTAAAGTTTAAATTTCTCATTGCAGTAAGCGGATTAAACTTATCATGAGCTGATAACTTTCCTAAAGTAAATTGCGACCTGATAAAAAATTTCTCATTCACTTCATAGGATAGTCCAATAGATGCTGCTGGATGTGATTGCTGAAAAGTATACCGTTTTAATTGTAAGTCGCCTGAATAATTCATGGCGCCAACCGCTATATTTAAATGCAAATTTTGCGCAGATAGAGTATTAATAAGAATACATATAGTAAGGAGACAGATTAGGGATTTCATCATCTAATTTTAAAGTTTATCTATTATCGCAAAAACAATACCAGCGATAATCATGTTCTGAACGGGAAACCTTATAAAATATTGCTTTATTTTTGCCAAATTCGGGATGTAGCGCAGCCCGGTAGCGCACACGTCTGGGGGGCGTGGGGTCGCAAGTTCGAATCTTGTCATCCCGACTAAGCCAATTACAAAACGTAATTGGCTTTTTTTATTCGCCTCCTGCATTCTTATTTATATTATCTTAGCCCGATCAAATTTTTATAAACCTAATGAAGGTTTTACTTAAGAGTGTACTCATAACTTCATCTTCCCGGCACACAGAACCCACTGATATTTTAATTGAAAATGGAATTATTTCGAAAATTGATAAGGAAATAAATATTTCCGCAGATCATGTAATTCAAAAGAAAAACATTCATGTTTCTACCGGATGGATGGATTGCTTTGCAAACTTTTGTGATCCCGGAAATGAACACAAGGAAACTTTAGAAACCGGCTCAAATGCAGCAGCAGCGGGAGGTTATACCGAAGTAATGCTTATACCTAATACAAGCCCGGCAGTACACAATAAATCACAGGTGGAATATATTGTACAAAGAAGCAAAAATCTCCCGGTTACAATTCATCCTATCGGTGCCATTACTAAAAATACTGATGGAAAAGAATTGAGTGAGATGTATGATATGGAAAATTCCGGTGCTATTGCTTTTTCCGATGGTAATGATCCGGTACAATCATCCGGAATCCTTTTAAAAGCTTTGGAATATATTAAAGCAATTAATGGAACCATTATCCAGTTACCGGATGATAAAAATATTGCTCCTAACGGCTTAATGAATGAGGGAATAATTTCCATACAATTAGGATTGCCGGGTAAACCTGCTATAGCTGAAGAAATACTAATTGCAAGAGACATTGAGCTTTTAAAATATACCCATTCCAAAATCCATTTTACCGGTATCTCAACAAAAAGCTCATTGGATTTAATTTCAAAAGCAAAAAAAGATGGCTTAAA
>JAYVEA010000277.1:0-10264 GCA_043749085.1 Chitinophagales bacterium
TTTTGAAATTACAAGAGGTGTTAATCCTTATGACAGTTATAGAGGTCAGTCTAAAGAAATTATTTTAAACAAGGCTTACCATGCGGATTTCAAAAAAGACGAAACATTCATTCCTGAAATTAGAGGGAAACATATGGATAGATACTTTTATCAATGGGATGGAAAAAGTTATATTAGTTATGGTGACTGGTTAGCTGCACCAAGAGAAGCTAAGTATTTCAAAGACGAAAGAATTATTTTCAGACAAGTACTTGGCGAAAGACTTATATGCACAGTTATTAAAGAATCCATTATAATTGATCAAAGTATTTTCATTGCTTTACCTAAAGTAGATTCAATAATCTCATCGAAATATGTTGTTACATTATTAGCGTCAAAACTTGGTGCAACTTATTTTAAATATTCAAGTAATGAGTTTGACGCCCTTTTTCCTAAAATTAAACTTGGAGAGTTTAATGAATTGCCGGTTAAAGTAATTCAACAAATCGAACAACAACCTTTCATAGACAAAGCAGAAATAATGCTCGAAAAAAATAAAGAGCTAAATAAATTGTCAGAGCAATTTACCAAACTGCTGCAAACAAAATTTCCAGCAATCAACAACAACAATAAATTACAGCAATGGTATTCATTATCACCCAATGATTTTTTTAAAGAGCTTGCCAAACAAAAAATAAAACTTCCGCTCTCTGATCAACAGGAATGGCTGCAATACTTTGAGCAGCAAAAAGCAAACGCAAACAATATTCAGCAAACCATACAACAAACCGATAATGAAATTGATGCAATGGTGTACCAGTTGTATGGCTTAACTGATGAGGAGATTGCGATTGTGGAAGGGAAGTAACGTTCGTCATTGCGAGGAGGCAATAAAAGAACAAACAAAACAAAAGAACATTATTGCCGACGAAGCAATCTTATAAATTGAGCTGCGATATAAGATTGCTTCGTCGTGCCTCCTCGCAATGACGTAAGTTAGTGTATCAATTGTATGGCTTAACTGATGAAGAGATTGCGATTGTATCAGGCTAAATAAAAAAGTTTAAATTGAGCGAAGACCAAAACATAGAAGAGTCCACAGACGACAGTCTACAACCAATGGAAAATAAAAATATTTCCGAATCTAAAATATCAAATCCCAAATCAGAAATTGAAAATATGGAAGTACACAAACATCCGCATCATGTAACACATAAAAAGAAATGGGGAGAATATTTACTCGAATTCTTTATGTTATTTCTTGCAGTAACACTTGGTTTTTTTGCAGAAAATATAAGAGAACATTTTGCAGAAAAAAGAAATGCCAATCAATATCTTAATGCCTATCATAATGACCTGATACAAAATCAGCTGGCCATTAAACGATACGACAGCATTTATATAGGCTTACTACCGGTATATGATAGTATTTGTAATATTTATTTTACAAAAACAGAAAATTTAAATTTAATCGCTTTGGAAAGGCTATTAATAATAGGGAAAAGGACTATCTTAACTCAGATTTCAAGCCCCACATATTTACAATTGCTCAATTCAGGAAGTTTAAAGTATATCGGCAATGTTGCAATCCGCAATAGTATGGCAGATTATTATGAAAAACTAAACACTTTAAGAGATTATGATTTGCGTATAGCCCTGTTGAAAAATGCCACTTATTCGGAAGTAATGAAAATTGAAGACATGCATGCATTTTGGGGAATTGATAAAAAAGATCCAGACAATATTCGTACAATTCCTGATATGCAGCCATTTGATTCAATTACCGGTAGAGAGCGTAGAAGTATAATCAGCTATTACCGGACGTATTTCGTGGAACTACGCTCTAATCATAATTCACTCAAGGAACTTATGGAAAGTAATAAAGCATTAGTTATCATGATTGACAAAGAACTAAATAAATGAAAATTATCAATTAAATCGTAAAATAATAAAAACATGAAAAGAATATTAATAATTGCAACGCTTTTAATTGCAGAATCTTCATTCGTTCTTGGACAAACCGCTACAAGAAATACGGCTACAAACAGTAAAGCAGAACAGGAAGTTAGAAAAGTTCAAAGCGATAGACTCAAGGCTCTTGCAATGAGTGATATTTCAAAACTCGACCAGATTGTAGGGAATGATTTGATTTATATTTCACCTATAGGAAAAGTACAAACTAAGGCAGATATAGTAAATGACCTGAAGTCGGGCGCCCTTAAAGTTAGCTCTATCGAACCCGTTGAAATGACTGTGCGTATTTACGGAAATACAGCTGTTGTAAATTACATGACGGTAAGTAAGTTTGTTGACAACGGTAAAGATTACAACAATCAAATCAGATCAACCAGTGTATATGTGAAGCGCCAGGGGCGTTGGCAATTGGTAAGTCAACAAATGACACGTGTAGTCCCATAATGATTCCTGTTATAAATCTTGATATGACATAACCAATACCTCAAACTGAGAAATATGGAAACACATCATCCACAACATATAACACATAAAAAGAAAATGGACAGAATATCTGCTGAGAACAAACTTATAAAAATTTATAAAGAATTATAAAGCGCAGTACTTATATATCTCATTCCTGAATCTACAATAATTGTAGCTACCGTTTTACCGGCTCCTAATTTTTCTGCAACACGAATAGCAGCTACTACATTGGCTCCTGTTGAAGTACCTGCAAAAATCCCTTCTTCTTTTGCGAGCCTGCGTGCCATTGTCATTGCTTCTTCTGTGCTTACTGTAATAATTTCATTAACAAGGTTGGGTTGCCACATTGGCGGAACAAATCCAATTCCTATTCCTTCAATTTTATGCGAACCCGTTGGTCTTCCGGAAAGTACTGCAGATTCCTCTGGCTCTACTGCATACACCGCGATATCTTTATTATGCCTGTGTAATGCTTTGGTTACTCCGTGAAGTGAATGGGTAGTGCTTACCGCATGAACAAAAGCATCTGTTTTTCCATCTGTTTGTTCCCATATTTCATCGCCTAATGGGTAATAACCTTCTTCAGCATCAACATTATTTAATTGGTCTGCCCACCAATGATTTTTTTGTTCACTCAGCTTACGTGAAGTCTCTATCATCTCTTTAATAAGTTGTTCAGTAATTTTTTTATTATCACTTATTACATCAGTTACTGTAGCTCCAAAGGCTTTCATCGTAATTCGTTTTTCATTGCTGAAAGCATCTGAAAATACAGCATGAAATTTATAACCCAGGGCAGCACAAACCAATGCCAGCGAAATACCAGTTGTTCCGGCAGTATATTCAACAACCGTATCCCAGGGTTTTATCCATCCTTTTTTTGCAGCATTTTCAATCACAGTTTTTGCTGTTCGGTCCTTCATGCTTCCCGTAGGATTTGCCCATTCCAGTTTTGCAACAATACGTGCTGCATTGGCAGGTACCAGTTTTTTTAATTCAACTAATGGAGTGTTCCCAATTGCGCTGATAATAGAATTGTTGAGAAGCATAAAAATTTATTTAAATTTGAATTGCTGGTATTTTAAACTTATAGCTTAAGATGCAATTTGCATCCCCCAAACTATTTATAGTTAAAATTAAATTAGTTTTTCCTGATTATTATATTCTATAACTTCATGTTACCAATTTCTTTCTTCCGACTGCAATATCCCTGGATGCCTTTTTTAATTTCTGCCTTCTGTAAGCTACTTATTCATTAACCTTTAAAATATTTTTTATGGAACAAGCAATCATGGAAAGAGCAACAGTTTCTACCGTGGAAAAAAATGTATTAACCTATTTCGAAAAACACGATGTTCAGTACTTAACCGAAGATGCAGTGTTTACTAATTTAAGCACGGGAGATGAGGCCCGGGGAAGGGAAGCGATTAAGAACTTCCTCAATTTTATGTATAACGTTGCGTTTGATGCAAAAGCAGAAATAACCAATACTGTGTTTACAGAAAATAATGCTGTTGTGGAATTCCGGTTCAAAGGAAAACATATTGGTGAATTTTCAGGCATGCAACCTACTAATAAGGAAATAGATGTTCCCGTTTGTGTTTGTTACGATATTGAAAATGGACTTATAAAGAAAGGACGCATTTATTTACTTACAGCAGTGCTGATGAAACAATTGGCAGGAGGCTAATGCTGATCTTATTTTAGGTATAGATGAGTTACAGGCTTAATAGTATAGTTGCCGGACCCCGGCAATAAAACAACATTTTTTAATTTAAAAAAAACAACGTAGTATGAAAAAAAGTATTTTATTAATTTTCTCATTAATGCTGGCAATATTTTTTGTTGCATGCAATGACTCTGCCAGTACAGATAATAAAATGTCTTCAAAAGACTCAACCGGTGATAATAGTGAAAGTGTAAAAGAGCACATAAAAAAAGAGGCTTCAAATTTTGAGGAGGATATTAAGAAAGGGGATTCCAATGCCCTGGCTGCACATTACGGAGCAGAGGCGATGGTAATGCCGCCAAACAGTGAGCCTGTGAAAGGAAATGATATTGTACACCTTTGGGGCGGCGCAATAAAAATGGGTGTAAAAGATTTAAAACTCAATATCACCGATATTGCCGGTGGTGGAGATTTGTATTCTGAAACCGGCACTTATGAAATGTTAGGTGCAGAAAATAAATCATTAGACAAAGGTAAATATGTTGTGGTATGGAAAAAAGATAATGGCAACTGGAAAATTTATCGTGATATATGGAACAGCAATGTGGCTCCGCCTGCTTCAAAATAAAATTCAATTAATCATTAAAAACTTTTAAATTTTTTTTATGAAACAAAATACTATAATCAAACTTTCTTTTGCAATTCTTATTGCTGTTGTTATGTCCTGCAATCAGCCTGAAAGCGGGAATAAAACCATTATCACAGACACAACTACAACTATGGTAAACAAAGACACTTCGTCAATGCCTGCTTATGATCCGGCTATGGATCCCTTAAAGGTGGAAGGTGCATATGCCAAAGCGCTTGGTGATACATTGAATATAAAAATGTATGAAGTAGCACTTAAACCTGGTGATTCAGCTTTAATACATACCCATCCTGATTATACCATGTATGTTCTTGAGGGCGGAAAAATAGCTATAACTGCTAATGGAGTTCGCCGGGAAATGGATTTGAAAACAGGCATGGGTGTGATATTCGGTGCTGTTACACATTCTGCTAAAAACACTGGCAATACAACTGTAAGGTTACTGATAAATGATATATACCGGCCTCGTGGCAAATAAATAATAAAGGCGGTATACGCATAAAATATGCCGCTGTTTTTTTTAAAAGCTATCAAAAGTTATTTAAGAAAATATTCCATATCACTCACATAGTGCAAATACATTGAATGTAAAATGATTTTTTAAAAAATAACATCCTGCCTGAAATATGGAATCTCATCAAATACATTCTCATGCACAAGAAAAACATTTTAAACATTATCTGTTTGAATTCTTTATGTTATTTCTTGCAGTAACGCTTGGTTTTTTTGTAGAAAATATTCGTGAACACCTGGTTGAGAACAGCAGGGAAAAAGATTACATACACTCTATTGCTGAAGATATTAAACAGGATATTTCCCAACTGGATACAATTATTAGTCAGCGAAAAAATAAAGACCACCAGATAGATTCTCTTCTTTACCTGCTAAACTATAGTGATGTTAATGCGCATGGTAATGATATTTATTTTTATGCCCGATGGGTGCCACGTACCTACCGCTTTTATCAGAATGATAGAACAGTTCAGCAATTAAATTCAGGTAACTGGCGGCTGATAAGGAACAGTAAAGTAACTGATGCACTTCTATCTTATCATAACCTGGTGCGCTCACTATCTGTTTATATCGAACAGAGAGAAGAATCTCTGATATTGATAATGTATCCTACAATGGATAAATTATTTGATAGCCGTGTATTTCAAAAAATGCTGAATGGGTTAAGCTTTGACAGGCCAGAGGGAAACCCCATGTTACTTATAAGAGACCATGATATAATCAATGAATATTGCAACCAGATTCATTTTATTCAAAATGCCAATTACTATTTTATCCATAACTCCACATTACTTGTAAACAATGCAAGAAAAACGCTTACCATTTTACAAAATGAGTATAACTTGGAAAAGAAATAATTTTATCAAAAAACGTAAATTTATTGTATGAAAAGAAAAATTTTTATTTTACCCATACTGCTATTACTATCATTTTGGGCAACAGCACAGCCAAATTACAAAGTAGTATTTGATGTTACCAGCCAGGATACAATAGATCATAAGTTGGCAATACGCTGGGCTAATGAGGTATTAAAAGCTGAGCCAACTGCACAGGTTGAAATTGTATTATTTGGTAAATCGCTGGCAATGATTACAAATCAAAGATCAATTGTTGCAGCTGATATAACCAGGCTAACGTCAAATAAGAATGCTTCGGTTAAAGTATGCCAGGTTGCAATGAAAGCAAATAATGTGGACGTGGGCCAACTGGTGCCCGGTGTACAAACAGTGCCGGATGGCATTTATGAAATCATCAGTAAGCAAAGGCAGGGATGGGGATACATTAAAGTAAGTCACTAAAAATGGCGCATTTAAAAGAACATTGGTTTCCCTATTTATTAGGGGTTATCATCCTGATCGTTATTGCAAATGGGTTATCATCTAATGATGGTGATAAAGAACATATGTTTGCTCTGCCGGATAAACAAATATCCATTGTGCCTGGTATTTATGAGCTTTCTAATTCGGAAGCAGACAATCTTATTCGTTATGGAAAACAATTGATTGACAGTACCGCTAAATATTTTGGTCCTCAAGGCCCTATCGCTTCAATTACAAATGGACTTAACTGCGAAAATTGCCATAGGGAAAGCGGAACAAAATTGTATACAAATAATTTTTTAGCAGTGGCTTCTACCTACCCTAAATTCAGAGAGCGCAGCGGAAGATCAGAATCAATTGAATGGCGCATTAATGAATGTATGCAGCGAAGCCTCAATGGAGAGCCACTTGATAGCTTTAGCAAAGAAATGAGAGCAATGGTTGCTTACATAAAATGGACAGGCAAAAATGTAAAGAAAAATACTCCTGCTGAAGGGGCGGGAACTAAAGAACTGGTTTTTTTAGAAAGGGCTGCGGATCCATCTGCAGGCGCTATAATTTATTCAGCCAAATGCAGTTCGTGCCATGGGAAAAAAGGAGAAGGTGTTTTAAGTTTTGATTCTATAAGTTATGTATATCCGCCTTTATGGGGACAACATAGTTATGCAGTAAGCGCCGGCATGTTTCGTTTATCAAAACTTGCTTCATTCATCAGAAACAATATGCCTTTTGGTGCAACTTATACAGAACCCTTATTAACTAATGAAGAAGCATGGGATCTTGCGGCATATATTAATTCACAGCCACATCCTAAAAAAATGTTTGCTGCGGATTGGCCGGTGCTTCGTACCAAGCCGGTAGATTATCCTTTTGGACCTTACACAGATAACTTCTCAGAGAAGCAACATAAATATGGCCCATTCAATCCTATAAAAAAAGTGAGAGATGAGCAAATTGCTATAACCACTAAAAAATAAATGCAGGCGAATTAATCACCTGCATTATCATTATTATTAACTTGTAATTTATCCTGCAAAAATATATGCGCAGTTATGTTCCTGTGCTCTGCCTAATGCCCATACACCAGATGGAACTTCCTGAATGCCTGGCAGAAGTCCGGATACCCATTCCTTTCTTACAGTTGCAGCATCCAACTTCATACCCTCTGCAACCGCAGCACTATAAACAGTCATAGCTGCACCGCATACGGCAAACATTACACCGCTGGCCTGCAATTCGTTTATGCCAATTGGTACTACTCCAAATCCCGGAATTTTATATTCCCCTGGTTTAGGTTTAGCAAAAGGATTACGTACATAAGCAGCTTTGGTGGCCGCGTCTTCGGTTTTAAATACTTCGCCAAATTTATATTTTGCCCATATGCGATCTTCAAAGGCATATGGTATAGCATCATGGCGCAGTACAACTACAACGCTCTGATCTTTTTCAGGTGTTCCTGTGGCCTGGTTGGTCATTAAAAAAACCCTGGGCCATGCAAAGGGCATCATTTCATGCGGACGGGTAGCATCAAAAACCACACGATGTTTACCTTTTATTTGCTTAAACCATTCATCTGCATCATTGGTTTGTTGTAGCAATGAAGGAACTGCCTTTACAGATGCGGGAATGCTGAGCATGCCGATAGCAGCGGCGCCTGCAGCAATATTCCCTAAAAATTCACGGCGGGGAGTATTTGATTTTTTGCTGTTCATAACTGTAGTTTTTAAATTTTAAAATGGAGTGTGGCTCTGGAGGTTGCTGACAAATTACATAGAATTATTATTTTAAACAATAATTTTTATTTTTTCAGATGTGTGGAGATCAGGATAAACGTTTATTAGAAGTTTTAAAATTGCTATTATATTTTCTGGTTTTAAAATTGCATAGTAGCTTTCATTCTTTCTCATTTTATTAAAAATTCATTTATGAAGAATAGTATCATTTGTTTCTTATTAAGTTTAACCTCCACATGCTTTTCTCAAACCACAAAACTAACCCCCGAGCTTTTATGGAAGCTTGGAAGAGTTACCGGACTTGGTATTTCAAAAGATGGAAAGAGTGCTGTTTATTCAGTTAAAACTTACAATGTGGCAGAAAATAATAGTACAACTGAAACTTTTGTAGTTCCTGTAACTGGCGGCTCTGCCATTCAAACTTTTAATAAGGACAGCATAATGAGGAATAAAAATATTTCTCCCAACGGGAAATATATTATTTATGACAAAGAAGTAAAGGTAAAGAATGTAAAAGGTACTGATCTTTATGCTGAGCTTACTAAATCAAATGCTTACATCTATGATGATCTTGCCTACCGGCATTGGGATAAATGGAGCGATGGAACTTTCAACCACGTGTTCCTTGCAAAACTCGTAAATGGTAAAAAAGAAGAAGAGAAAGATATTATGCCAGGCGAGCCATTTGATTCTCCACAAAAACCTTTTGGCGATGACGCGGATTATAACTGGAGCCCGGATAGCAAATATATAGTTTATGTTTCCAAAAAAAAATATGGGAAAGAGTATGCACTAAGCACCAACACTGATATTTATCGTTATGATGTTGAGAGCGGAAAAACATTTAATCTCACCGAGGGAATGATGGGTTACGATATTAACCCCGCTTATAATAAACAGGGAGCACTTGCCTGGTTAAGTATGAAGCGTGAAGGTTTCGAAGCCGATAAACAGGACCTGGTAGTAATGTTCGGTTACAGTAAAATTAATTTAACCGGCAACCGGGATGACCTGCAAGTAAAAGGATTTAAGTGGAGTGATGATGGTAAGAAAATTTATTTCTGGGCACCCGTAAAAGCAACTGAGCAATTATTTGAAGTAACGCTTGGGGGGCCAAGGCCGTCATCAACCATTCGCCAAATTACAAAAGGAGAATTTGCAGTGGCTGATGTGATAGGGCAATCCGGTAATACATTAGTAGCAACAAAAACTGATATGAATCATGCACCGGAATTATATACAGTTGATATTGCAACCGGCGAGATGAAGCTATTGAGCCATGTAAATGATAATACATATAACACGATTGGCATGAGTAAAGCTGAGAGACGATTTGTAAAAACAACAGATAATCAGCAAATGCCAACATGGGTTATTTATCCTCCTGATTTTGATGCTAATAAAAAATATCCAACATTACTATTTTGCTTAGGTGGGCCGCAGGGTACTACGCCATTTTATTCTTTCCGTTGGAATTTTCAATTGATGGCGGCACAGGGATATATTGTTGTTGCACCTGACAGGAGAGGAGTGTTTGGTAACGGAACAAAATGGGCAGCCGATGTTAGTAAAGATTGGGGCGGCCAGGCAATGAAAGATTATCTTTCTGCAATAGATGATATATCAAAAGAAAAATTTGTTGATAAGGACAGGAGAGGATGTGTAGGCGCCAGCTTCGGGGGCTATTCTGTTTTTATGCTGGAAGCATTGCACGATGGACGTTTTAAAACTTTTATTTCGCATGATGGTGTTTTCGATCTTAAAAGTATGAGCGGAACAACAGAGGAACTTTGGTTTACCAATTGGGATATTGGTGGTAATTATTGGGATACGAAAAATAAAGCCGCACAAAAAAGCTTTGAAAAATTTTCCCCAAGCAATTTTGTTGATAAATGGAATACACCAATAATGATAGTGCAGGGTGGTAAAGATTATCGTGTACCTATAGAGCAGGGCCTGCAGG
>JAYVEA010000278.1:0-10251 GCA_043749085.1 Chitinophagales bacterium
AAAGATGCTTTTAATGAATTACCTGTTGCATTATAAATTGCCATGCAATGCAGGCCAGCAATTAAAATGAGCCACGGAACCAATGATGCGTTTTCAACAGGATCCCATGCCCAATAGCCACCAAAAGATAACGATTCGTATGCCCATTTTCCTCCCATCATTATTCCAACTCCTAAAACACAGGCACTGGCTAAAGCCCATGGCATTGCAGGTTTAACCCATTCTCCAAATTTCTTTGTCTGTAATCCTGCATAAGCAAAAGCCAATGGAACAATAGTGCTTGCAAATCCTAAAAACAAAACCGGTGGATGAATAACCATCCAGTAATTTCTTAATAAAACATTCAGGCCAACGCCATCTTTTATAAAAGATAAATAATTTGGCTGACTGAATATCGGGCCTTCCAATTCATTTCTTGTTAATACAAACGGGCTGCTTCCAATTCTTACATCTCCAAAATATAAACCCAATATCATCACTGTCAAAAACACCTGAGCAAAAGTTATCACTGTCATTACAGGGGCTTCCCATTTTTTACTTCGGAAAATTAAAATTATCCCAAGCACAGAATGCCAGATCGTCCATAATAAAAAACTTCCTTCCTGTCCTTCCCAGATGCAGGCTAATAAATATTTTGATTCTAATTCTTTTGAAGCATGCTTATATGCATATAGATATTCAAAATAATGATTGGAGCAAATAAAAAATATAGTGCCAAAAATTATAAGTACAGAAATAACCTGTGTAAAGAAGGCACCCCGTGCGTATCGCAGCCACGAATTTTTATCAGAAATATTTTCAGTATTGGATGCTTTAAAATAAGATATGGTAGAAATAAGAGAAGCTACAAAAGCTAGCAATACAAAAAAATGCCCGATCTGTCCCGTTAGTAAATGTTCGCCTTCAAAGTTCATGAGATGCGTTATGAGTTAGATTTGGTAACAGTTTTTTCCAACTGCTTTTTATCATCTTTATATTTAGAGGGGCACTTTAATAAAATATTATCACATTCAAAAACATCGCCTTTCATTTTACCTTTTAAAACTATTCTTTCACTTTGTTCAAGCTCTGCAGGCTTTGCATTCCTATAAACCACTTTTGTTGAAGTGCCTATGCTATCAACAGCATAAAAAGAGAGATAATTGGGGTCTTTGAGTGCATCATATTCAATAGGATATTTTCTGTCCAGTTTAGCAATTAAATGAACATATTTTCCCTGTTTATTTTTTGCAGATTGAATACTGTCATAAGTGGAAAAATCAACTGAATACATTAATAAACTACCAATGGCTACAGCAATAATTACCAAAATAATAATGTGAGAAGTCTTCATTAACCTGATTTACTGCGCAATTTACTTCAAAAGGAGGTAAGAATTTATTTATCGAATGTTATTTTTATCAGTATGCAATGTGATTAAAATCATATTAGCATGTATTTACTTTGGTTTGATTTATGGTGTATTATCTTTGCGGCGTTTTTAATAGAAATTCTTATGGTTGATATATCCCGGTTTGATCCTAATTCAGTTGGTAATCCTGATAATAATATTTTTGGCTTGCCATTTACTGAAGACGATGCGGCGCTTATTATTTTACCCATTCCCTGGGAGGTTACCGTTAGCTATAAAGCGGGAACAGCAAGGGCTCCGGAACATATGTGTAAGGCCAGCGTTCAGGTAGATCTTATTGATGCTGATATAAAAGAGGGGTGGAAGAAAGGCTTTTATATGAGAGATATTGATAAAAAAATTCTTATGAAAAGTGATTACCTGCGTAAGGAAGCAGAGCTTTTTATAAATTATATTTCGCAGGGGGAACAGGTAGAGGATAATAAATTTATGAGCAAAACTTTAAAAGAAGTTAATGCCGGAAGTTTATTTTTAAATAACTGGGTATATGAGCAAACTGCCGAACTGCTGCAAAACAACAAACTGGTGGGGCTTGTTGGCGGTGATCACAGCACACCATTGGGGTATTTAAAAGCCATTGCTGAGAAACATGGAGATTTTGGGATCATCCAGATTGATGCACACTGCGATCTTAGAGAAGCGTACGAAAATTTTAAATATTCTCATGCATCAATAATGTATAACGCACTTACTGAGTTACCCCGATTGGTTAAATTAGTGCAGGTGGGAGTAAGAGATTATTCTCAATCAGAAAGTGAGTATGTTACCAACAGTAATGGAAGAGTAATAACTTATTTTGATAAGGATATAAAAGAAAGAATGTTTGAAGGAGATAGCTGGAAAAAAATTGTTGATGAAATTGTAAAGCACTTACCGGATAAAGTTTATATAAGCTTTGATATTGATGGGTTAGATCCAAAGCTTTGTCCTAATACAGGAACTCCTGTACAGGGTGGTTTTGAAACAGAACAGATCTTTTATCTTTTTAAAAAAATATTACAGAGCGGAAGAAAATTAATCGGTTTTGATTTGAGTGAAGTTGGTATAAGCACACATGAATGGGATGAAAATGTGGGCGCCAGGGTATTGTTTAAACTGTGCAATTTAATGGTAGCAGATGGAAACATTTGAGATCATCCTTAAAAATGAAAAAGGGAGATCATACAGATTAATAATATTGTTTCTTGTTATACTGCATGTAATATTATTTATCTACCTGTTTTTTAACGGGCAATGGTGGACGAAAGGAATAATTGGTATTATATTTTCTGCAGATTTATTTTTATTCGTCTTAGGTAAGTTTGCATTAAAAAAAATATCTCTTTATTTCACTTCTTCAGGTATTGAAAAAAGAAATATTCCTTCAAAAAAATATCAATGGGATCAATTTTCAAATGTGATCTTAAAAGACAATATTCTTACGCTTGATTTTAAAAATAATAAACTGATCCAGGCAAAAATTGAAACAACAAATGCCAACGAAAATGCTTTTAATACCTTTGCAAAAGAAAAATTAGTAAGATCAAATTGAATCATTCACCCTACATATTATACTCTGACGGTAAAGGAAATATTTTTGAAGACACTTCTCTATATGCAACCGGGCGCAGCGGATGGAATGCATTGCCTGTTCCTGAAGATGAATGGATAGAATTACCTGTTGGCGGACAATTATATGAACTTCCCGAACGCAGAGGTATTGGTATTGATGTGGAAACAGGAGAAATGCGTTTGTGTGAAAAAGGATGGTCTGTGGCAGCATTTATTCCGCCGGCACATACAGGTTTATACATTGCTGCGTATGAAAGTTTACCCGGCGCTGATACGCTGCCTTTATTTTGTTACACTGCGGCAGGATGGTACAATGAAAAATTTTATGTGCCTGCGGTACGAATAGAAAAAGATGTGCGACAGGAAAGCGAAGGTTTTATAAATGAAAAAATTAAAGAAGGCGTAAGCACTTATTTATCTGCTTATCCTCATAACCGCCTGGTAAAACATCTTGCTGATAATTGCTGTAATACTTATCATTGCCCGGCTGCAAGAAATTATTTTATGGGAAGATGGGAATGCCCGGTACCCACATCACCTGCATGCAATGCAAATTGTATTGGCTGCATTTCTTTTCAACCACAGGAAGAAACAATTATTTCCACGCAGGACAGGTTAATGTTTAAACCTACTGCTGAGGAAATAACAGAATTTACAGTTCCACATTTAGAAACAGCGCCTTATCCTATTGTAAGTTTTGGACAGGGTTGTGAAGGTGAGCCACTATTAATGTGGCAAACGATAAAAGAAGCTATAATTGAAATAAGAAAACATACTAATAAAGGAAGTATCAATATAAATACGAACGGCTCTGATCCCAAAGCGGTAAAAGCTTTGTGTGAAGCAGGTTTGAACAGCATCCGTGTAAGTACTAATTCGGTAAGAAAGGAAATATATGCTCCATATTACCGGCCTAACAATTATGAGTTCAATGATATAATTGAAAGCCTTAAAGTAGTAAATAGCTTTGGCGGATGGACGAGTATAAATTATTTTGTTTTCCCCGGTATGACCGATAGTGTGAATGAATATGAAGCTTTGAGAAAAGTGATAAAAGAAACAGGATTAAAGATGATACAGTGGAGAAATTTTAATATTGATCCTGATTGGTATTTAGAAAAAATAGGTATTGAAGATACCGGTGAATGCATTGGTATAAAACAAATGATGGAATTGATAAGAGAAGAATTCCATGATCTTAAGTTTGGTTATTTCAATCCTTCGATAGAAAGAATTAAAGGCAATTTTGAAATGGATTTTGCACATTAATTATTTCACGTAACCTTTAATATATTTTACCCACGTATTAATAAAGAAGGCATTACTGGCGTTGCTTATTTTAGCATCACTTAAATGCATAGATACTTTTGTACCATCGCAATCTGTTGTTAATACTACATCCAAACGTTCTTCTGTAGCTAATGGTATTCTTAAACTAACGAATCTTGTTTTGCCAACATTAATATCAAAAGTTGCGTGTCTGGCTTTACCGGTAAGCATGGCTACAATCCTTTCCAATTGTATAATAAACTGATGTATTTTATCCTTTTCAACTGCAAATAAATTTTTATAGCTATGCTCCAATGTTACTGTATTGGTATAGGAGATTGGCTGAGACATTTTTTTATCAATAAGCATATATTTCTGCGAGTAACAAAATGCCGAAAGAAGCAAGAAAAAAATAGGTAAAAAATGTTTCATGATTATATAGTCTAAAAAATTATAGTCTTAGTTGTGCTCTCCAAATACATCTCTTAAAGTATTTGAGATCTCTCCCAATGTACAAAAATTTTCAACAGCCTCTATAACAGCAGCCATAAGGTTTTCGCCATTTATTGCTTTATCCTTTATAACCTGCAAACATGCTGCTGCTTTTTCGTTGTTTCTTTTTTCCTTTAATGTTTTTAATTTATCTACCTGTAATTGCCTTATGCTGTCATCAATATTAAATGAAGGCGGCAGGATATTTTGTTCATTTTTAAATTTATTTACACCAACAATTATTTTTTCTCCGATTTCAATTTTTTGCTGGTATTCGTAGGCACTTTTTGCAATTTCATTCTGAATAAACCCCTGTTCAATTGCCTGTACACTTCCTCCCATGGCATCTATTTTTTCGATCAGCTTCCATGCTTCCTTTTCAACTTCATTGGTAAGCGCTTCAACAAAATAGCTTCCGCCCAAAGGATCAGCGGTATCTGCAATACCACTTTCAAATGCTGCGATCTGTTGTGTACGTAATGCAATACCCGCAGCTTCTTCTGTGGGAAGATTTAATGCCTCATCATATCCATTGGTATGCAGGCTTTGGGTTCCTCCTAAAACTGCTGCCAATGTTTGTATAGTAACCCTGCTGATATTATTTATTGGTTGCTGTGTGGTTAAAGTGCTGCCACCGGTTTGTGTATGAAAGCGCAGCATCATTGCTTTTTCATCTGTAGCTCCTGCGTCCTTCATTATTTTAGCCCACATTCTTCTTGCTGCCCGAAACTTTGCAACCTCTTCAAATAAATTGTTGTGTGCATTAAAAAAAAAGGAAAGGCGTTTACCAAAAACATTTATATCCAGCCCTTTTTCCATCGCAGCTTTTACATACGCCTTTCCATTGCTAAGTGTAAAAGCAACTTCCTGTACTGCAGTGCTGCCCGCTTCACGGATATGATAACCGGAAATAGAAATGGTATTCCACTTCGGAAGTTCTTTACTGCACCATTCAAAAACATCAGTTATGATACGCATGGAAGGCTTTGGAGGATAGATGTATGTTCCTCTTGCCGCATATTCTTTTAAAATATCATTTTGAATGGTTCCTGTTAATTTAGAAAGATCAGCTCCTTGTTTTTTTGCAAGAGCAACATAGAATGCCAGTAAAATAAATGCAGTTGCATTTATTGTCATCGAGGTGGAAATATTCTGTAGCTTAATATCTTTAAAAAGTAATTCCATATCCTGCAATGAATCTATAGCTACACCCACTTTACCAACTTCACCTTCTGACAGTTCGTGATCACTATCATAGCCAATTTGCGTAGGCAGATCAAATGCAACGCTCAATCCTGAAACTCCCTGTGATAATAAATATTGATAACGCTTATTACTTTCCTCAGCAGTACTAAACCCGGCATATTGCCTCATTGTCCAAAGCTTGCCTCGATACATATCTTCCTGTATGCCTCTTGTAAAAGGTGCCTCCCCCGGCCCCTCCGGTGGAGGGAAGTTTTGAAGATCATTCTGTGTATAAACTTTCTTTATTTCAATCCCGCTATCTGTAAATTTTTTCGTCATTCAATAATTTGAGAGTTACAAAGTCTCCCTTTAGGGAGATTTAGAGGGTGTTTTACATTATTTTCTTTGCTTCAAAGTTTAGTACTTCCAAAACAATTGTATGTAAAGATGCTTTTGGATTGTTTATCAGGTAATCGATAATTTGTTTATTAAGATCCATGGCTGCTGCCTGGAAGGGTAGAGTAGCCGTTAATTGATTTACGATATAGATATTTTGTTCTTTTAAATTATTCACTGCTCTCCACGATTCGGGTGATACATATACCTGTTGGCTGATATTATATTCATACTCGGTTTTTATGGCTTCTACCAAAGCATGCTGCATTTGCTTTGCAGAAATCCCTGCATTTGGAATTCTCGAGATGAGGTTTTGCAAGGCGATACGCTCTACAAGCAACGCCAATCTTTCATAAGCCTGCAGGCGAAGCTTTATTGTTTCATTGTTTATACCTGTTCTTTCCTTAATTGCGCTTTTCATTCCGCTATATTCTGTTATAAGCCAAACCAATGCTAAAAGAATAACTCCGAGAAGAACCACTGCTATGGTTTCAAAAGTTGACATATTCTTAATTTTCCAACAAAAGTAAACATCCATAAGCAAACGTTTGTAATTTTACAATTATGGAAACAGCAATAATAGCTCCTGTAACCTTTACGCAAGGTGCAGTTAATGAAATAAAAAGACTAATGAATGAAGAGGGTTTCGATGCGTCACAATTTTTAAGAGTGGGAGTAAAGGGTGGCGGATGCTCCGGTATGACCTATGTTTTGGGCTTTGATAAAAAAGAAGATAAGGATGAGATTTTTGAAATAGACGGAATTAAAAGTATTATAAATCCTGCTCATGGTATTTATTTAACCGGTATGGAAATACATTTTGAAGGTGGATTGAATTCCCGTGGATTTACTTTTAATAATCCCAATGCAAGTAAGACCTGTGGCTGCGGGACGAGCTTTGCAGTGTAACTTCCTAAACTAAGATTTATGAGGTTTGCTGAAGAGAAGGGATTTTAAGGTTTCTAGGTGAATAGCTTTTAAAGGTATAGCCGGCATTTTCTTTAAAGTCATAGTAACAGGATCTACACCAATACCCACATTTTCTAATGCAACGACTCCTAATAGCGGCTCATCTTTTTCCGGGCCAAAAATTACCTGTACAACTGTTTCTGCACCCATGAATGAAATCCTTGCGAATCCATATTCAACTTCGTAAGGTTGGCCATTTGCCAATTCATAAATTGCCTTACCTTCTACAGTAACACCAGCTTTCTTTAATTCATCTTTGGGAGCTAAACAATGGATAGCGCCGGTATCAACAAGAAAAATTGATTCGTAACCGGCAACAGTTTTGCCAAGATTACTAATTGTTGCTGTTACTCTTACTCCATTTATATTTGTTTTCAATGATTCAATTTCTATAAATTTATAAATATACAAGCAAAAAAACTTTAAGAACTTTTTTACTAATTCGCTTCTTTCAAAAAAAAATGCGTTCCTTTAATGAGCGTTACCAAAACTCACTGCAATGACCCTTCTGCCAAATGAAGAAAATCTTGTTACTTCTAATGGTAATAAATTAATTCTAACAACGCATCGAATTCAATTAAGAGATAGTGATTGGGGTAACTCCTATAGTATTGTAATATTTCTTGAAGATATTAGTTCTATTGAAACAAGATACAAAAACAATGTAGTCTTTCTAATACTTGGCTGTGGAGGAATTCTATTAGGCATTTATCTTTCTTCTCAAACATATAATGGTGCCTCTTTGAATGTTGGTTTCATAGCAGGGGTCATATTCCTGCTGGGATGGTTTTTTTTAAGAAGACATGTTATAAGTATCTCATCTAACGGTGGCAGTTCTTTAAATTTTGAAGTTGGGCAAATGTCAAAAGATCAAATTGAAACCTTTACTGACAATGTTCAATCGGCAAAATTAAAAAGGCTCAATCAACTTTATAAAATTTAATTAAAAAGAATAAGCATATAAATAAGGCTATGAGAATATCTTTTCAGTTTATAAATTTCATAATCATTATATTATTCTAAACATCAAGCATTGTGTAATTCTATTATCATTCTAAAAACTTACTAATGAAAAAAATAATTTATTACCTGGTTGCGCTTGTTGTGGTAACTGGATTGATTTCCTGTGCTGGTAACAAAGCTGATAGGGTAGCATCAAAATGGAAAATATCTGATATTATTTTAAACAGGGAAATCCCTACTGATCAGAAAGCAATGGCCGACGAAAGAATAAATGAAATGAAAAAAACCTCATATTTTGATTTCCATAAGGATGGTAGTTTCGAATCTTTAATGTTCGGTCAAAGAGAGAAGGGAACATGGAAACTAAGTGATGATGGAAATAAACTTCTAATTAAAAGGGATGGAAAAGACAAAGGCGAAAATATAATCAACCTTTCCGAAATTTCATCAAATAAAATGACTATTGAAATGGATGAACATGGTGAAAAAATAAAGTTTCTGCTTATTAAGTAGTCACTTACTTTGGTTATGCTAGGCATTTTCTTCAACTCATGTAACATGATCTACACGAATACATACATTTTCTAATGCAACAACTCTTAATACTGCCTGACCAAAAATTAATTTTATAGTAGTTTAAAATATGCGTTATGAGAAATAAATTTTTGCAAAGTTGCCAAATTGTTTCATGTTTTTTTTGCTTATTTTCTTGCTCTAACCATTTATCCAGAGATAGCGCTAAAGAAGCAATTATCAAAAGTGAAGATCTACCTAAACATATATTCTATGAATTTGATAGGACCTACTTGAAAGGTGTAACTACTGAAGGGAATGGTGCTACATCTTACTTGGGAAAATATTTTAAGGATGTAGAAAATATGATAACTTTTTTTCAGAACAAAGGTTTGGTTGCTATAAACGAACAAACTCAAAGCGATACGAGTACAGTTTTTCTTCTTGGAACTACAATTCGAACTTATGTTTGGGAAAATATAGAATTAACAGATTTAGGGAAAAAATATTTTGAACATTCTACAAAAGAGGGTTATAAAGTTAGAATATGGGATATAGACTTCGGTCAAATTGATGGAATAAAGGATATAAACGATGACAAAAATGCTGAAGTAACTTACACTGTTAAGAAAATTAATATCACTCCTTTTGGTAAATTCTTCGTTGATGACCCAACTAACGCAAATCTTGTTGCTTTGTTTTCTAAATATGACGATGGGTGGAAAATAAATCCGGGTAAAGAATTAACTAATAATATGCCGTATAATCTGGAAATTCAGAAGCAAGATAACTCTCCAGTAATGGACCCCTTTGCTGATATTATTGGAGAATGGTCATATGATATTAAAGATTCGTTTGATTATCCAGAACTTATACAAGACTTAAACAGGAGCCATGCTTTATTTAAAAGGTCAGGTATTAATATTTATAAAATTGTTATTAAAAATAGGGGTAATTCAGCTGAGTTAGGCATGCATGATTGGGAGGAATTTATCAATAACAAAAGTATATTTATTGGGTATCTTTTTTTAGAAAATGGTAAGCTTAAGCCTCCTCGTTCTGAACTGATATTTAAAAACAAAGCTCAATTTATTTATAACAATCGATTATTTAATAGGATTGAATAATAAATATGCTTTTATATCGTCCTTTACGCCTGCTTACAATGATTTAATTCCAAAAATAGTACTTCAGACAAGCTACTACGCCTTCGCCACCTTCACTTTACTCACTGCCTTCTTTGCATTCTCCGTTGCAAGATCAGCAGCGCCTAATGGTTTGTTCTTTGCAAAGTCCACAAGTATTGGCGCTGCCACAAAAATAGAAGAATAGGTACCAGTAGCCACACCTATCAGCATTGCAAAGGCAAATCCTCTTGTTACTTCTCCGCCAAAAATGAATAAAATAAGCAGCGTTAAGAATACTGTCAATGAGGTCATGATCGTACGGCTCAATGTATCGTTAATGGCGCTGTTAATGATAGTTGTTTTTGTTGCTCCTTT
>JAYVEA010000279.1:0-10193 GCA_043749085.1 Chitinophagales bacterium
TTGCGGAGAGGGTGGGATTCGAACCCACGGTACAGTTTAACCCGTACGACGATTTAGCAAACCGTTCCTTTCGGCCACTCAGGCACCTCTCCTTAATACAGTTATTTAAGGGGTGGCAAAAATACACTATCAATTTAAAAGTAAAAAGTAAAAATGAGGAAAAACTAATCATTAATAATATAAAGATGAAATGTATAAAATGATAGCCGGAAAATATCAAATGTCAGGCCTCCCTTTCATAAGGAGAGGGAACGGGTGTGGCTACATAGCAGCTAACTGTACCTTTTGCTGAAGTTCTATAACACTTTCTTTAAAAAGAGTATCAGTATCCATAAGGTCTTTTACTGTTTGGCAACTATGAATAACGGTTGTATGATCTCTTCCACCAAAATGCTCGCCTATGGTTTTTAAAGAATTTTTAGTAAATGCTTTTGCAAGGAACATTGATATCTGGCGGGCCTGAACAATTTCACGCTTGCGTGTTTTTTGTAATAACTTATCATAGGGTACATCAAAATAATCACATACCATTTTTTGGATAGTATCGATGGTGATTTCTTTAGATGAAGATTTTACAAAATTTCGTAGCACTTTTTTCGCTAATTCTAGATCAATTTCTCTTTTATTGAGCGAAGATTGTGCCAATAGAGAGATCAAAGCGCCTTCCAGTTCCCGTATATTATTTTGAATATTATAAGCAATATATTTTACAACCTCCCTTGGCATTTCCAATCCATCATTCTTCATCTTTTTATCCAGGATCTCGATCTTTGTATCGTAATCAGGTATTTGAAGATCAGCACTTAATCCCCATCGGAAACGGCTTAACAATCTTTCCTGTACTCCTTCAAGATCTTTGGGTGGCTTATCAGAAGTTAAGATCAATTGCTTACCACTTTGATGCAGGTGATTAAAAATTGCGAAGAATGCATCCTGCGATTTTTCTGCACGATTAAAAAATTGAACATCATCAATTATCAGCACATCAATTAACTGGTAAAAATGTATAAAATCATTTATAGCATTATTACGGCTATGATCTACAAATTGATTAATGAACTTTTCAGAGCTTACATACAATACTACTTTATTATTATGCAGTCGTTTTACTTCGTTGCCGATTGCCTGCGCAAGATGCGTTTTGCCTAAACCTACGCCGCCATAAATAACCAATGGATTAAAAGAAGTTGAACCTGGTTTTTCAGCAACTGTTTTGCCTGCACGGCGGGCAACACGATTGCAATCACCTTCAATATATGCATCAAATACATACACAGGATTTAACTGTGCATCTATCTGCATTTTTCTAAGCCCCGGTATTACGAAGGGGTTTTTAACAGGATTATTTATGACTAATGGGAAATCCATTTCATTGTTTGAGTAAGATTTATATCCGTTGCCGGGAACATCCATTGTTAGCGGCTTATTCTCATCATTACCGCTATCAACCATTACCCTGTATTCAAGTCTGGCCTCTTTTCCTAATTCCCTTTTTAATGTTTTTGCGAGAAGGTTTATATAATGCTCTTCAATATACTCATAAAAAAACTGGCTCGGTACCTGGATGATTAAAACTTTATCTTTTAAATGAACAGGCCTTATCGGCTCAAACCATGTTTTAAAATGCTGCCACTCTACGATATCTTTTATAATATTGAGACAATTGTGCCAAACTTTTTCGCAAGCTTTCTCCATTATTCCATGAGCCGTTTTAGTAGAGTTTTTAAAAAGTCAGTTCCGTAGATTCAAAACAATTCTTTGAAAATAAATTTTTAAAAGAAATTTTTGAGTGGACAGCGAATATCAAAATAATTTATTAAAAAAAAAATTTTTTTATTCTCTTGTTTTTTCACTTATAACTACAGTATGAGCTTTTGCCAAACTTTTATTTTTTATTTTATAAAATCCAAAATTTAATCTGTCGCTCAGGTATACCAAAACCTTATCACCAATTTTATTTTTGTATATCAATACTTTATCAAAATATGTGTTTGTGTATTTGTCAATTACCAGATCGATTTTCCTGATAGCAGTAGAAAATATCAAATGGGGGAAATTGGTTTTTAGCATAAACTGATTTGAGAAGAATTGGGAAGATACACAACTATACTCCAAAATAAATGAATTTAATCGGGGATTTTAAAATTTTATTTATCCACCTTTAAGTAAATTTTTACTTTACCTTTAGCCATAAAACTTTTGTATAATGAGTTACGAATTAACAGGCAAACTAATAGCCAAATATGATACTGTTCAGCGCACTGAAACTTTTAAAACAAGGGAATTTGTAGTAGAAAAATCTGAAGACATTAATGGAAGAACAATTACCAACTATATTAAATTTCAGGCGGTACAGGATAAAACAAATATCATTGACAAATTAAAAACCGGCGATGAGATAAAAGTTTACTTTAATATTAAGGGAAGCAAATGGGAAAAAGATGGAAAAACCAATTACATTACTAATTTAGATGCATGGCGAATTGAACAGATGTTGCAAACAAATAACCCTGCATCAGCCGAAGATGGCCACCTGGAGCCACTCGACACCTTCTCCTCGGCGCCATCCGATGCAGTTGATGATCTCCCTTTTTAATTAAGAATATGTTGAATGGACTTCAGGATAAAAACCTGACTCTTATAATATGCAACAAAAAATATCTCTCAAACTCCTGCCCTCCGAAGCAGTTGACGAGGCTGTAATAAAAAAGTTACTTGCAAATTCTTCGGGCAAAAAACAAACTGAAATAAAAGGATTTCAGATACTTAAGCGTTCAATAGATGCAAGAGGAAAGATTGTCTGGATCAATCTAACGCTAAATGCTTTTATAAATGAGCCTTTTCATAAAAGAAATATTCCGACATTCAATTTTACCGATGTTTCCAAAGCTATAAAAAGAGTAATTATAATTGGTGCCGGACCTGCAGGATTATTTGCAGCCTTAAAGTTAATAGAGCAAGGTATTAAACCAATTATCCTGGAAAGAGGTAAAGATGTAAGAACACGCAGAAGAGATCTTGCATTGCTAAATAAAGAAGGTATCATTAATCCGGATAGCAATTATTGCTTTGGCGAGGGCGGTGCAGGAACTTATAGCGATGGCAAGCTGTACACACGCAGTAATAAGCGTGGAAACATAGATAGGATATTACATCTCTTTGTATATTTTGGGGCAGAAGAAAATATCTTATATGATGCACACCCTCATATTGGCACCAATAAACTTCCGCAAATAATTACTGCTATGCGCATGAAGATAGTTGAATGTGGTGGTGAGTTTTTCTTTGGGAAAAAGGTAACCGATCTTATTATAACTAATGGCAAAATTAAAGCAGTAAAAACCGCAGATGATTTGTTTGAAGCAGATGCTTATATACTGGCCACAGGTCATTCCGCCCGAGATATTTTTACCTTACTACATAATAAAAATATATTGATACAGGCAAAGCCATTTGCAATGGGTGTCCGTATTGAGCATCCACAAAGCCTGATTGATAATATTCAATACCATTGCAACATAAGAAATGAGTTTTTACCTCCTGCTTCCTATGGGTTGGTTGATCAAATAAATAACAAAGGCGTATTTTCATTTTGCATGTGCCCTGGTGGCATTATAGCACCTGCATCAACTGATAATGGAGAATTGGTAGTTAATGGATGGAGCCCTTCTAAAAGAAATAACCCTTTTGCAAACAGTGGTATTGTTGTACAGGTTGAAACAGAAGATGCTTTACAATCAATAGACAATAAGCAAAAGGCAATTGACAAAAATTCTCCATTACTTTTAATGGAATTCCAAAGAACAATAGAACAAAAAGCATATGCTGCGGGTGGCGGAAAATTTGTTGCGCCGGCACAGCGTTTGGTTGATTTTGTAGAAAATAAAATTTCATCTTCTCTACCAGGTTGTTCTTACTTACCGGGAATACGTTCTGCAGATATAAAAAATATCTTACCTGGTTTTATTGCTGATAGATTGCAGATCGCATTCAAATCATTTGGAAGAAAAATGAAAGGATATCTTACCAATGAAGCTGTGATTGTAGCTACAGAAAGCAGAACTTCGTCACCTGTTCGTATACCAAGAGATAAGGAAACCTTAAACCACCCTCAACTAAAAAATTTTTACCCGTGTGGAGAAGGTGCAGGCTATTCCGGCGGTATTGTAAGTGCAGCAATGGATGGAGAAAGAATTGCAAATCAATTAGCTGATGTGATGATTAGCTGATATGCCAATTTGTTTTAAAACTTTTCGCTGATATTTGCTATTAGCAAGCTGCGTATTATATTAGCACATTATCTCATCATCACATCAGCTAATTATTTATGAATATTCTTGAGCTACATAATTTAAAAAAATATTATGCCACACAAAAAGCGGTAGACGATATTAGCTTCACGATAAATGAGGGAAGTATTTTTGGATTATTAGGACCCAATGGAGCAGGTAAAACAACTTTATTAAGAATGATAACAGGAATTTTTTATCCTGACAGCGGTGATATTAATTTCCAGGGAAAAAAATTTGATACTGCTAATGATATTTATAAAATCGGTTATATGCCGGAAGAACGGGGTTTATATAAAAAAATGCGGATCGGTGAACAGGCATTATACCTGGCACAACTAAAAGGATTAAGCAGGCAGGATGCAATGAAAAAAATAAAGGAATGGTTTGTGAAATTTGAAATGCAAAGCTGGTGGAATAAAAAAGTTGAAGATCTAAGCAAAGGAATGAGTCAGAAACTACAATTTGTTACTACCATTTTACATGAGCCTCTTTTATTAATATTAGATGAACCTTTTAGCGGTCTTGATCCAGTAAACAGCAATTTAATTAAGGATGAAATTTTTAATCTTGCCAAAAAAGGTACTACAATCATTTTCAGTACCCATAGGATGGAGCAGGTTGAAGAGATCTGCGATCATATTGTATTGATAAATAAAGGAAGAAAAATTTTAGATGGAAGTGTAAAGCAAATTAAACAGGATTGTAAAGAAAATCTATTCAGAATTGGGTTTGAACAATTACCTGCAACGTTTGACAGTACAGGATTTGAAGTAATACATGAGGAAGGCAAAGCGCTGATTGTAAAAATTAAAGATGGATACAAGCCCGCATCAGTTTTAAATAATTTTTTAAAACAAAATGAAAGCATTATTTCATTCAATGAAATTCTGCCAACATTGAACGAAATATTTATTAAGAAAGTAAATGATACAGAAGCAACAAGACAGTTTCAAAAGGTTTAAGTCTATCAAAAAAAATCAAATTAATTAAATAAGTACATGAGCAAGGTTTGGCTTATCATTAAAAGAGAATACTTAACCAGGGTTAGAAATAAAACTTTTATACTTTCCACTATTCTTCTTCCTTTATTTTTTATCGGCTTTATAGCAGCATCTACTTATCTTTCAATTAAAGGTGAGACTAAACATTCCATTGCAGTAAATGATGAAAACGGAATTTTTAAAAACAGCTTTAAAAGTGATGAGGTTATTAAATATGAATTCCCATCGGGTGTAACTGCAAATAATTTTAAAGACAAAGGCTATTCAGCATTGTTAAGTATTCCATTATACTTCGATTCTCACCAGGATTCCATAACGCTCATATCTGATAAGGCATTAGGATTTGAAACAGAAGACCGGGTTAAAGACCAGATAAACCTGGCCATTAAGAACCGTGCGTTTCTTGCAAGGAACATTGATAAAAAAATATTGGATTCGATAAATGGTCTTGACGAAGAAAAACTTTATGAATTCAGGCCCGTAATAAAAAAAGGAAATATCACACAGAAAGCTAACTCAGGACTGGCATACGGTATAGGTTTCGGAAGTGGCATTCTAATTTATATAACATTATTTATTTATGGTGCTGCTGTAATGCGTGGTGTAATGGAAGAGAAAATGAACCGGATCGCAGAAGTGATCATAAGTTCTGTAAGGCCGTTTCAATTAATGGCAGGAAAAATAATCGGCATAGCAGCAGTTGGACTTACACAATTATTAATATGGTTCATTTTAATAATCGTTTTATCATCGGCATTATCAGCATTTTTATCTGCCGATACTTTACAACATGCACAAAACGCCGGCAGTGCCATGGGCTCATCGGCAAATAATACAGCAGCATTAAGTATTTTAAGTGCGAAGAATACTTTTGCTCAGGCAAACTGGGCACTCATCATCCCTTGTTTTTTATTTTATTTTATTGGTGGCTATTTATTTTATGCCGCATTATTTGCAGCGGTAGGGAGTGTAGTAAATGAAGATCCGCAGGAAGCGCAATCATTAATGCTTCCTATTACCATGCCCATAATATTATCTTTTGTAATAATGACAACGGCTGCTGCAAAACCGGATACGCCAATTGCCGTATGGGCAAGCATCATCCCTTTCTCATCTCCTATTGTAATGATGGCACGGATTCCATCCGGCGTTCCCTTTTGGCAGCTGGCACTATCAATGATATCATTGGTTGCAGGATTTATTTTAACTACTATGCTCGCTGCTAAAATTTATCGAACAGGTATTTTATTGTATGGTAAAAAAGTAACCTTTAGGGAAATGGCTAAGTGGCTTTTTAGAAGATCATAAAACTGTAGCAGTAGTTGTAGTAGTTTTAGAAGTGCCACCAAAAATTGCCTTATTGGCTTCCAGTCTTATAAATTTAAATATTATTCCGGCTATTGCTAATCCTGCTACTATAAAGCTTCCAAGAAAAAATCCTAATACTCCATATAAAGTAGCTGATTTACTTTGCGAATCATAAGGAGGCTCCGGTTTATCTAATACTTTAATTACAGGAGTAGCCTTTTGTAATTTATAGGCTGCGTTTTCCCGGTTAGCAACAGCTTGTATATATTGGTTGTTCACCATTTGTTTTTCCTGGATAAGATTTTCAACCGGTACTTTAAATTCCAGCTTTTCAGTATTGGTAAACAATGTTCTTTTATCAATAGCAATTAACTGGTAATCTTTTGCATTCAGCACTCTTTTAAGTGAATCAACTTTATATTCAGCAAATCGATAATCACGCATTGCCTTTTCTCTTTTTAGCTCAATATAATATTGAGATATTTTATCAATAAACTCATAGCTGGCCACCTTAACCAGGCTTTCACTTCTGCCTGTATAAGTAAGCACAAGCATATTATTTTTATTTATTGTTGCTGAAAGTCCGCCATATAATACCCGCCCTCCCCAAATAATAAGTTGCTCCTGTGTAGGAGGTGGCTGAACTTTTTGTTCCATCCAGCTTAAATGATTATTGATATCATCAACTAATAATGCAGCAATAGATTTATTACCCATTGATGGAATAACTGTAGCAGCTACAGCTTCCCTGGTAGTACGGCTTTGTGCCAGCTCCACGATATTTATAGATGCATCATCACTAAAATTTTTTGAATCTGTACCCAGTAAAACGCTGAGAGCCGAAGAAGTACCACTGCTTTCCGGGGAACTGCTTAAGGGGAAAACAGTAGCCCTTGAAGTAAAAGTTACAGGCGTTCTTTTAGCATATGTGTACAATAAAACAGCAACTATTAAACCTGAGATCAGGATAATATACATGAACTTTTTTAATCGTTTAAAAATACCCCTTGTAAGATCTGCTGTTGTCACAGGTAATAATATATTAGATGTTATCGTAAAAATTTTACCAATAAATAAGTTAACAAAGCAGGAATAACGGTTACTGCGATCTGCTGTGCAAATTCTACAATACCTTTTCCTTCGGGTTTAACCGGAACTACAATTGTGCTTCCTTCTTCTACATGAGGATAGAAATGAAAAAAACCAAAGTTCTTCGTTCTTCTGCTTGTACCATTGGCATAGGTAACATAAATCCTTTTCCTCCATGGGCGTGTTCCATAGCCGCCAGCCTTATCAATATAATATGACAAACTTGTATGTTCTTTATCAAAATATAGCTTAAGAGGCGACTGTACAGAGCCCTTTACATGCACCAGTGGGTTTATCTCGGGAACATATATCACATCACTATCCTGCAGCACCATATCATACTTGGAATTTTTATATTTCAATGCCCTGTATAAATCAATGCTAACCGGTTCATTGGGATTATATATGATACTGTCTACAATTTTACCGGAGGTATCTTTTAAATATTTAATAGCTGGTGGTTTTGCATATACATCCTGTCTTATACCGATATTCTTCTTTCTATATAATATTGCTCCGGAAAGATTTGCATTTTCTTTTATACCGCCTGCCCTCGTAATAAATGAGGAAAGTGTTTCATGTTTATTTAACCTGGGGTAAGATCCCGGGTATTTTATCTCTCCTTCTAAAGAAATATTTTCCTGCAATTCAAAGGTGGGGTTCTTTCTTACAAATACCTGGTCATAAGGTTTTAATACTACATTTTGAATCGTAGAATCCAATTCAAGATTAGGTAAAATATTATACCTTTTAACTACAGTTGCAGTGGGCTTTAAACCTTTTTGTGCAGAATCAATATCCACAATACTGGATACTTCAATTCTTCCAAACTCAGCTGAAGGCCTTAAACCATTGGCAAGGTAGATAATATCTTTTAAAGTCATTCCACCATACCTTTGAACCTTTCCCGGTTTACGAACTTCACCTTCTATAGTTACAAATTGACGGTCAGTAAATTGATTACGGTTAAAAACTTCAATAACATCATTGGGATCAATCTTAATATTATAAATGCTGCTATTATTTTTATTCAGCTCATTAAGGTTTATATCAATTTTATCTGATTTAAGATTGGCAGAATCCCCGGCGCCTTTATACACATAAGCTCTTTCTACATAAGCATTTGGTGTAATACCTCCTGCTCTGTTAAGAATATCAAACAGACGATCTCCCTTCCTTATTTCATATATACCGGGATAAGAAACTTCTCCTCTTATAATAACTTTATTTATTAATCCCGGGTTTATAGGATTTACAACAATAACATCGCCATTGTATAAAGGTTCATCAACAATTTTATCACCCACTTTTAAACCTATCGCATTAAAGTTTACATTATTTATTGTTTGTTTTTCATTAACGTTACGAATAATTACACCGCCTGAAGCATACGCGTCAGGAGTAAGACCACCAGTATATTTCAGCAGATCCCTAAATCCTTCATTACCTTTTAACTGGTAGTACATCGGGCGTTTAAATTGCCCGGAGGCCAAAACCTTTTTATCATAGATGGGTACTATAACAAAATCACCATTCTCCATGTACAGATGTTTGCCAAAATCACCACGTGTTAAATAGCGGTAAACATCAAGTGAATCAATGATCCTGTTATTTCTTTTTATCTGGATATTTCTAAGGTTGCCATATTCATTTAAACCTCCTGCCATTGCCACAACGTTTAGAGCATTGGTAAATGCCGAAACAACAACAGGCCCGGGATTATTTACTTCGCCTGAAACGTTTACCACAATGCTCCTGGGCTGGCCCATGGTAACTGAAATATTTGTCGAAGGTGGAATAACTCTTCTAAATCTGTCTTTAATAATGGCAGTAGCATTTTCAAAAGTTAAACCCTGCACTGTTATTTTGCCTAAACCCTGAGGGAATATTGAGCCATCTCTTGCAACAATATAATCGGTTTCAATATCGGCACCTCCCCATAACGAAACAACAATATGATCTCCTACACCAATAGGATAATCCAAAGGAGGTGTAGAAAGTTGGGATAATTCCAATATCGCAGAATTCTGAAAAAGATTATTTCCATAAACATCCTCAGCGGTATTTACTTTATCTTTCTTTTTATTTTCATCTTTTACAGTACTGTCTTTAGCAACCCTGGTCTCGTTTTTTAATAGATTTTTTTTATGGATATCCTCACCGGGCTGTGATTGATTCTGATTTCTGTCTTTAAGATAATTCTGTAAAGCGGATGGAGAAGCATTCTTTAAAAGATTGAGATCAATGGGTTGATCCTGGGGTTCCGGAGATACCTGTGCCTTGCCATAAGTTGGAGAAAAAAATTGTAAAAAGGAAACAAAACACAAAACTAAAAACGCCTGTTTATATGCAATACGGGCTTTGTTTGCAAGCATCGGGTTAGGGGGTTGATTCACAATATATTAAAAACGTACAAATATACCATTTTATTTTACGGGCCACCTTAAAGTATCCTTAAACTACAGCGATATTTCATTACAAATTTTTGTTGCCGGAACTATAT
>JAYVEA010000280.1:0-10165 GCA_043749085.1 Chitinophagales bacterium
TATTGCTTGATTTTTGGGCAAGCTGGTGCCGCCCTTGCCGCCAGGAAAATCCAAATGTGGTGGCAGCTTATGAAAAATTTAAAAATAAAAACTTTACCATCATAGGCGTATCGCTTGATCAAAATAAAAAAGCCTGGATAGATGCAATTAAAATGGATGGACTCAACTGGAATCATGTAAGTGATCTTAAAGGATGGGGCAACCAGGTGGCGTCAATATTTAAAGTAAGCAGTATTCCTCAAAATTTTTTATTAGATCCACAGGGAAGGATCATTGCAAAAAATCTTCGGGGCAATGTTTTGGAAAGCAGGCTTACTGTATTATTGAAGTAAGTGCTTATGACTTTGAGCAGTTTACTACTTCCATCTTATTTCATCAGCTGTCTTTTATACAACTGCACAGCATTTTCAAGCCCTAAATAAATTGCATCGCATATCAATGCATGACCGATTGAAACTTCCAGTAAGCTGGGGATATTTTGAGAAAAATATTTTAGGTTCTGCAGATCAAGATCATGCCCCGCATTAATTCCTAAACCAATCTCATTTGCTTTCTTTGATGCAGAAATGTAAGGTTCAATTGCCTGTTGCTTATTGCCCGTTGCGTATTGTTTTGCGTAAGACTCTGTGTACAGTTCAATCCTGTCAGTTCCTGTTTCTTTTGCTCCTTCTACCATTTTAATATCGGCATCAACGAAGATGGAAACTCTTATTCCTGCATTTTTAAAAAGGGTAATAAAATCTATCAGATAATTTTTATTTGCTATTGTATCCCATCCATGATCAGAAGTTAATTGCCCTTCCGCATCAGGTACAAGAGTTACCTGTGTTGGTTTATTTGCCAGAACAAGATCAACAAATTTTTGTTCACCCGGATTGCCTTCAATATTAAATTCTGTGGTGATTATTTTTTTTAGTTCATACACATCATCATAGCGGATATGTCTTTCATCAGGGCGTGGGTGAACTGTAATGCCATCGGCGCCAAAACGTTCAAGATCTTTTGCTGTTTTAATAATATCAGGATTGTTGCCACCACGTGAATTACGAAGCGTTGCTATCTTATTAATATTTACCGAAAGCTTTGTTTGATTCATGGCATAAAAATAGCTGCAATTTTTTTAATTACTTTACAGTATGCTACTCGATTTTTTTTCAGCTCTTGTTAGCGGGTATCTTATCCTAATTGGATTGTGGGTCATTACAATTATAATTGTATTGATCACATTATTTAAAAGAAATGATATCCTTGTGCCGGTAAAAATATTCTGGGCTGCTATCATATTTATCGCACCCGTTATCGGTCTTATCTTTTACCTGCTCTTTGGCTTATCAAAAAGAAAAAAATTACTTGACGTAGATAAACAAAAAGTTTGATTTGCTATATTAGACTTAAAAACCAATGGTTCAATTTACAACTGTAATAAAAAAGTTTGGTGATAAGGGAGAGAAGACCGGTTGGACTTACATTGAAATACCTGCTCTAATTGCAGAGAAATTAAAACCAGATAATAAAAAAACATTCCGGATAAAAGGTACTTTAGATAATTATGCATTCGAAGGCCTGGCATTACTTCCTATGGGAGATGGAGGTTTTATCCTGGCGCTGAATACATCGATCAGAAAAAAGATCAGGAAACAAAAAGGAGCATCTCTAAAGGTTAATATTGAAGCTGATAATAGCCCTGTAAAATTTAATGCAGAATTAATGGAATGCCTTGCTGAAGAACCGGAAGGTCTGTCTTTTTTTAATCAATTAACTCCCGGCCATCGTAAATATTTCAGCAACTGGATAGAAAGTGCAAAGACAGAGCCTACCAAAACAAAAAGAATAGCACAAACTTTAAATGCATTAGCCAATCATCAGCATTACGGGCAGATGATAAGAGCATTGACAAATAAACACGATTAATTGGTTTGATATTTTCTTAAAAATTTCTTGTTTTAAAAAAATTGTTTATTTTGAGTAACTATCCCCGGGAATGCTATTTTTTTTACCAAACCAAAACTCAAAAAATGAAAAAATTTTCAATTGTTTTAATTGCAGCGTTTATCACATTCTCCTGCAACGAAAAAAAAGAAACCACTAAAACGATTACTGATTGGTCAGCAGATAATCTTAAAGGCGAAGTTCAAAAAGTTGTGGAAACTCCATATAAAGTGGATAGTACTGGTAAGATCGGAGAAATGGATTCCTGTTGTATTGAGGTGATAGAATATGATAGTGCAGGCAACATTGCAAAAGTAACAGCCAAAGACAGTAAAGGAAATGTAACCCGTGAAGAAGCATTCACAAAATATCCTAATGGGTTATTTAAAGAGATTGTTACAACTGAAAAAGGAAAAGTAACTAACAAAGTTTCCATCCAGATTGATAATAATGGAAAATACACAACAGCGCAGGAATATGATTCATCAGGTAAATTGAGTTCATTTTATAAAGACATCGCTCAAAATGATTACAACCAGCTTACTTCAATGAAGCAGTATAAACCTGATAGTACCTTAAAAAGTTCTTTTGAGACTAAATATGACAAACAAATATTTAAAGGACAAATTAATAAAGACAGCAGTGGAAAAGAAATTTCAAGGTCATCTGCTAAAGTAGATGAAAAAGGCAACCAGGTGGAATTTTCACGGACGAGCACAATGAAAGATTCTACTACTCACAAAGATTCAACCACAACAAAGGTTACCAAATACAGGTACGATTCCTACGATGAGCAGGGCAACTGGACGCAACGTACTACTATGGATGAAAAAGATAAACCGACAAAAATTGCAAAAAGAGAAATAACTTATTATAAAAAATAATTTTAAGTATGATTTTTGAAAGGCATAGGCAAATTGCTTGTGCCTTTTTTATTTGCATAACATAATTTTTCCACGTTGTTTAGATAATGCCTGAAACTTTAAAAAGATCACTTGGTTTAGGTCACGCTACAGCCATCAATATGATAAATATGGTAGGCATAGGTCCATTCATTCGGAATGATCGTTTATTTTATTAAAGCAAAAATGCAGGATGATTGGCCATTTAAATAAAATAAGAAATAAGGAATTTTAAATAAGAAATAAGAAAGTTAATGGGGAATAAATGTTCTTCAACTTTCAAGTTCCTTATTTAAAATTCCTTATTTCTTATTATTTATTTCTAATTTCATCCTCCTCATACAACCTGAGCCTGTTCTTTAGAGAAAGTATCTCCTGCTGCATATTCTTAACCCTGTTAAGTAAATATGTTATGGCTTCAATGCCTTCCATGTTTATATCAAGGTCATAATGCAGGCGCACAAGCTTTTCTACATTTTTTAAATGATCATGATCAATAAATGAATGTTCGTCAATTGTAATTATTTCTATTAATCCATGTTGTTGTAAAGAATCAATGAATGAATACTCCACTTTATAATGAGTGCAAAATTCATTTGTTGATATTAAATGTTCCGGCATAGAAAAAATAATTTTAAGATGCAGTTTTTGCTAATTCTTTAAATAATTCTTTTTGCTTTTCGGTTAAATTAGTTGGGATATTTACAGAAAACGTAATGAACAGATCACCGAATTCTCCTTCTTTTTTATAAACAGGGAATCCCTTTCCTTTCAATCTCATCTTTGTTCCGTTCTGTGTTTCGGGTTTTACTTTCAGCTTCACTTTTCCACTCAACATATCAACAGTAACCTCTCCGCCTAGAACAGCAGTGTACAGGTCAATATCAACTGTTGTATAAAGGTCATTCCCCATTCGCTTAAAGCTGGTATTATTTGTAATGGAGAAAGTTATATACAGGTCACCATTAGGCCCGCTATTAACACCCGGCGCTCCGTACCCTTTTAATCTTATTTGTTGGCCATTCTCAATTCCTGCAGGGATAGTAATACGAACATTCTTATTATTAACTGTAATTGTTTGCTGGTGTGTGGTATAAGCATCTGTAAGGTTAAGCTGCAGTTCTGCATTATAATCCTGTCCCCTGAATTTTGTTTGTCTGCCCCTGTTTCCTGATTGTTGCCCGCCAAACATGGATGCAAAAAAATCTGAAAAATCATCTTCACCAAATCCTCCTGAAAATGTTTGTCCACCGCCCTGGTTTGAATATTGTCTTTGTGATTGTCTTTGCTTTTCAAACTCTTCAGCATGTTTCCAATCCTTTCCGTACTGGTCATACTTTTTGCGCTTTTCAGGATCGCTTAAAACTTCGTTGGCTTCATTTATCTGCTGAAATTTTTTATGAGCTTCTTTGTCATTTGGGTTAAGGTCAGGATGGTGCTTACGGGCTAATTTTCTGTAAGCATTTTTAATTTCATCTGCCGTTGCATTTTTATTTATACCCAAAACTTTGTAATAATCTACGTAATCCATAATGTATAATCTTCAGGAGCAAAGTTAAAAGAATTACGTAATTTTCTTTTACAAACTACAACTGCACATGCCTCAATCCCGCCAGCTTGCTGCTATTATGTTTACCGACATTGTCGGGTATACAGCATTGATGGGTGAGGATGAGGAAAGGGCATTCGAATTGTTGAAGAAAAATAGGGAATTACAAAAACCACTCATTGAACAATATGTGGCAAATGGATAAAAGAATTAGGTGATGGTATCCTGTCCAGTTTTAGTACAGTTACTGATGCGGTTAGTTGTGCCTGCTCTATTTTAAAAGCATGCAAAAATAAAAATGGTTTACAGCTGCGCATCGGCATTCATCAGGGTGAGGTTGTATTTGAGAACGAAGATGTATTTGGTGATGGTGTAAATATTGCATCCCGCATTCAGGGAGCAGCTCCAATCGGAAGCATACTGGTTTCAGAAGTTGTGCATAATAACATCTTTAATAAAAAAGAATTTCAAACAAAATTTTATAAAGAAGAAATTCTGAAAAATGTAAAAGAACCAGTGCGTTTATATGAAGTTGTTATTCAGCTCCCAGAAACTTCTGTTACATCCAGTGAGCAAAAGTCAATAAAAAAAAATCCTGAAAAAAGTATTGCTGTATTACCATTTATAAATATGAGCAATGATCCGGAACAGGAATATTTCAGCGATGGTATGGCAGAAGAAATTTTGAATTCTTTATCTCATTTAAAAGATTTAAAAGTTGCCGGCCGAACATCATCTTTTCAATTCAAAGGAAAAAATATTGACCTGCGTGAAGTAGGCGAAAAGCTTGGTGTAGGCACAGTTCTGGAGGGCAGCGTACGTAAACAAGGCAACAAGCTTCGCATAACAACGCAATTAATAAATGTTGAGGATGGCTTTCATTTGTGGTCAGAAAAATATGATCGCAATATGGATGATATTTTTGCTATCCAGGATGAAATTGCTTTGGCAATTACTGAAAACCTAAAAGTCATTTTACTGGACAAAGAAAAAAAAATTATTACAAAAACACACACTCAAAATACAGAAGCTTATGAGTTTTATTTAAAGGGACGATTTTATTTAAATAAACGTTTTCTGTTTCAAAGTTTAGAGCAATTCAACAAAGCTGTTGAAATTGATCCGGAGTTTGCTAAGGCATATGCAGGATTGGCAGATGCTTATGTGATACTTGGCTTCTATAATTTTCTGCCTGCAAAAGAAGTAATGCCCAAAGCAAAGCAAGCGGCTGATGCAGCAATACACCTGGACAACACACTTTGCGAACCCTATTGTTCCCTTGGAATGTATTATGCAGGCTATGAATGGAACTGGAAACAGGCAAAACACAATTTCCTGAAATCCATTCAGTTTAATCCCCGGTATGTGCAGAGTCATGTGTGGTTTGGTCACTATTACCTATCCTGGATAGAGGGAAATTTGGAAGAAGGAATAAAGCATCTCAACATTGCCATTGAACTCGAACCGCATAATGCTATGTGTTATGTCAACAAGTATGCTGTTTTATTAACTATGGGAAATTATGAAGAAGCATTTCAAAGTGCGAAGCAGGGATATGAAATGGATCCTGATTCATTAATTGGAAACCGCATCATGGGTTTAGCTTATTTGTTTAATAAGCAATACGCTAAAGCAACCGAATTTCTTGAATTTGCCAGTAAACTCTCTAATTACGCTGCCTTCAACCAGGTTGATTTGATCAGATTATATACTTCTATAGGTTCCCTGGAAAAGGCAAGAGTTGTAATGGAGGATTTGAAACTGAAATTAAAAGAAGGCAAATATGTAAGCTCATGCATTATGAGTTTTGCTTCAGGTTTTCTGGAAGATATTGATGAGGCTTTTAATTGGCTTGAAAGAGCTTATGAAGAACATGATGCCTATCTGTGTATATTACAATATTATCCATGGGTGCCGGTTAAGCTTCGGAAGGATAGCCGCTTCCAATCTTTCATAAACAGAATGAATTTTCCTGAATAAAATAAAAGTATAATGCCTCAATCCCGTCAACTTGCTGCTATCATGTTTACCGATATTGAAGGTTACAATAAAATTAATCGCTTGATCAAAAACATATTGTTTATATCGAAAACATATTGTTTATTAAATATTATAAATCATGAAAGCAAAATCAATTAAAGGAAAATCTGCTGAAGAAATTTCCAAAGCTCTGAATGAAAGTTTAGCAGATGGTTTTACACCAACGTTAGCGATAGTATTTCTATCTGTAAAACAAGACAGGGATGCTCTAATAAAAATTCTTGATCAACATAATATTTCAATTTTCGGAGCCACTTCGTCGGGAGAGTTTATTGATGGTGATATTGAAGAAGAATCTATAGTAATGATGTTGCTTGATTTAAATCGTGAACATTTTAAAATATGTTTTGCAGAAACTGGTGATGGAGTAACAAGGCAAGCCGGGAAAAAAATTGGAGCATTAGGAAAAGAAGCCTTTAGAAAACCTGCGTTCATAGTCGCATCCGGAGGAGTAAGTGCCGATGGTGAAATGGTAGTACGAGGCATTGAAGATGGTGCCGGAGAAGGTGTTACTATTTTTGGCGGGGCAGCCGGAGATGATCTGAACATGACAGGAACCTATGCATTTACTAATAAAGAGTCCAGTGATAATGGCGTGGTAGCTATCGTGGTTGATGAAGAAAAGGTTTCAATAAAAGGTATTGCTACAAGCGGCTGGAAACCCGTTGGCACTTTGCGTACTGTTACAAAAAGTGAAGGCAATATTGTATACACAATAGATAATGAACCCGCTCTGGATATAGTCATCAAATATCTAGGTATATCTGCATCAGAGTTTAACAAACTAAATGATGCCATCATCAATTTTGGTGTTTATTTTCCTATACAAATTCAAAGGGAAAATGCTCCTCCGGTTATGCGTACTGCAATGCTGGCAAACTTAGATGACCGTTCTTTTATATGTGCGGGCTCAGTGCCACAGGGTTCAAAAATAAAATTTTCTCTTCCTCCTGATTTTGATGTTATAAACGAGGTAATTTCCGATTGTGAGGAAGTAAAAAAGGAGATGCCGGAAGCAGACGCTATGATTTTATTTTCCTGTAAAGCACGACATCTTACATTGGGACCCGTGATAGGCGAGGAGATTGAAGCAGTAAAAAAAGTTTGGGATAAACCTATGGCAGGACTTTTTTGCTATGGAGAAATGGGTAAAGCCAGGGTGGGAAAGCATGAGTTTCATAACAGCACCTGTTGTCTTGTACTGCTAAAAGAGCAATCACTAAATTAACTGTAGATATTTTCCGTCTGTCAGTTCACACGAATATCATGAATCAAAAATTGCAGCAAATTATTGATACCCTTTCCGGAATTACCGAAATATCGGATGCAGATAAAAATGTTATCCTGAAAGTTGCAAAAGAGATGGAGAAAATAAATGCTGTTTTGGAATTTAAGGTTGCACGATGTGACAAAGAGAAAAAAACCCTCACTATTTTACTGGAAGAAACCATTGAAGAACTGGAAAAAAAAAGGACTGTAATAGAGCGGGCGAATAAAGATCTTTTAGATGCTATGACAGAACTAAAAGCCACTCAGGCCCAACTTATTCAATCTGAAAAAATGGCTTCGCTCGGAGAGCTCACTGCCGGCATTGCCCATGAAATTCAAAACCCCTTAAATTTTGTAAATAATTTTTCAGAAGTAAATACAGAACTGATTGATGAGATGCACCAGGAGATTGATAAAGGAAATTTGGATGATGTAAAAGCCATTGCAAAAGACATACAAGATAACGAACAAAAAATAAATCATCACGGCAAAAGAGCTGATGCAATTGTAAAAGGCATGCTGCAACATAGCCGTAGCAGCAGTGGTATAAAAGAACCAACAGACATTAATGCATTAGCCGATGAATATTTACGATTGGCATATCATGGTTTGAGAGCAAAAGACAAATTATTCAACGCAACTATGAAAACTGATTATGATGAAACGATTGATAACATTAATATCATTCCACAGGATATAGGTAGAGTCATTCTTAATCTTATTACCAATGCATTTTATGCTGTAACAGAAAAAAAGAGGCAGCAACCTGAAGGTTATGAGCCAACAGTTTCAGTAAGTACAAAAAAGCTAAATACCCGCCCGGATGACCCAGTCGGACGGGGTAAAATAGAGATTAGAGTAAAAGACAACGGCACCGGCATTCCGCAAAAAGTACTGGATAAAATCTTTCAGCCCTTCTTTACAACCAAACCCACAGGGCAGGGAACAGGGTTGGGTTTATCTTTAAGCTATGATATTGTAAAAGCACATGGTGGAGAATTAAGGGTGGAAACAAAAGAGGAGGAAGGCTCGACATTTATTATTCATTTACCTGATTAATATGAATCCATGAAAAAGAACATTGTTATACTTTTTGGGTTCCTGTTGATTCAGCTTGCGGTCATGGCCCAAAACCATATCGAAAGAATTGAAGCTTTAAGACATTCAAAAACAGATAGCCTGTTGCACCAATTAGCTATTACTAAGCACGACACAAGCCGTGTACTGCTATTAAATAATTTAAGTGATCAGTTTGCATTTAATAATCCTGATTCAGCATTTTATTATGGGTACAAAGCATTAGCATTAGCCAGGGATATAGATTTCCAAAGCGGTGAGGTGCGTTCCCTGCAATCATTAGGACATACTTATTATGGGATTGGTAATAGCTCAAAATCGACTCAGGTATTTCTCCAGGCACTGAAAATAGTAGATAATAGAAATAACCTTGTCAAAGAAAAAGTTGGAGTGCTGGCAGCGTTAGGACTTATTTACAGTTTTTCTAAAGATTCTATAAAAGGCATAGGATATTTAAATGAATCTAAAATGCTGGCTGATTCATTGCAAGATGAATTTTCGTCTATTCTTTCGAGAAATTTTCTGGGACAGGCATATTTAGCGATGCATAAATATGATTCGGCATTATTTTATGATCTACAAGCTAAAAAAAGGGCAACCAGTTTAAATTATGCATGGGCATCTTGTTTATCAAAAATTAACCTGGGGAAATTTTATGCAGCGTTAGCTCATACAGATAAAGCGATGTTTTATTACCGCCAATCAATTCCATTAGCAGCAGACGGCTGGTTACTATTCACCGCAAACTATTCCTTTGCTCAATTATTTCAGCAAATCGATAAGATGGATTCCTGTATTTATTATGCCAATCAATCCTTAGAGATTGCCAGGGTAAGCGGGAGCTACTCAAACGCTGTAAGTGCAAGTCTTCTTCTATCCAGTATTTACGAAAAGAAAAATTTACAAAAGGCCCTTGAATACAACCAGAAGGCCATTGCTTATAAAGACAGCTTATTCAATTTAACCAATAACTCATCTATAGCGACCTATGCTGAATTCGAAGAAAAAGAACGTGAGCGTGATATTAAGGTTGCGAAAGCGGAATTCCAAAATCGTATGAAGCTGAATGTTTTTTTGGGCAGCACTTTTACGTTGCTTGTTATTGGATTCTTTTTATTTAGAAGCGGCAGGCTAAAACAAAAAGCGAAAAAAAATATAGAGAAAGCGTATGATCAGCTAAAATCCACACAAGTACAACTCATCCAATCTGAAAAAATGGCTTCGCTTGGAGAACTCACTGCAGGCATTGCCCATGAAATTCAAAACCCGTTAAACTTCGTCAATAATTTTTCGGAAGTAAACACAGAGTTAATACAGGAATTGGTTGAAGAAGTTGATAAGGGAAATATCGCAGAAGTAAGAGCAATTGCAAATGATATCAAAGCCAATGAACAAAAAA
>JAYVEA010000281.1:0-3077 GCA_043749085.1 Chitinophagales bacterium
GGAGATTTTTTCAATTGTATTTTCAACTGCGGGTTCGGCAACTGCTTCAGGCATCGATTTAACGGGTGTTGTTGTATTTATTGTTGTTGAAGTATTTAAAATAGAATTAGTATTTAATTCCTGAGTAAATGAAATATTATCTATAAAATTTAAAACTAGAAGTTGCGTGCTTGTAACTGCTTTTAGGTTTACAGAACTTTGTGCTTTTACGGTACCTGTACCACATGCTAATAGCAGGGCAAATAATGCTACTACATTTTTCATGCTGACTGATGGTTTTGTAACATATATGGGGGCACATATATGCAGGGTTAAAAGTAATTTTCTTAAGCTGTGCAAACATAGCCCTGTATATTGGTTTAAACAACCGTATTCAGGCATTACGTCCGTTGCAGGCATTTTTGGCACAAAAAAAAGTTTAGTCATTGTGTGGAAAAACGGTGAAAATCCTCCACAATGTTTTAACGATATTTGCAGATAAATGTTGTGATTCTATGAAGTTTTCTCACCTGCATGTACATACCCAGTTTTCGCTGTTAGATGGGGCTGCTTCAATAAAAAATTTATATGCTAAAGCAATTGCAGATGGAATGCCTGCTGTTGCTATCTCTGATCATGGAAATATGTTTGGCGTATTTGAATTTGTAAAGCACGCATACAATCATAAAAACGAAGATGGCACTTTAAAGGTTAAGCCCATTGTAGGTTGTGAATTTTATATTACTGAGAACAGGCATAAAAAACAATTTAGTAAAGAAGATAAAGATCCCCGTCATCACCAAATACTGCTCGCAAAAAATGAAACAGGTTATAAGAATTTAGTTAAGCTTACTTCAACAGGATATATAGAAGGAATGTATTCAAAATATCCCCGCATTGATAAAGAATTAATCCATAAACATCATGAAGGATTAATTGCTACCACGTGTTGTTTAGGTGCTCTGGTTCCACAGACAATTTTAAAAAAGGGAGAAGAAGAGGCAGAGAATGAATTTAAATGGTGGCTTAATATTTTTCAAAAAGATTATTATGTTGAACTGCAAAGGCATGGCATTCCGGAGCAGGATAAAGTGAATTTGGTGCTTTTAAAATTTGCAAAGAAATATGCTGTAAAAGTTATTGCCAGCAATGATTCGCATTATGTGGATGAAAAAGATTTTAATGCCCATGATATTTTGCTTTGCATCAATACAGGAGAAAAACAATCCACACCTGCATTGAGAGAGTTTACTGATGATGATGTATCAATAAAAAATAAACGTTTCGCATTTCCAAATAACCAGTTTTATTTTAAGAACACTTCAGAAATGCAGACTGTGTTTGATGACCTGGAAGAAGCATTGGATAACACAAATGAAATTGTTGATAAGATCGATGTGCTTGATCTCAAAAGAGATATTTTATTACCCCATTTTACAGTACCAAAAGAATTTAACTCACAGGATGAATATTTAGAACATCTTACATGGACAGGTGCTAAAGAACGTTATAAAGAAATTACTCCTGAAATTGAAGAACGCCTGAATTTTGAATTGTTCACCATAAAAACAATGGGGTTTGCCGGCTATTTTTTAATTGTAAGTGATTTCATTATTGCAGGTAAAAAAATGGGAGTGTTTGTTGGGCCCGGACGTGGGTCTGCTGCAGGTTCTGTGGTTGCCTATTGTATTGGGATCACTAACATTGATCCAATAAAATATAATCTCCTTTTCGAAAGATTTTTAAATCCTGACCGTAAATCAATGCCGGATATTGATACGGACTTTGATGATGAAGGAAGACAAAAAGTGTTGAACTATGTTGTTGAAAAATATGGTAAGAACCAGGTAGCACAAATTATTACTTACGGTACGATGGCTGCCAAGATGAGTATTAAAGATGTTGCACGTGTTATGGATCTTCCTTTATCAGAAAGCAATGCGTTGGCAAAACTTGTACCTGATCGTCCCGGCACTTCTTTGCGAAGAGTACTGCAGGCACCACTTACCGGAGAAAAATCTTTACAGGAAGAAGGTGTTGGTTCAGAAGATATTGAAAATATAAAAAAGCTTAGAGAGATCTATAAAGGTGATGATATGCAGGCGAAGGTTTTGCATGAAGCGGAAATTTTGGAAGGCTCCGTTCGCAATACCGGTATTCATGCATCTGCAATTATCATTGCGCCTAAAGATCTTACTGATCTTATTCCTGTTGCTTCTTCTAAAGATTCTGACTTATGGCTCACACAAATTGATGGAAATAATATTGAGGCAGCCGGTGTTTTAAAAATGGACTTTCTTGGTTTGAAAACCTTAAGCATTTTAAAAACTGCCTTATCTCTTATCAAACAAAATCATGGTGTAGTTATCAATTTAGATGAGCTTACACTGGATGATGAAAAGACCTACAAGCTTTACCAGCATGCAGATACAAACGGAACTTTCCAGTTTGAAAGTGTTGGTATGCAAAAACATTTACGTGATCTTAAGCCCGATACTTTTAATGACCTGATTGCAATGAACGCCCTCTTTCGTCCGGGGCCAATGGCATACATTCCAAGCTACATAGAACGCAAGCATGGTCGTGAACCGATCAATTATGATGTGCAGGAAATGGAGGAGATATTAAAAGATACTTATGGCATTACGGTTTACCAGGAACAGGTTATGTTGCTCTCACAAAAACTTGCCAACTTCAGCAAAGGTGATGCTGATGTTTTGCGTAAGGCAATGGGTAAAAAGCAACGTTCTGTGCTGGCAGAGATGAAGGAGCAATTCATAAAGGGTGGAACAGCAAATGGGCATGCGGCTGATACATTAGAAAAAATATGGAAAGACTGGGAGTCATTTGCGCAATATGCTTTTAATAAATCTCACTCTACCTGTTATGCATTGGTGGCTTATCAAACTGCTTATTTAAAAGCGCATTATCCAAGTGAGTACATGGCTGCAGTTTTAAACCATGCAGGCAGTATTGAGAAGATCACATTCTTTATGGAAGAGTGTAAACGCATGGGATTAAAAGTGCTGGGACCTGATGTTAATGAATCACAAAATGGTTTTGCGGTAAATAAAAAAGGTGAAATAAGATTTGGATTC
>JAYVEA010000282.1:0-3077 GCA_043749085.1 Chitinophagales bacterium
GGGCCGCCACTATTACCGGGATTAACTGAAATACTTATCTGGTAAGAAGCTGTATCTCCCGAATAACCTGACTTAGCACTAAGATAGCCTTCACCATAAACAACTTCGTCTCTTGGATAACCTAAAGTAAAAATTTGTGTTCCTAACTCTGCAGAAGCTCTGGGAATAGAATAAGGCAATGCATTTATTTTTTTGAAAGAAGTATCGGTAACTTTTAAAATTGCAAGATCAGTACTCTTATTCACATAAACAGGAATGGCAATGAACTGCTCTCCTTTTTTATTTTCCACTACCAGATTTCTTGCATTATTAATTACGTGAGCATTCGTGGCTAAATAGCCGCTGCCATCGATTAAAAAACCGGTAGCAGTAAAATCTGCAGCAAATTTTGGTTTTACCGATGAATTTGTAACAGAGGAATTGTTTAATTTAGTATCAAGCTGTTTAAGTTTATCATCTATCTGTTTAAATTTATAATTAACAAGTGGTGTTATGGTTTCCACTTTTTTGTGTTCAGAGTACATGGAAACTATGGTAGCAGTTGAAATAGAAACAATACCTGCAATGCAGGCAGCCACAGCAATTGTTCTGCGATACCTGTTCCATAAAAAAATCACTTTGGCTTTACCTTTTAATTGTTTTTTAGTAATAATGCCTTCATTTACCAACGTATTTTCAACTTCATCCAATGTATGTTTATAAGATTTTCTATTGCCTAATCTTTCCAGTTCATTTAAAAAGAAAGTGTGCTCTACAGCCATCTGGTCTATATCAGAATTTTTCTTCCGCATTTCCTCAAAGAAAGTTCTTTCCTGGGCGGTCATTTCGCCTCTTTTGTAACGTTCAATTGCATCTAAAAGTAAAATATCGTCCATCTTATCCTCCGTTTTTATATTGGCTAAAAAATATTTTTTTTAATCTTACAAGGCACTTATATTTTTGGGTTTTTGCATTATCTGCGTTTGTATATCCAAAAAATTCAGCAATCTGGGGCATCGATTTCTTTTGTAAATAATAAGCTTCTAATAAACTCTTACATGGTTCGCCGATTTTATCCAGCGCATTTTCCATTAAAATAAGATCAGCACTTCTTTTTTCATGCAAATCCAGTTCTTCCTCTACCGGTATTATCTCATCTACACTTTCTGCAGAAGGATTAAACCGCTGCATTTGCTGTAACCTTTTAAGCCATAAACGCCGGCAAACAGAATACAAATACGTTTTTATCTGACAGGTTAGTTCAAACGTGCCCGAAGTAACTTTTTCATAAAGAACTATCATTGCCTCCTGAAATATATCTCTTGCATCTTCCGGATAACCATTGTTCTTTACTATAAAGGACTGTATGGTTAAATAATTCTCGCGGTATATGGTCTCAACTGCTTTTTGATCGTTTGCCGCTAATCCCTGCAATAAAAGCTGTTCCTGTTCTAATATATTCACAAGGCTATAATTAATACAATGATAAAGGAAAAGTAACCCAAAAAACGTTTAAAATTAGTAGAAATAGATGGGTTACTTAAAGGTAAAGATGGTATTAATCCCAAATACCTAATTAATTTATTTAATATTAAAACTCCAAAAATGAAAAAAGTATTTTTAGCCTTTGTAATTGCATCAGTATTTGTGGCATGTAATGATTCAAAAACAGATTCTACTACCACCAGTGATTCAACAAATGTAAAGGTTGATAGTTCAGCTGTTACACCAATGACAACTGACACAAGCAGCACCAGAATGGCAGATACAAGTGCCAACAAAATGAAAGCGGATACTACCAGAAAGAAATAACATTAGCATGTTCGATGACAATTTTATAACCGTTCTTTATAGAGCGGTTTTTTTGTGAGATAAAATTTTAGATTGGTAAAGTAAAAACTGTTTGTTATTTTTGCTTTCTGATCATGACAATTACAAAAGCAAATACCTGTTTTTATTTTAGCTACTATTTTAGAAATAGTCCGGGAGGCTTTTGTTAAAACTGAAATAAACAGAATAAACATAAAGAAATCCCGGCTAAAAAGTCGGGATTTTTGTTTTTACATATGAATAAGAAAATAGCAATACAGGGGTTTGAAGGCAGTTTTCACCAGGTGGCTGCCCAACAGTTTTTTAATAAAGCAGAGGTTATCTGTTGTTCTACATTTAGAGAAGTAGTAAAAATTGCTTCCAACAAAAAAGAAAGTGATGGGGGAGTAATGGCTATCGAGAATTCCATTGCCGGAAGTATTTTGCCAAACTATAACCTGCTGCAAAAAACAAATTTAAAAATTATTGGAGAAGTATATCTTCAAATAAAACAAAACCTGTTAGTCAATCCGGGAATAAAACTGGAAGATATTCGTGAAGTACATTCCCATCCAATGGCTCTACTGCAATGTTTGGAATACCTTGAAAAACATAGTTGGAAATTAATAGAGACAGACGATACAGCACTTAGTGCAAAACTTATTCACCAGCATAAAAGCAAACATATTGCGGCTATTGCAAGCAGGCTTGCTGCTGATCTTTATCAATTGGATATTATTGCTCCCAACATTCACACACTTAAAAATAATTATACAAGGTTTCTGGTATTGCAATCCGCAGATGTAGTTAATCAAATTGACAATGCAGATAAAGCATCATTAATTTTTAATACAGATCACTCAAAAGGCAGTTTGGCAAGAGTACTTACTAAAATTGCTGAAGGAGATATAAATTTAAGTAAGCTGCAATCAATGCCTATACCCGGAAGTGATTGGAAATATTCTTTTCATGCCGACCTTGAATTTAAAACGATAGACCAGTTTAATAAAGTGATAAAAAACATTGAGCCATTAACAGAAGATCTGAAAGTATATGGTATTTATAAAAACGGTAGATAATGCAAATTGCAAAACGACTTGAAGGAATCGGTGAATATTATTTTTCTCAAAAATTAAGAGAGATTGATGATATGAATAAAGCCGGTAAGCAGGTTATTAATCTTGGTATAGGAAGTCCTGATTTGCCGCCGCATCCAGATGTAATAAAAACTTTGTATGAAGAAGCGTTAAAACCCAATCAGCATGGATACCAGAATTATAAAGGAAGTC
>JAYVEA010000283.1:0-3071 GCA_043749085.1 Chitinophagales bacterium
TCTGCATTATTTAAATTACCCGCCGGCACTTATACAATCAGAGCAAGAATAAAAGGAAGTAACTGTATTTCTTCAAAAATTATATCAGTTTTTCCTGATACTTTTGATGCTTCTATTAAAACAATTATTACTGCATGTCCAGGTCCTATAACTGCATCAATTGAAATTACACCAGCAAAAGGTACAGCTCCTTATTCATATTCATTAAATGGGGTAGCTTTTCAATCATCAAACATCTTTACAAATTTAGTTGCAGGCACATATAGAGTGTTGGTTAATGATGCAGCAGGGTGTACTTTTTCTACTGATGTTTCTATAAGCCCTACCAACCTCGCTACGGCTTCTGTTACAAATACCGTATGCAGTAAATCAGGCACCGGAACTATTACAGTTACTCCGGGCTTTGGTATTTCTCCTTATACATATTCTTTAAATGGAGGTGGTTCTCAATCTTCAAATATATTTACCGGACTGGTGGCTGGAAAATATAGTATTACTGTAACAGATGCTACTTCATGTTCTTATACATTTGATGCAGTTGTAGCAGCAGATGCATTAATATCTGCAAAAATAAATACGATAATGCCAACCTGTTATGGGGGAAGTAATGGTAGCTTAACAGTTCATCCATCATCCAGTACTTCCCGCTACACTTTTTCTTTAAATACAAATCCTTTTCAAACTGATAGTACATTTAAAAATCTTGTTGTCGGAAATTATATCTTACATATTAAAGATTCATTGGGATGTATTAAGGATACGGCCATAGTTCTTAATCAGCCTAATTTATTCAGAATTTCAACAATAACAACCTCTGCTTCTACATGTTCAACACCTGATGGAGGAATTTTTATTAAAGCTAATGGGGGAACAACTCCTTATCAATACTCAATAGATTCCGGTAAAACTTTTACTTCGAATAATTTTTTTAGTGTAGTTGCAGATCTTTATCTAATAAAAATAAAGGATGCAAATGGATGTTTAGCTCAGGATACAACAACCGTTGATGCTTTTGATAAAGCAATAAAAGTAAATTTGGGAGCCGACAAAATTATTTGCCAGGGTAGTTCTATAACCCTTACTCCAAATACATCATCTCATGCAAAGTTTTATACGTGGTCGCCTTCGATTGGTCTTAATGATTCAACATCTGCATCTCCAATAGCAACTCCGCTTGATACTGCAACTTATATCCTTACTGCAAAATCAATTGTTTGTACCGGGTCTGATACGGTTACCATAAATGTTTTACACAAACCTATTGCTGATGCCGGGCCAGATACTACAATATGCTATAATACTTTTGCAACCCTACGCGGCAGTGCAATAAATTTATCAGGGGTCGTAAAATATTTATGGTCGCCCCCGGGTGATATAATTAATCCCAATTCGGCTACAACACTTGTACGTCCCGGAAATGTAAAGGCAAATTCTTATACATTACAGGTAAGTGATACGTATGGTTGTAATTTTAAAGTATATGATCAGGTTTCAGTAATTATGAAGCCGCCTGTGCCTGCTTTTGCCGGTAATGATACTGTTGCCTCCGTAGGAATACCTATGCAGTTATATGGCAGTGGCGGAGTTAAATACTTGTGGTCGCCGGCAAATGTGTTGGATAACTCTCTAAATCAAAATCCAATTGCTCTGTTAGCTAATGATACAAAATTTAATTTGATCGTAAGGGATACACTGGGCTGTGTGGGAACAAGTTCGGTTACAGTAAAAGTTTATAAAGGAACCAATTATTATGTTCCAAATGCATTTACACCTAATGGCGATGGATTAAATGATGTATTCCAAGCAATAGCTCCGGGAATACAGGTAACGGATTATTTTAGAATATTTAACAGGTGGGGAAAATTATTGTTTGAAACCAGGGATGCAAGAAAAGGTTGGGATGGAACTTATTCAGGTGTGCCTCAACCTTCTGCTGTATATGTATGGATAATTAAAGGTGTTGATGTGAAACAGAATATGGTTGAATTGAAGGGAACTGTAACCCTTATCAGATAGCGTAATTAAATTCCATACAAAAATTGCGAGTGAATATAATCTACCACATCAACAAGGTTATTTGTTTGTTCGTATACCTTTAATTGCCTGTCAGCTCCTGTGCCTTGTTCCAGTATTTTGTGTACATGTCCTATTGCATTTTTAATTCCCAGCGGAGATGTTACATCATCAATAAAATCCAGTAATTCATAAATTAATACACGGGTGTTAACTTCCATTTCTTTTCCGAAGTCGATCATGCTTCCATCAATTCCATATCGGCCTGCTCTCCATTTATTTTCATTTATAAGAATGCGTGGATACATTATAAAATTTAAATTTTGTAACCGCAGCTTATAAAGCTTTGCGCAAATTCCCTGGAACAGTGCAGCGATAGTAATTGTTTCCTGAACAGTCATTGGTACATCACATATTCTGAATTCTACTGTATTAAAAAATGGATGCACTCTAAGATCCCACCATATCTTTTTTGCATTATCAATACAATTTGTTTTTACCAGGAGCTTAATATAATTATCATAAGCTTCTATACTTTCAAAATGATCAGGGATTCCTGTTCGTGGAAATTTATCGAAGACCTTTGTGCGGAAAGATTTATAGCCAGTTAATCTTCCTTCCCAAAAAGGAGAATTGGTACTTAACGCATAGATATGTGGCAGAAAATATCTTGCAGAGTTAGCGATGTGTATAGCCATTTCACGATTTTCCATACCAACATGTACATGTAGTCCAAAGATCAGATTACTCCTCGCTGCTTCCTGTAATTCATTTATAATTTCACTATACCTTGCATGATCAGTTATCAATTGACTTTCCCAATGGCTAAAAGGATGAGTGCCGGAAGCTCCTACCCACAATCCAAGATCTCCCGCTATACTGCTGATTGTTTTACGCAACGTTGCAACATCCATCATCGCTTCATCAATATCCTGGCATATGTCAGTGCCTACTTCCACCACGGCCTGGTGCATTTCTGCCTTTACTTTATCTTTTATAATTTTTTGTCCTTCGTGTACAATTTTTTGTTCATGACTTTTCAATTCACGGCTCACGGG
>JAYVEA010000284.1:0-3068 GCA_043749085.1 Chitinophagales bacterium
ATTAGTTGTTGTTTTAGTTGAATCTTTTTTTACAGCTGGCTTCTTAGCGGCCGGAGCTTTCTTTTTCTTTTCTGCTACAGGAGCTGTTTCAGCAACAACTACAGGTTCTTCTGCTTTAGCAACAATGGCTTTTTTTGCTTTGCCATTAACACCTTTTACATCAACAACCAAAGTAACATGATTACTACGTTTACGAACTCTATAACCACGACCCTGTGGAGCAGGACGCATACGTTTGATAACCCTGCCACCATCTACCATTATAGTTTTAACCACCAACTTAGCATCTTCTACCTTCTGGCCTTCATTTTTTTGCTCCCAGTTATTGATAGCACTCTTCAACAATTTGTATAAAGGAACAGCCGGATGCTTGGTATTAAATTCCAATACACCTAAAGCCTTTTCAACTTCCATTCCACGAATTAAATCAACCAGCAAACGCATTTTGCGTGGTGATGTGGGATAATTATTCAATTTTGCTACTGCTTCCATTTTATATTTGTTTCTTGATTTTGTTTGCTGATTATTTTCATTCTCAGTAAACCCAACCCAGTTAATTATGAAATTTTCTTACTAGAATGTCCTCTGAAATTTCTTGTTGGGGCAAACTCACCAAGCTTATGACCTACCATAAATTCTGTTACATAAACAGGTATAAACTTATTGCCATTGTGCACTGCAAGAGTATGGGCAACAAAATCAGGAGTGATAGTTGACCTGCGACTCCATGTTTTAATTACACCCTTTTTACTTTTTCCATTATTGATTGCAAGAACTTTTTCTTCAAGATTTGCATCTACATAAGGACCTTTTTTTACTGAACGAGCCATGTTGTTGTTTTTTGTTTATTTTTTCCCGGAGGGGAAACATTTTAACAATGATTAAAAATTATTTCCTGCTTATTTTCTTACCGTTTCTACGTTGGATGATCATTTTATCTGATCCTTTTCCTCTTGTACGTGTAACCTGCCCTTTTGCGTATTTACCTGTGCGGCTGCGTGGATGACCACCGGAAGCCCGTCCTTCACCACCACCCATCGGATGATCCACCGGATTCATCGCAACTGCTCTTGTTCTTGGTCTAACACCTTTCCACCTGTTTCTACCAGCTTACCGGCACTTTCAAGGTTATGATCGCTATTACTAACTACACCTACAGTTGCGTAACAGTTAATTAATACTTTTCTTAATTCACCACTTGGCATTTTAAGAATACCATATTTTTCTTCTTTATTCGATAACTGAGCACTTCCACCAGCACTACGTACCAGTTTACCACCCTGTCCTGGTTGCATTTCAATATTATGCACCATTGTACCCAACGGCATAAACTTAAGTTGCAAAGCATTTCCCAATTCCGGCGCCACATTGTCACCACTTATAACAGTAGTACCAACCTGTAGCCCGTTTGGAGCAATAATGTAGCGCTTTTCGCCATCTACATAATTAAGCAAAGCAATAAAAGCAGTACGGTTAGGATCGTACTCAATGCTCTTAACTACGGCAGGTATGTTCTTTTTATCTCTTTTAAAATCTATCAGGCGATACATTGTTTTGTTACCGCCTCCCATGTAACGCATTGACCTTCTACCCTGCACGTTACGACCAGCAGTATTCTTCTGCTTTTCAAGCAACGTTTTTTCAGGTATATTGGTAGTTATTTCTGCGTAAGCATTACCAATTCTCCATCGGGTACCTGCTGTGGTTGGTTTGTATTTTCTTAGTGCCATAACCCCTATCCCCTAAAGGGGGATTAACTTTTTGATTTATTGAATCTCTGCATTTTGCGGTAGCAGATTTACCATACTTTATAATACTTTGATAGCCTAGATTGTTCCGTACAAATCAATTGATTCGCCTTCTGCAATTGTTACATAAGCTTTTTTCTTGGCTGGCTTTCTGCCTGTTAAAACACCTGCTTTTGTATTACGGGATTTTACTTTCCCAGGCATAACTGCGGTATTAACTTCCTTTACCTGAACACCATAAAATTGTTCTACAGCTTTTTTAATTTCTAGTTTGTTGGCTTTTCTTCCAACAATAAAAGCGTAACGGTTTAGCTTTTCTGTTTGCTTGTTTATCTTTTCAGATAATACCGGCTTTATTAATACATCAGACAGTTTCATAATTCTAATTTGATAATTTGGTAATTACTTAAGCTACTACTTCTACTTCTTCTTCTTCACTGAAAATTTTTGCAACACTTTCGGTAAAAACCAAAACATTTGCGTTTACAATATCATACGTGTTGATATCACTGATTAGGGTTCCTTTTACACTAGGAATATTCCTCAAACTCAGGTAAACATTCTCATTATTTTCAGGAAATACTAACAAAGATTTTTTACCGGTAAGTTGTAAATTCTTAAGAATATTTATAACCTGCTTTGTTTTAGGTGAATCCATGTTAATGTCTTCAACAACAACAATTGCATTTTCTTTAGCCTTGTAACTTAAAGCACTGATTTTAGCCAGATCTTTAACTTTACGGTTTAATTTAAAATCGTACAGGTGCGGTTTCGGACCAAAAATAGTACCACCACCTTTATATATCGGGCTACGTAAATTACCTTTACGAGCTCCACCAGTACCTTTTTGCTTGTGCAGCTTTTTAGATGATCCCTGCACTTCAGCCCTTGTCTTTACTTTGTGTGTACCCTGACGTTGAGCGGCTAAATATTGCTTAACTGCGAGGTAAACAACATGGTTATTAGGCTCTATACCAAATATTTCCTCTGGCAGTTCAACTGTTCTACCGGTTTTGGCGCCTTCTATATTTAAAATATCTACTTGCATGATTATTCAGATTATTTGTTGATGCGTAACAGCTTACGTGTTTATTATTTCTGTATTAAAACAATTGCCCCGTTATGACCTGGCACTGATCCACTTACCAGAATATAATTTTTCTCACTGAAAATCTTTACAACTTTCAATCCTTTAATTTTTACCCTGTCTTGTCCCATACGACCACCCATGCGCATACCTTTAAAAACCCTGGAGGCATCGGATGAATTACCGATAGAACCCGGAGCTCTTGAACGATCATGCTGACCATGAGACTGTCC
>JAYVEA010000285.1:0-3056 GCA_043749085.1 Chitinophagales bacterium
TGATAAAGATGTAGTGGATTTTTTAATGCATTATGGGGATCTCTATTTGGGAAAAACTACAGTGCTTGCAAAAGATACACCCGCATTCATAGCCAATCGAATCGGGGTTTTCAGCATCATGTCCATTTTTAATTTAATGGAAAAGATCGGATTAAATATCGATGAAGTTGATGCATTAACGGGTCCAATAATCGGGCGACCCAAATCTGCAACTTTCAGAACTGCCGATGTAGTAGGTATTGATACATTGGTAAAAGTTGCCAAAGGTGTTGCAGATAATTGTCCGAATGATGAAGCCAAAAGTGCATTTAATCTTCCGAACTGGTTAGGAACTATTGTTGAAAAAAACTGGCTGGGAGATAAAACAGGTCAAGGATTTTTTATTAAGAAAAAAAGTGATAAAGGGGAAAAGGAAATTCACGTTCTTGATTTAAAAACATTTGAATATGGGCCAAGAGTAAAACCAAAGTTTGCAACTGTTGAAGCGGTAAAATCAATTGATGATCTTAAACAACGAATGAAGATTTTGGATGCAGGTAAAGATAAAGCCGGAGAATTTTATCGCCAGTTTCATTACAGTTTATTTTCTTATATATCTAATCGTATTCCTGAGATAAGTGATGAAATATACAGGCTGGATGATGCTATGAAAGCGGGTTTTGGATGGGAGATAGGTGCTTTTGAAACCTGGGATGTTCTGGGTGTTGCAAAAACTGTTGAAGCGATAAAGGCAGCCGGTCTTACAGTTGCTAAATGGATTGAAGATATGCTGGCAAAGGATTTCACTTCTTTCTATAAAATTGAAAATGGAAAGCGTTTATATTATGATATAGCTTCTCAGTCTTATAAGCCTATTCCGGGAGGTGAAGCATTTATTATTATGAATAATAATGCAGAAAAAATAATTTGGAAGAACAGTGCCTGCAAATTGTATGATCTAGGTGATGATGTTTTAGGATTGGAATGGTACACAAAAATGGGCAGCATTGGCGGCGAAGTTTTAGAGGGAGTTAATAAGTCAATTGCAATAGCAGAAGAAAAATATAAAGGATTGGTAATTGCCAATGAAGGTCCGCAGTTTAGTGCAGGTGCCAATGTGGGAATGATATTTATGCTGGCAGCCGAACAGGAATATGATGAACTGGATATGGCAATACGCATGTTTCAGAATACGATGATGAGAGTTCGCTACTCTGCAATACCTGTTGTTGTTGCACCGCATGGATTAACGTTAGGTGGTGCCTGTGAAATGAGTTTGCATAGCGATAAAGTGCAGGCGGCTGCAGAAACATATATTGGTCTTGTTGAATTAGGCGTTGGTCTTATTCCCGGCGGCGGCGGCACAAAAGAATTTGCATTAAGAGCTGCTGATGAAATGCATCCCGGTGAACCGGAAACGATCACTTTGCAAAATAGATTTTTAACTATCGGTACTGCAAAGGTTGCTACATCTGCGTTTGAGGCTTTTGATATTGGTATATTAAGAAAAGGAAAAGATGAAGTAAGCATGAATCAGGACAGAAGAATTGCTGATGCAAAACAAAGTGTGATTGAAATATATGATGCAGGTTATACCATGCCTGTTCAAAGAAATGATATTAAAGTTTTAGGCCAATCCGGTTTGGGAATGTTGTATGCAGGCATCAACGGAATGTGGCGTGGCAACTACATTACAGAGCATGATGTAAAAATTGCAAAGAAGCTTGCATACGTAATGTGTGGTGGCGATCTTAGTGAACCAACATTAGTAAGCGAGCAATATGTTCTTAATTTAGAAAGAGAAGCCTTTTTAAGTTTATGCGGAGAAAAGAAAACATTGGAAAGAATTCAAAGTGTTTTAAAAGGCGGTAAGCCTGTCAGGAATTAACATTAGATTTTAAAATATATCAAAGCATCCAACCAGGGAGGCTTTGTTATTGCATTACCAAACTCTACTTTTGTATTTGTAAAAATCCATCGATGAAAAAGCTTATTTTAATTCTTCTTCTTGGTATACCATCATTTTTCTGCGAAGCACAAACTAAAATGCTTACGCTGGAAGATGCACTGGTAAACAACAAAACCACTTTAGCTCCTGAAAATCTTCGCCAGTTACAATTTATTTATGGCACTGATGATTATGTTTATTTAAAAAAAATAAACAATAAAGATATTTGGGTAAAAGGAAATTTTAAAATCAATGAAGCTCCTTTTTTTTCTCTTGAACAACTTAATCAAAAATTAAAAGCGGGTGGTAATGATACCGCGAGCGTAATGCCCGACATTAAATTCAATCAGTCCGCGGAATGGATTATGACGGTGAATAAAAATAAGATCGCTTTAAATCCTTTAACAGGAAAAATAAGAACGATCATAAACAGGTTCGTTACCGATAAAGAGAACGTGGAAGAAGGAAGATCAGGCTATGTTACCTATGTAGATAGTTTTAATTTGTTTGTTACCAATGGTGCCTTTACAAAACAGGTAACAACAGATGGAAGTAAAGATATTGTGTATGCATCGTCTGTTCATCGTGAAGAATTTGGAACTACCAAAGGAACATTCTGGAGCAACAATGGTAAGCAGCTTGCTTTTTATAGGATGGATCAAAGTATGGTAACTGATTACCCGATCATTGACTGGAGCCAGCGCCCGGCAAAAAATGTAAATATAAAATACCCGATGGCAGGCGATAAAAGCCATCATGTAACTGTGGGTATTTATAATGCAGAAACACAATCGCTGGTGTATGTTAAAACAGGCGAGCCTGCAGAACAATATCTTACCAACATTGCATGGAGTCCTGATGATAAGTATATTTTTATTGCTGTATTGAACCGGGCGCAAAATTTTATGCAGATGAATCAATATGAAGCTGCTTCAGGACTTTTTATGAAAACAGTTTTTGAAGAGCACGATGATAAATATGTAGAGCCATTAGTGCCAATGTTGTTTGTAAAAAACAATCCTTCAGCATTTATCTGGCAAAGCAATCGTGATGGATGGAATCATTTGTATTTATACAGCCTGAATGGAGTTCTCCTGAAACAATTGACAAAAGGTAATTGGGAAGTAGT
>JAYVEA010000286.1:0-10054 GCA_043749085.1 Chitinophagales bacterium
CTAATTATACAATCAATATCATCTATAAGATCTTCGGGGCAATTGAAAGTAGAATATTTGTCGCCAAAATTTATGGTGGAATAAAACTGGTTAAAAAAATCCTGGAAGATAACAGGTTCAATTTTATATGCAGCCAGCTCACTCAACAATAATTTTATACCATTTTGCTGGTCGGCTTCCAAACCCCTGCTGTATATCGCTATGCGCATTTAAAAAAGTTTATGCAGGAGAATTATATGGAGTTAAAAACCTTTCTCATTATGTAAAAATAATCCCTTTTGTCCTAATTGATTCACACTATACTCTATCCGGAATTGTATATCGTAAAAGGTTACTATATCTACCCCGACACCCGTGCTGCCTAAAAATGTATTATTTAATCTTGAAACAAAATCTTCTTTATTATAACAATAGCCCATATCAGCAAAAGTTTTTGCATAAATGCGGAAAGGAATCTTATTAAGTGTTTTTGATTTTTTAAAAATTGTATTTATACTAAAGTTGAATATCTCTCTTTTAAGATTGAATTTAGTTATTGCATACGCAACACCGTCTATTATTTTATACTCCATTCCGCGAATATAACTGTCGCCATAGCCAAGCGCCTGCTGATTTATATAAGCTTGGGTAAATGGTAATTTTATATTGCCCTGGAATTGTGTACTTGCATACCACTTTTTACCAAGCGCCCAGTATTTATTGTATTCCCCATCTATTGAAAAAGAATTTACACCACCCGTAAAACCCAGACCTCTTTTACCTATGGCAATACTGCCGGACCAGCCTGTTAGCGGGTATAAAACATTATTTACATCACTGTACCGAAGTGAATAATAAGCATCTACATACCCAACTTTTGAAACTGATTTATTAAAATACGCTTTATTATAATTGGCAGAAATAATTGAATCATCAAGGTTTACATGTGTATAATTAAGGTTGAAAGAATGAGATAATTTTAGTCCTTTTCTTATGCTATAGCCTAATTGTATTTCCCAGGCTGTTCTTACAAAATCTTTCCTCTTATAAAAGAGAACTTCATTATCATAGCTTGTCTTATAAACAATCTCGCGGTTTTGAAAATAACCGCCGCCTATAGAAAAGCCATTGGTTAATGCAGCATTTGCATAAGGTGCATTGTAATTAAATGATACTGTTCTGGTATAGCCATTAAGCAAATGAACCCTTAGCTGATCTTTTCGCCCCGTTAAATTGTAGTGTGTAAATTTTATTCCATAGTTAAGCCTGTTAAGATCACCCTTATATTTCATCAGCCACTTATTCAGAGTGCCATCAACAAATTGCAGTTCCGGCACAGGAAAAATATACCATCGTTCTTTTACTGTAATGTTGATGTCAAATTCAGATACGCTGACTATAATAGGCTCTGCTGTAACTTCTACAAAAAGAGTTAAGTTATAAATATGTTGACGAGCCTTTTCTAATTCATCATTTAAATGCGCAATGATCACCAAATCTCCCGGCTTTAATTGCATTTCTCTCAGGATTATATAATCTTTTGTTTTTTTATTACCGGAAATAATAATGTTTCTCACACGAAGTTTGGAGACTGTATCACCTGGGTTTATTTCTTTTAAAGATGATATATTTTCAATAGCATTTTGCTGTGCCGATGCATAAGTATTTACACCGAATAAGATCAGCAATATGAAGATTTTATGTAAAATATGTAACGGGTGTACTTTCAATATTAATAGCAAATCTATGCGGAAGGTCAAAAAAAATGTGCCTGTAAAGTAGCTTATTTTACAGAGAAAAAAGGCGCTTTAAATATCAAGGTAATTCATAAGATGACGATAATTGCTATGAATTTCATTCTCAAATTTTTCCTCCCCAAAATAATAGAGCACATCATACTCATATCTCTCAAATGCCGCCACCACCATCGAAAGCTCTTTTTTATTTATATGGATAGTTACAGTAAGCAAACCCGTTTCAGGCTGAATAGTTGTATTAAGGTGCAATATGGTTGCTTCATTGCTTTCCACAATGCGGCTAATTTCAGAAATGGTAAACTGGCTTCTTTCCATTTCTAAAACTATTATGCCACCTATTTCCTGTGCCCCGGAAAAATTACCTAATGTTCTGAGAAGATGTTGCACACTGATACTCCCAAGAAATTCCTTCTCTTCATTTACTACAGGTACTACAGATGTTTGATATTGATTGCTGATGTTTACAGCCTGCAAAAAATGCTCATTCTCTTTAATAGATATATCAATAAAATCATCCTGAAGTAATTGTATATGCATCTTTTTATTATCAGCATCCAGCAGATCATCTTCACTTATTAAACCCAGGTATTTTTCTTCTGAAACAACAGGAAGGTGAGATACTTTAAAATCATTTATTATCTGCAGGGCTTTACCAACTGTATCTTCCAGTTCCAGCCGGGGAATAATATTATTATTTAATTCGATCGCTAACATTAATTTATTGAGCTTAGTTTTTAAACGAAAATAACCAGGGATTGTTTTATAGATAGACACCTAAAATTAAAGAACTGTTGCAACAGGCGCTTTTAATTTTGCTAAAAAGCCATCCAATATCCTGTTAAATTCTCCCGGAACCTCCATCATAGGAGCATGACCGCATTTGTCAACAAAGTGCAGTTCACTGTTGGGTATTAATTTATTAAACTCTTTTGCTACAAAAGGAGGGGTGATGGTATCATTATTTCCCCATATCAAACAGGTGGGCTGCCTTATCTGGTTTAGCTCTTCACCCAAATTATTTCGTATGGCGGATTTAGCGAGTGAAATTATTTTTATAACCTTCATCCTGTTATTGGTAATTTCAAAACATTCATTAACCAATTCTTCAGTAGCCATTGCAGGATCATAAAAAGTGAGCTGTGTTTTTTTACGGATGTATTCTTTATCCCCACGCTTGGGATAGCTGTCGCCCATTCCGTTCTCGAATAAACCGGAGCTCCCGGTAAGTATCAGTGATTTCAATCTTTCAGGATGTTTTAAAGTATATATCAAAGCCACATGCCCGCCAAGAGAGTTGCCAAGCAAATGGATGTTTTTATAATCACGGGTTTCAATAAATTTATGTACAAATTTTTGCAGTCCTCCTACCGATGTATGCAGCAGGTCAAGTTCAAACAAAGGGAGCATGGGCACAATAACTTTATTGGTATGCCTGAAATGCTCTATCAGATCTTTAAAATTACTAAGGGCTCCAAATAGCCCATGAAGTAATACGAGGGGCTCTCCTTCACCCTCTTCAATAAATTTAAATTTGCCGTCTTTTTTTATTTCGTAACTCATCTTTTTATTTGAGAGCAATTACTAATGTTTCCTAAAAATAATTGTTTCTATGCAAATTAAGTATTGAATAAATAAGATGATATTATTTATCAGTTAGATTTTTTGGCAATATCTCCAAAGAACTCCTGCAAATGCGCAAACATATCTTTAAATACCGGGATTATCTTTCCAAGGTTATCTATCACTTTCGGGCCCCACGGGGCTATATATGAAGACAGTTTAGAATCCTGTATGGTTGATGGTTGTATAAGAAATAACTTCTCAGCAAAAAATAAAAATACACTAAAGATAATTGTGTAGAGGGCAATATATAAGATCATTCCTCCCAAACTATCAAGCCAGCCAAGCATAGCAAACCGCATGGTTTTTTTTATGATCCTGGCAAGAAGACCTACTAAAAATATTACCGCGATAAATGCCAGCATAAACGATATAAGCGGCAGCCATTTACTAAATGACCCTGCACTATTTTTTAAATAAGCAGCAACTATTACTGATAATTTTAATGCTGCTGCAAGACCGATTATAAAAGCGAGGAGAGAAAATATACCGAGTATTAAACCTTTTCTAAGTCCTTTAAAAATGGCAATTACCAATACAATAATAAAAGCAATATCTATTATCATAAATGAAGTACGATGTAAGAAGTATGATATACGATGTAAAAAATATTGTTATGGAACATGAGTAAGCAGATCTTTAACCATTGCTGCAATTGTTTTTCCATCGGCTTTGCCTGCTAATTGTTTATTGGCAATACCCATAACCTTTCCCATATCAGCAGGAGAGGATGCGCCGGTTTCATTGATAATTGCTTCGATGATCACTCTTAATTCATCTGCGCCCATTTGTTTAGGAAGAAATTTTTCTATCACCTCTATTTCTTCTCTTTCTTTTTGTGCAAGATCATCACGGTTTTGTTTTTCGAATATTTCCAAAGAATCTTTTCTTTGCTTTACCAGCTTCTGAAGCAATTTAATTTCATCCTCTTCTTTTAAAACACCGCCTGCACCTTCCGCAGTTTTGGCATTTATTATTGCTGCTTTAATAGCTCTAAGTGAACGCAAAGATTTTTCATCCTTGGCCAGCATAGCGGCTTTCAGGTCAGTCATTATTTTTTCTTCTAAAGCCATAAAAACAATTTTTGATTTACGATTTATTGACTGCTGATTTGCCAATTGTTAATTGACTATTTTTTTAATTGACTATCTCTAAACTTTTTATAAAACTCATTTGCAAATTTTTTTATCTCGTCTCCAAGCTCTTCCTGTTTTGTAGCCCGTTTATAGGTTTCGGCCATAGTTGAGAACATCTGGTAAAAAAAATCTGCCATTTCATCCACCATCATATCTTTTGTCCAAAGGTCAATACGTAAAGCTGTTTTATCTGCTCCATCCCAAAAAGCTATACACATTGCTTTTGCTTTTTGTGCCATATCTGCATTGCTGTCGGTGGCACTCCAGCTTATTTGCTGCGGAACTTTATTGGGATCGAGCAGTACGTCTATTTTTATTGAAGATTGATTCATAAGGATGCAAACTTAGTAAGAATAGAAGTATGAAATAAAAAAGGGAATAACATATTGCTAGTCCCTTTAAAAATTAAAAATATTTTATTGCGTTATTACCAATTGGTGCCTCTCTGTTGTTTTACCGTCAGAAATATCTACAAAGTATATTCCTGTTTTTAACATGGATGTATTTATATCAGCCTGCTGCCTTGAGTTGGGTGTAAAACGGGTTTGGCTTTTAATGTTACCAACCCTGTCATAAATCTTTACTGATTGAATAAAATATGCAGCATTCTTTATAATACCATTATCAAATATTCCAATCCTGCAGAGTGGGATATGAGGTTTTATAATTCTAAAAAAAGATTTTGCAGGGTTAGGAGAAATAGTAAATACTTTGCATGCCGGTCCGCCGCAACTGATAGACTGAAAAGCATATTGCTGTGTGGTAGTACCGCAGCCATTGCTTGCATCTACTTTAAATATGGCAGTTTGATTAAAGTTCCAAAAATTAAATTGCATGCTGTTGCTGGTTAATTGTGTCCATGGAATTGCCTCAGGAGTTGAAGTTACTTTACTCCAAAGTGTAGAAGATGCGCCTTGTATATCCGCAATAATAGTACTAGTAACCCCGCTGCATAATGGATTATAATACTGACCATCCCAAAGATGAATTGGTTGTTGAGTTCCATTGTAAGTGTAGGTGCTGGAAATAGGAGGAGTGCCAGATAGAATATTTTCTCTTGTAACAGTGATAACCGTCCCGCAAGCATTTGTAATTTGAGCGGTTAAAGTAAATGTACCTTGATTTAAGTATGTTAAAGTAGTTTGTTGACATGTAGGACAATTAACACGAACTATTGCAGGAGTTACATTCCATACAACGGCAGCGCCTGCTGGCAAATTAGTTATCGAATAATTATTTGAGGTATTACAAACAGCCATATCACCACCAATACTATAGTTTGTAACTCTTGAAACATATATTTGCCAAACACCAGTTCTATTATCTGCCCACGCAGCATAAGCCCTATTATTACCTGCAGTTATTCCAATATAATCTCCAGCATATCCCCGTCTAAAACCGGGTATGGGCGCTGTATTATGTCTTACATCACTAGCAATTTGGTTTGTAAAAGTTTGACCTCCATTTTCTGAATATGCTACATAAGTATTAGTTTCCGTACCATTAGGAGTGTCAAAACAATAATAAGTTATATAAATATCTCCATTAGTATTATCAACAGTTATCCAGGGAAACCAACTTTGTCTTCCTGCCTGAATACTAATTACCGTAGGAGCACTCCAACTATCGCCTTGATTGTCGGAAAATCTTAATTCTATTATTCCTCTACCGTTACCATTTTCTTGGGTAGCATAAACAGTATATATTCTACCGCGTCTTATTCTATTACTTTTATCAACGGCCATGGATGGGAAATCATTAACACGGGTATTTCCATAATTTGGGTTTCCCTCCGTTACAGTACGTATGCCTACATAATTGTAAGCTAATTTCCATATTGAACTTCCATATGAAGTAAAGGTATTGCCTCCATCTAAAGATCTTGAAAACCCTAATCCTCTAGCTGGAAGATTTACAGCACTTAAATAATCAGCCCAGCAAATATATACCTCCCCGTTTGGTCCTGTTTGTATGTTTGTTCCTTGCCCCACTCCATTTTTTAAACTTGTTGGATTACTAAAATTTTGACCACCATTTGTTGATCGATTAAATTGAACAAAATCTAGATTACTTACTGAAGGATCTGGAAGGATGCTCCAAGCACAATAAAGATTATTTGCAAAAGGGCTGGTAGGTATATCATCCGCGGTTATCATCGGTTTATCAAAATCAGCAATGGGGCCTACTCCTCTTACTTGAGGTTGCCAAGTCAACCCATTGTTATCAGTTCTTTGAATGAAATAACCGTCTGGAGGATCTATTGAGTTAGGAGACATAGATTCTATATACCCTCTTCCAATAGCATCAAAAGCAGTAGAAGGATCACCTCTTCCAAATCCATTATTAGGTAGTACATCGGAGCCATTCCAATTGATTCCATTATTTTGGCTAAAATAATGTCCTTGTAAAGAATTTCCTAAGCCAAAATTAGTCTGAGAACTTACTAGAATCGTAGTTGAATTAATTTTGTTTAAACTAATATGTACTTCTGACTGTGGATTAGCTGATGGAAAAACCCTTACGTCTGCTTCATCACAAGTAATATTTCTATTAGACATACCTGTAATATTTTTCTTTATCACTTTATCTTTTTCATGCACTTCAGTTCTAAAAAAACTAGAATCTTTTAGTACAAATGTTTTCAAATCTGTAGTCTGAGAATAAGATATATTTTTAATACAAATTGTAATAATGAAAACATATAAAAATTTAAATTTTGTATTGATGTTCATAATTTTTAATTTAATTATTTAAGAGTATATTTTTTCAATAACCATTTTTCTTTTCTTATGTATGATAAATCAAATTCTTTTTGATAAAACTGGACAACCCCAATATTTTCTTTAAAAAAAATATCTTGGTCTAAGTGATAATTATAAGCGATATTCTTTCTCTTAATAAAAAAACAATTAATATAAGTATTTGCATTTATTAATATGTCGGATTTACTATCTACAAAAAATGTATCAATCACAAAGTTTTTAGATTTCCAATTTTCCCCTAAATAAAAAGGTAGAATAAATAAATCAAGCGGATAGTTGATATAGCTAATACTTTTTAATGCTAAACTATCATACACTTTTACAGAATCTGATTCAATTCTTATATACCTAAGTTCAGCCTTATTTGGATATTGATATTTCCAAATATTTGCATATTTATGATCAGAAAGTTTTATCGAATCTATTATCTCTACTTTTAAAGTATAGTTATTGTTATTTAAAGAATCATACACATCATACTCCCAATAATCACCAATAGTATTAGGAAAATATTCCGAAGCTTCTTTGTTTGGTTTTATTGTATCTTTTGAACATGAAGCGGATAACATTACAAATACAGAAAGATAAAATATCATTTTTTTTAGTTTCATAAATTCAAATTGAATATAGAATAGATGCTTATTGGACACCCATAATAAAGAATTCGTTGCTTATCTTGGCGGGCTATTGCAATTATTTTCGTACGATGTATTTGCAGTTAATAATACAAAGTTAGCAGCGTTCACCGCCAAAGAGTGGCGGTTTACTTTTTGTTTAAATTATTTTGTAACACCTTTTGCTTCTGCAATATTTTACAGGTACACCATTTTCTTTTAAACGTTTAATAAGCCGTGATCCTGTTCTTTCTGAAACATTAAGTCTTTTCACGATATCTTTTGGTGTTTTAATCCAACAACGTCTAATATATTTTTCCAAAGTTTCTAACTTGATTGTGTAGGATGAATAATTCATGATTGCATTTTTCACAAACCTCTATACTGCAATCAACCTTTCATACGGGGAAATCACCCTATTTTAAGCTTTTTTTTAGGGTGTTTTGGTACAAAAACTCGTACTTTATATAGTGCTTTCAACTATTTTAAAGATGATGGTTATTACTATACACTGATAACCAGCAAGACTGGCGCCTGGGTTTACCGAATAAAAATTTTTTAAAATAATGAAAACAAGAATTGCGCAATGGTTACAGGTAAGCTTTTTCAATACTCTTCCAAAGTGAATCGGCTGTTTTATCCCAGCTATAATTTTTTACCTTCTCCTTTCCTTTTTCAATTAGTTCGCTTCGCAGCTTTTCATCTTTGTATATCAGCATCATTTTATCAGCAATATCTTTGTGATCATCAGGCTTAATATACAATGCAGCATCACTAAGTATTTCAGGGAAAACGCCGCCATTGAATACAATAACAGGAACATCGCATTTCATTGCCTGGAGCGGATAGGAATATTCATTTGCAAATGGATATACAAATGCATAAGCTGCCGCAGTAATTGTTGCTGATTCTTTAACGGTAACATTTTCTAAAACTTTCACTTCGTTTTTATACTTAAATGATCTCATCTTCTCTAAAAACCCTTTGTCCATTTCTTTTTTTAATGAGATCAATAATTGCATATTGCTCTTCTGCATTTTTTTTAAAACAGAAAAGGCCTTTAACAGATTTAATAAATTATTTTGTGAAGTAATGTCTCCTGCAAATAAAAAATATTCATTTCCACCGGCATATTTTTCTTTAATTTTTTCCCGCTCGTCAAATGATATTGAATTAAAAATTTCATCTACCCCTTTATAAACAACTTCAACTTTACCCGGATCAACTTTAAATTTTTTGATTATTTCATTCGCAGAATATTCAGAATTTGTTACGATCACTTTTACTTTCTTTAAATTTTTCGTTGTTGAAGTATCATATGAAATAAAACATTGATGAAGGTTTATTTTTAAAGGTTGTGCAGTTATTAAAACATCAGCCTTATGTTTTTTTAAAAGGGAAGAAATTTTATGGTTGCTCAACAAAGAAATTTTTGTTTGCTTAACAACTTCTGCAATTACATTTTCGGAAAAAATAAAGGAAGGATCAAATTCATTATCAGAAATAAAAATGAAAGTATGATCAGGATGTTGTACAGTTAATCTTTTGAAGACTTCATAAATGAAATGTTGATACGCTTCTGCACCTCTTATATCCACCGCTATTACCATAGTGAGGTGTGAGTTGTGAGGTGTAAGTAATGAAGAAGGATGAAATATGGGTGAGAGCAACTCACAATTGACAATTCACAACTCACTTTAAAACTTTTAGTTTAACTGTTTCAATTCTTGTCTCACTTACATTTAAAATATCAAATTCATAGTCATCAATTATTATTCTCTCTTTTTGCTTTGGAATTTCTTCATGCCTGCTGATAATATAACCAGACAGCGTTCCTGTTTCATCATCATGCCTGAAATCAAGTTTATACTTATCTGAAATATAATCCAGTTCCAGCCGGCCGCTAAAAATATATTCATCAGCAGAAATTTGTTTTTCAACAAATTCCTCTGTATCATATTCATCCTTAATTTCTCCAAAGATCTCTTCCAGCAGATCTTCCATCGTTACTATGCCTGCAGTGCCGCCAAATTCGTCAACCACCCATGCGATGCTTTTTCGTTCCTTACTAAATTTATTTATAAGATCGGCGGCATTCATACTTTCGGGTATAGTGGGTATTGGCAACAATATCGACCGGAGGCTTTCAGGATTTTTAAACATATCCAGCTGGTGAATATATCCCT
>JAYVEA010000287.1:0-3052 GCA_043749085.1 Chitinophagales bacterium
TCATTAATGGTTCCGGCCAATTATCAACGGGCATTCGGCAAACATTCCGGGTATAAAGTTTATTCATTAATAAGTTTTGATATTCTGGTGAGTCATACAATTTATGTTTATCCAATGAATCAAAGATTACCAATTCGTTTTTTGTAAGAAACTCATTTTTTTGTTTATTACTGTAGCTAACATAACTCTTAATACCAGCAGTCATATTTGATAATACAGCGGCTTTTACATGGCTTTGGTATTTCTGTAAATATTCCATTGCCAGCATGCTGCCCCATGAATGTCCCAACAAATAAAAATTTTCTAATCCCAGTCCTTTCCTTACCTGTTCTACTTCTTCTACATAACGAGGAATATTCCAAAGTGATGTGTCTGTTGGGATATCAGAATTACCAACCCCTAATTGATCGTAGTAATAAAATTCAATTCCTTCTTTAGGTAAAAAATCTTCAAAACATTCAAAATAGTCATGTGTAAAACCTGGCCCTCCGTGCAATAGCAAAACCTTTATTTTGCCATCACCAATTTTCTTTGTCCACACATTGTACTTGCCGTCTACCTGTATCATCTTGGTACCACCGGTCTTTATTTCGTAGGTCGTATCTAATGTGTTTGCTTCAACCGAATTGACTGATGACTTTAGGGATTGATTACAAGCGATAATGTTGATTGCGATTAAAATAACAAGGATAGCTTTTTTCATTGTTTTGCTTTTTTTAGGTTTTGAGGTTTGAACTATTTCAGGGTGTCGAACAAATAGCTGCTAATGTCTTTATCATCTCAGCCAGTCCATAAAAACTTGAGGCAACACATCTAAAGTAATCTTTATTTGGGAAAGTATTTCAACCAACGCCTCATCATCACCAGGGAAATGGGGATGGAGATATTTGCGCCGGTGGTTAGATGGGTAAAGAATCAGGAAAAAAGAATAGAAAATTTATCGGTTATTTTCCATGAGGTGGCGGGTTATGCATGCTAATACACAAAGCTTTGGCTGCACATAGAATGATAAAAGCCGGAGGTTCGGAGACTTGCTTCTGAATGAAATAACATTCCTGAAATCCGGATCAGCATTACTATGTCGTTAAAGAAAGATAAAAAAAGGCCGACAGATTTTTGATAAACTCCTTAGGTGTTGGTTAAATTAAATTTTAGAATGTAGCTGTAACACCAGCATAGAAACTACGGCCTACAGATGGTATAATTCCTGGTCCTGGGTATTCATCTGTCCTTCTTGTAAAGTAAGATTTGCCGGTTAAGTTATTTGCTCCGATTTTTAATGCAATTTTTTTTATTTTATAAGTCGCACTGAGGTCTAAAACCGTGTAGGCCGGTATATAGCCTGCAATAGGGTCATCACTTATTGCTACATTTGATGCATCACCATAAGCATCGCCAACGGTATTTACCTGGAAGGTAAATGAGAAATGTTTGGTACTAAAAATTAAGCCCACCCGGTTAATTGTTTTTGCGGCTGCTTCCACTCTCTTATCTTTAAATTCTCCACTTGTATACCTGGCATCTATGTATGCAAACGAATTAAAAATGCTTAAGCCGTATATAGATTTTTGATTGATGGCTTTTAAAATATTTAATTCTATATAGCTCTCAATGCCCTTGTGTACACTATTGGCAATATTTGTTCTAAACGAATAATCGTTTCCGGTTAACGGGTCTTGTTGGAGTACTACGCCAATTTTATTGTTATAGGCCATATAAAAAACTCCAATATCGAAGTTTAAATAATTTTTTACTGTACCCCTGTAGCCTAAATCAGCATTAAATCCGATTGCGTCTTTTAAGTTGGAATCGATTCTGGAAGTTATGCCAAATGGCTCCAACTGACTGTATTCAATGGGCCGGTATGCCTGGCTGAAATTTGCATATACACCCGTGTTTGCTGTGGGTTTATACTCTATGCCCAAACCGGCTAAAACAAAATAGCGGTTGCGGCTTTTGTCGGGTGACAGTTTTATGTTGTCTTCAATCTTATAACCATTTGCAGTACTTTTTAAATATTCAAATCTAACACCTGGAGTAATGGTGAATTTATTACCCAGGCGAAAAATATTTTCAACAAAGGGGGCTATGTTGGTAGTAGTAAAATTTAAATTATACCCCCAATCGCCTGAAATTGATAAATCAAAATCGCTGTTAGTAGTTCCTTCGCCACCACCTTGTTTTGTAAACCAGGAATGGCTAAATCGAACACCACCTGCAATAGAAGATTGTTGTTTTCCTAAAGTATAATTGTGGGCTATTCTCAATTCTGTGGTTGTATTATGTATATTTTCTTTACCTACTTCCCGTGGCACAAAAGCATTTGTTGCCGGATCTATTTCATCCAGTGCACTTGCTCCCCCATCTTCGTTGCGCCAAACCAAAGAACGGTTACTAAACAGATAGGATGCTTTTAAACTGATGATGGTGTTTTCGGAAGCTGTAAAGTTTGCATAAGCTGTAATTATATTCCACGGACTTTTAAGCCAATTTCTTGTTCTTGTGGATGCTTTAGGATTTGCAGAAAATAAACTGTCCGTTAAACCTCCCGGCATTTTTATTTGATTGCGAAGTAATGAATATTCTATGCCGATATTCAATTTGTCTGTTGGTTTATATCCCAATTTGCCAAACCCTGATAGCTGCCACTGCTTGCTGTTTGGGCGATAGCCATCCATGTTTCGATATTGCAAATAAGCGTAGTAACTTATTCTTTTATAGGTGCCGCCAACTGAATTAAAAGTATTGAACATCCCAAAGCTTCCCATGGTTTGCGAGGTGGTAAACTCAAACGGTTTGTTTATGGGAGCATCTTTTATTACATAATTTACAAGGCCACCAAATTGTGACCCAAATTGTAATGAGGCTGCACCTCTTACCATTTCAATACGGCTTACCGCTTCCATGGGTGGTATATAGTAAGCTTCGTTGTATCCGTAAACATCTGCACTAATATTGTAACCATTTTGCCTTGTATTCATTTCTATACTTTGAATGGGGTTCAATCCTCTTGTGGCAATACCGTTTGCAGTAAAGCCACTGCTTTCTGTTT
>JAYVEA010000288.1:0-10009 GCA_043749085.1 Chitinophagales bacterium
GAATCAAAACCGGTGAAAAAAATAAAAGGCGAAAAAGTAATTGCAGGAGCTATTAATGGAAATGGTTCTATTAAAGTTACCGTTTCTCATGCCGCAAAAGATTCTTATCTCTCACAAGTAATAAAATTGGTAGATGAGGCACAAAAATCAAAATCAAAAACACAGTTGCTGGCAGATACGGCTGCAAAATGGTTAACCGTAATTGCAATAGTCGCAGGTATTGGTACATTTTTATTTTGGTATTTAACAGGACAATCTTTAGCGTTTGCAATGGAAAGAATGGTAACAGTAATTGTTATTTGTTGTCCCCATGCTCTGGGATTGGCAGTGCCTTTAGTAGTTGCAAAATCAACAGCTTTATCCGCAAAAAACGGGTTGCTTATTAAGAGCAGAACAGCATTTGAAAATGCAAGAAAGATCACCACTATTGTTTTTGATAAAACAGGTACGCTTACTGTAGGCAAATTTGAAGTGTCAAAAATTGTATCACTGAAAAAAGAATTAAACGAAAATGAAATCATTCGCCTGGCATCTGCATTAGAACAAAAATCGGAACATCCCATTGCTACCGGAATTCTGCAAAAAGTAAAAGATTTGAAACTGGCTATTCCTGCAACAGAAAATTTTAATGCTATCACAGGTAAAGGTGTTGAAGCCACAGTAGAAGGCAAAAAAATATTGGTGGTTAGTCCGGGTTATTTAAAAGAAAAAAATATTACTGTTCCTGATGGCTTTACTGCCAATGATACCGAAACGGTTGTGTTTGTAATTATCAATGATCAATTGGCAGGATATATTGCTTTGTCTGATGAGATACGGCCTGAATCTGCCGGAGCAATAAAAACTTTAAAAGAAAACAAAATCAAATCAATCTTGCTTACAGGCGATAATAATAAAGTAGCAAAAAGTGTAAGTGAAACTTTAGGTATGGATAGCTTTATTGCAGAAGTATTGCCGCATCAGAAATTAGAAAAAATAAAAGAGCTGCAAAGTAAAGGAGAATTTGTAGCTATGACAGGTGATGGTGTAAACGATGCACCTGCATTGGCTATTGCAGATGTTGGCATTGCGGTTGGCAGTGGCAGCGATATTGCGGCAGAAACCGCAGGAATTGTTTTAGTAAATAGCAATCCAAAAGACATTGTGAGTTTGATTTTATTTGGCAAAGCCACTTACCGTAAAATGATTCAAAACTTAATTTGGGCAACTGGCTACAATGTAGTGGCATTACCATTAGCAGCAGGTATTTTATACAAACAGGGTATTTTATTAAGTCCTGCTGCAGGAGCAGTTTTAATGACGGTTAGTACAATAGTTGTAGCAATTAATGCAAGTATGTTGAAAGTAAAAAAATAGAAAATAGTAAAATGAAAAAAATAATTGTAAAGGCCTCCAACAATTCTCAAGCAGAATGAATAATAAAAACCTGTAATATTTTTAATCCCGGTTTGCACATGCATTAGGGTTTTCAATTTTGCCGGTTAAATTTTATATCGCAATGCCGGCAATTGTTCTGATGTATATTGTATCGGCAGAGATTATGAAAAGATGGTTTTACAAATCGTTCCATAACCAATAAAATTATTGTGCAATCTTTATGTTCATGAAATTTGTCAAAAGGAATCAAACTTTGAGAATGTCAATATAAAATAGTAACTGGTTAGATGAAAGAGTATAAAAAAAATAAAACTAAAGATGTTTTTTCTGAAATACTTCCCCAGGCAATTTCAGTTTTAAAAAAATCAATTATTGACCCTTTACTTGGCGACAATGTAATGCGCAAATATGCAAACGAAAAATCTCCTCTGCGGTCTGAATTATTTTCATCAGAACAATTGCAGCAACATGCTATAAAGCTGGCTAAAAGCCATAAACTAATTCAGGGGAAATCTTCCGAACAACTTTTAAAACGCCTCGCAGAAAATGAAGATCTTTTATTGGATGTTCATAGCTTATTAACAGATACTGTCAGAGAAAAAAAACGCATAGCACCAGCCGGCGAATGGCTGCTGGATAATTTTTACCTGATAGAAGAACAGGTATATACAGGTAAGCAACATTTACCAAAAGGATATAGCAGGGAATTACCACAGCTCGCAAAAGGCCAGTCACAGGGGCTTCCAAGGGTTTATGATATTGCAGTGGAAATTATTTCGCATAGTGATGGACGTGTTGATATGAAAAGTTTATCTGCCTTTATTAATTCGTACCAATCTGTAATTACTTTAAAATTAGGAGAGTTGTGGGCCATTCCAATTATGCTTCGTTTAGCATTGCTTGAAAATTTAAGAAGACTTTCTGCTCAGATTGCTGTTGATATTCTCAATAAAAATCTTGCCGGTAACTGGGCGGATGAGATGACGGAAACTGCTGAAAAAGACCCTAAAAATTTAGTACTGGTTATTGCAGATATGGCAAGGTCAAATCCGCCAATGGAAAGTTCTTTTGTTGCCGAACTTACCAGAAGGCTGCAGGGAAGAGGTTCTTCTTTGGCATTGCCGCTTAGCTGGATTGAACACCGTTTATCAGAGAATGGGTTAACGAGTATTGAACTCGTGTATTTGGAAAATCAAAAGCAGGCAGCCGACCAGTTGTCTGTCAGTAACAGCATTCACGGGCTTCGTTTTTTAAACACTACTGACTGGCGGAATTTTGTTGAAGGACTAAGTGTGGTTGAAAAAATTCTAAGAGAAGATATTAATGGTGTGTATGAAAAAATGGATTTTTATACACGTGATAATTATCGCCATGTAATAGAAAGAATTGCCCGTAACAGCGATTATGGAGAAGATAAAGTTGCAGGCATAGCAATTGATTTTGCAAAAGCGAATGGGGATAATAACAACCATCGCACGTCTCATGTTGGTTATTATTTAACAGGTAAGGGATTAGCAGCATTGGAGAAAGCTGCAAAAACCCGTTTATCAACCTGGAAAATTTGTAAAAATTCTCTGAATAAAATCTCTTTATTATTATATACAGGCGGCATTGCATTGATTACATTTTTTTTAAGCTGGTGGCTGTTGCATAAAACGTATCATGGTGGACTTATTGGCTGGAAAATAATTGTGTTGGGAGTACTCTGTGTTATAAGCACAAGCCAGCTTTCTTTAACATTGATTAATTGGCTCGTTACACTATTTGCCCAGCCACATTTGCTTCCAAGATTGGATTTTTCTAAAGGTATTCCACGGCAATACCGCACTTTAGTTGCAGTGCCTACAATGCTAACAGATGCCAAAGAAACAGATGATTTATTAGAAGCTCTTGAAGTGCGTTTTTTAGCAAACAGGGATGTTAATCTGCACTATGCTTTAGTTACAGATTTTAAAGATGCTGTTACAGAAACACTTCCGGAAGATGATCATCTTTTACAATATGCAAAAGATAAGATTATTGAGCTAAACAAAAAATACGACAGCATAACAAATGATATATTCTTTCTTTTTCATCGGCCGCGTAAATGGAATGCAAAAGAAAAAAAATGGATGGGGTATGAGCGGAAACGTGGAAAGCTTGGGGCGCTAAATGCAGTATTAAGAGGCAAAGGCAAAGAGAATTTTTCATTGATATTAGCTGATGAATCATTTTTCTCTGAAATAAAATATGTTATCACACTTGATTCAGATACAAAATTGCCAAGAGACGCCGCATGGAAAATGATTGGTACGCTTGCACATCCCTTAAACAACGCATTGTATGATGAGCGCAAACAACGGGTAACAGATGGATACACTATTCTTCAGCCAAGAATATCAAACAGTTTACCGGGTGCTAACAGTTCAGTATACAAAAAGATACATGGAAATGAAGCAGGAATTGATCCTTACACAAATGCTGTTTCTGATGTGTACCAGGATTTATTTCAAAATGCTTCATTTATAGGAAAAGGTATTTATGATATTGATGCTTTTGAACAAACTTTAAATAACCGGTTTCCTGATAATCGTATTTTAAGCCATGATCTGTTAGAAGGAAATTTTGCCAGGTGCGGATTGATTAGTGATGTTCAATTATACGAAGAGTATCCATCCAGCTACATTGCTGATATGCGGCGCCACCACCGATGGGTAAGAGGCGATTGGCAGATTGCAAGATGGCTTTTTCCTTTTGTTCCAAGCCCGGATAAAAAATTTAGAATAAATACATTATCACCTTTATCTGTTTGGAAGTTATTTGATAATCTCCGGCGCAGTTTTGTATCAATATCCCTGATATTACTTCTTTTATTTGGATGGATCATTTCTCCTTCACCGCATTTTTGGAGCTTGTGTGTAATAGGTATAATCACAGTGCCTTCACTAATCACACTTGTTTGGGACATATGCAGAAAGCCAAAAGATATTGTATGGATGCAGCATGCAAAATATTCTGTCAAGAGTGCATCTAATAATTTCATTCAGCATATTCTATATGTTATATTTCTTCCTTATAATGCATTTATAAATTTTAATGCCATTATACTTACTAACTGGCGTTTATTTATCTCACGAAAAAAATTTCTTGAATGGAACCCTTCCGATAATTCTTCTGTTAACATCCCCAAAAATATAATGGCAGCATATAGGGTAATGTGGTTTGAGCCCCTGTTAGCGGTAAGCTTGCTGGTTTATTTAAGTTATTATTCTTCATTGGCACTTTTAATACAAATTCCTGTGTTGGTGCTTTGGATAATGGCACCGGCAATTGAGTGGTGGGTAAGTCTTGCACATTTAAAACGGCAACAGGAGATTACAAAGAAGCAAACTATTTTTCTCCAAAAATTATCAAGGAAGGTGTGGGCTTTTTTTGAAAAGTTTGTTACTGAACAAGATAACTGGCTTCCGCCGGATAATTACCAGGAACATCCTGAGCCAAAAATTGCACACCGTACATCGCCTACCAATATCGGTCTTGCGCTATTATCAAATTTAACAGCCTATGATTTTGGTTACCTCTCAGCAGAGAAGCTTATTGAACGAACAACCAATACCTTACATACACTTCATAAACTGGAAAGATATAACCGTCATTTATACAATTGGTACGATACAATTACTCTTGCTCCCTTAGCCCCACGATACATTTCTACGATAGATAGCGGAAACCTTGCAGGGCATTTGATAGTATTGAAGCAAGGGCTTCTTTCAATTGTAAATGATAAAATATTTTCAGTGAAAGCATTTGATGGCTTGATGGATACCGTAGAAGTTCTTTTGGAGAAAAAAGAAAAGAGAATTGTAATTGAACAATTTAAAATAGAACTGGAAGCACTTCGCATTGCCCCGCCTTTTACTTTAGCAGAAATAGTTGTTTGCATCAATAATCTTGAAAAAACATTTGAACAAATAACTGCAGGTTTTACATTAAATAAGGAAAATAATAATGAATCTTTTTTGTGGGTAGAAAAATTAGGACAACAAATAAATGATCTGCGAAATGATCTATTAACACTTGTACCATGGTTACTGCTTCAGCCACCTTCTTTAAAATTAAATGATATTGCAACGAATATTTCGCAGATTCCAACTCTATCTGAATTGGCTAAAATAGGAATGGAATTTTTATCCCAAATAAAAGCATTATATGCAAAAGATAATACAGCAGAAGAGAATGAGTGGATAAATAATTTTACAGAACATGTCAGCAATGGATCACACAGGGCAAAAGAAAGAATATTGATATTGGAAGGGCTTGCCCGGCAATGCATAGAACTCTCAAATATTGATTACGATTTTTTATATGACAGGTCTCAACACCTCCTTGCGATTGGGTACAATGTTGATGAACAGAGAAGGGATAATAGCTTCTATGATCTGTTGGCTTCAGAGGCAAGGCTCACCACATTTACAGCTATAGCACAAGGAAAGCTGCCACAGGAAAGCTGGTTTGCATTAGGACGTCAACTTATTAATACTGGTGCAACGCCAATTCTTCTTTCATGGAGTGGCTCTATGTTTGAATACCTGATGCCAATGCTGGTAATGCCTGATTATGAAAATACTTTGTTGGGACAAACCTATAAAGCGGTTGTACAAAAGCAAATAGAATATGCCAAAAAACGTGGTGTGCCCTGGGGGATTTCAGAATCAGGTTATAATGCTGTAGATGCTAATCTTAATTATCAATATCTCGCATTCGGGGTTCCGGGTTTAGGCCTTAAACGTGGTCTGGGAGAAGACCTGGTGATTTCCCCTTATTCCACTGTTATGGCATTGATGGTAGCGCCCGATGAAGCTTGTAAAAATCTTGAGCAATTAGCATCAAATGGTTTTGAAGGAGAGTTTGGTTTTTATGAAGCTATAGATTACACCCCATCCCGTTTGCCAAGAGGGCAATCAAATACTGTGATACGTTCATTTATGGTGCATCACCAGGGCATGAGTTTTCTGTCATTATCATATTTGTTACTAAACCAGCCTATGCAAAAACGTTTTGAGGCTGAAGTACAATTTCAGTCTGCTCTATTGTTGCTGCAGGAACGTATTCCAAGAATATCAACATTTTATTCTCCCGTCACGCATATATCAGATAGCAGCATAATAGCTGAAAATATTGATATACCTATCCGTGTTATTAATACACCTGACACCCTGGTGCCAGAAGTGCAGTTATTATCTAATGGCAGATACAATGTAATGGTTACGAATGCAGGCGGAGGCTACAGCCGGTGGAAAGATATGGCGGTTACCCGTTGGAGTGATGACAGCACCTGTGATAACTGGGGAACTTTTTGTTTTATAAAAGATATGGAGCAGGATAGTAACCTTTTTTGGTCATCTGCATACCAGCCTTCTCTTAAGGAAGGAGATAATTATGAAGCAGTTTTTTCACAGGGACGTGCAGAATTTCGCCGCCGTGATTACTCCCTTGAAACACATACTGAGATTGTTGTTTCCCCGGAAGACGATGTTGAATTGAGAAGAGTACACATTACCAACCGTTCAAAAAAGAAAAGATATATTGAAATTACCAGCTATGCGGAAGTAGTGCTTGCGCCTGCGAATGCTGACGCTGCACACACTGCTTTCAGTAATCTTTTTGTTCAAACAGAAATCATTGCTGAACGCAATGCAATTATTTGCACAAGACGGCCACGTTCTGTGAATGAACATAATCCCTCTATGTTTCATTTAATGAAAGTGCGTCATGCAGAAATCAAATCTGTTTCTTATGAAACAGACAGAAATAAATTTATTGGTCGCGGCAATACTATCCATCAACCTGCATTTTTAGATGAACCGGATGGGCTTTCAGGAACACAGGGTTCCGTTCTTGATCCGGTTATTTCCATTCAATACAAAATAGTAATTAATCCCCAGGAGTCTGCCTCCATTGATATGCTGATTGGTATTGCAGACAATAAGGAGATTTGTAATGCCCTTGTAGAAAAATACCAGGACATGTATTTAAGAAAGCGTGCGCTTGAACTTTCGTGGACGCATAGCCAGGTTGTGCTAAGGCAAATTAATGCCGGGGAAGCAGATGCACAATTATATTCAAAGCTTGCGGGTTCAGTGATATTTACAAATCCTTCTTTGCGTACTGATCAAAATATCATTATAAAAAATTATCGCGGGCAATCGGCTTTATGGAGTTATTCTATCTCGGGAGATTTGCCTATTGTTCTTTTACAAATTGAAGATTCTGCCAATATTGATCTTGTAAAACAATTAATAAAGGCACACGCTTACTGGCGTTTAAAAGGCTTAATGGTTGACCTCGTAATCTGGAATGAAGATCATGGTGGTTACAGGCAGATATTGCAAAATGAATTACAAAATCTTGTCTGTCCTGCACTTGACACTGATGCTAAAGAACAACCTGGAGGGATTTTTATCAGATCAGCCGACCAAATATCAAATGAAGACCGGATATTATTTCAAACATTGGCACGCATTGTAATTTCGGATAGAATGGGTAGTTTGGAAGAACAGGCCAACAGGCCCGGTAAAGTCAAAAACATTGTTCCGTATTTTACTCCTGATAAATTTTATCCACCTTTTGAAACCTCTATTGTGCTGCCGGAAGGTTTGCAATTTTTCAATGGTACCGGAGGCTTTTCGCAAGATGGAAAAGAATATATTATTACAACAAGTACCGGACAAACAACACCTGCACCATGGATAAATGTTTTGGCAAATAAAAACTTCGGAACCATAATTTCAGAAAGCGGACAATCATACACATGGCTTGAAAATGCACATGAATTTCGATTAACACCATGGAACAATGACCCTGTTAGTGATCTGGAAGGTGAGGTATTTTATATAAGAGATGAAGAAAGCGGAAGGTGGTGGTCGCCTACGCCACTGCCTGGCCGCAGTAAATCTTCATATATTACAAAACATGGATTTGGGTATAGTATTTTTCAACACAGTGAGGATAGTATTTATTCAGAAATGTGCGTATTTGTTGATCTGGAAGCTTCTGTAAAATTCATTATTTTAAAATTTCATAATCAATCTAACAGGCATCGCAGGCTTTCTGTAACAGGTTATATAGAATGGGTATTAGGTGACCTGAAGCCAAAAACTCAAATGCATATAATTACTGAGGCAAATTCTGAAACAGGTGCTATCCTCGCAAGAAATCCTTATAATACTGAATTTGAAAACAGGGTTGCTTTTTTTGATGTTGATGAGCGAACAAAAAATTTCACAGGAGATCGTACAGAATTTATCGGCCGCAACGGTACACTTCGCAATCCGGGAGCTATGAGCAAATCAAAACTTTCCGGTAAAACAGGAGCAGCGCTTGACCCATGTGCTGCTATACAGGTTGTGTTTGAGTTAGAAGATAATGAAGAACATGAAATTATTTTTCGTCTTGGCGCAGTAAACGGTCATGATGATATAGCTAATATAATTCGTGGTTTTAAGGGATCTTCGGTTGCATACGATGCATTGGATAAAGTTAAAAAATACTGGCAGCAAACATTGGGGGTTGTGCAGATAGAAACACCTGATGCAGCTTTAAATATTATCTCAAACGGCTGGCTCAATTACCAGGCATTGGCCTGTCGTATTTGGGCACGTACTGGTTTTTATCAATCTAGTGGTGCTTTTGGGTTTAGAGACCAGTTGCAGGATGTATTATCGCTCATGTATTCCAAACCGGCACTTGTTCGCAAGCAGATATTGCTAAATGCTTCACGGCAGTTTAAAGAAGGTGATGTGCAACACTGGTGGCATCCACCAACAGGCAGGGGTGTACGCACAACATGTTCTGATGATTATCTCTGGTTGCCATTTGTTACCTTAAGATATGTTTTACACACTGGTGATAAAAGTATTTTAGATGAGTCAATTCATTTTTTAGAAGGACGGGTGTTAAATGCAGGTGAGCATTCTTATTATGATCTTCCTATTATCTCTCATGAATCTGCAAACTTGTATAATCATTGTGTAAGATCTATTGAACATGCACTGAATTTCGGTGAGCATGGATTACCTTTTATTGGCTCCGGTGATTGGAATGACGGAATGGATAAAGTAGGTGAGCATGGGAAAGGGGAAAGTGTATGGCTTGCATTTTTTTTATACGATATATTGATTCGGTTTACAGAAATTGCTGAACTGAAAGGGGATGCAGGTTTTGCAGAAAAGTGTAAACAACAGGCAAAAAAATTGAGTAGCAATATTGAAAAAAATGGTTGGGATGGGCAATGGTACCGCCGTGCTTATTTTGATGATGGTACACCACTAGGTTCATCAACTAATGAAGAATGCAAAATTGATTCCATTGTACAAAGTTGGTCTGTACTTTCTAAAGCAGGTGATATTGAGCGCTCACAAACGGCGATGAATGCTGCCGCGAAATTCCTTATTCGGAAAGATGCGTCTTTGATACAATTGTTTGAGCCGCCTTTTGATAAATCTGATTTGAACCCTGGTTATATTAAAGGGTATGTTCCCGGCGTTCGGGAAAATGGCGGGCAATATACACACGCTGCCATTTGGTTAATAATGGCCTTTGCTGCGCTAAAGGATAAAGAAAAAACCTGGGAATTGTTACAAATGATAAATCC
>JAYVEA010000289.1:0-3005 GCA_043749085.1 Chitinophagales bacterium
CGTGTGCTGTTTTATGATCCTCACCTCCGGCAATTAAAAATCTTTCTCCATCAACTTCCTGAGTACGGTAATAATGATAAGGATCGTACATATCGTATGCTAATCCATCAGGATAATTTTCATCTTTTAATTTTACTGCCATAGCATAACTGCGATAAGGAGCACACCTGAAATGCAAAAGATTTACCCCCGGAGGAATATGGGTGGCATAAATTAAATTCCTTGCATGTATTTTTTTGAGAGAACTTTCTACTTCAAGATGATCTCCTTTTTCATGCACACCTGTTATCCTGCAACCTTGTATTAAAACTCCACCTGCATATTCAAAAGCTTTTGCTAATGCATAAAAATATTTAGCAGGATGAAATTGTGCCTGCCTTTCATAAACAACCGCTTTTATAAAATCAACAGGCACAGGAATTTTATCTTCATAAAGTATCTCACAACCTGCTTTTTTTGAGGCATCATAAATATCATCAAGTTCTTTTGTTTGCTTTTCATCCTGGGAAAAAAGATACCCATCCTGCTCACTGTAATCGCAATCAATATTATATTCCTTTATATTTTTCTTTACCAGTTCCAGAGCTTCTCTTGCAGCAGTTGCCACTAACTGAGCATTATCTTCCCCAAAATCTTTTGCTATCTGTGCATACGAATTATCCATGAATGTATTTAGGTGTGCAGTTGTACCGCCCGAAGTTCCAAAACCAATTGTATGTGCTTCGGCAAGAATGCATTTTTTGCCTGCCTTTTGCAGTTGCAGCGCTGTGGTAATTCCTGTAATGCCGCCGCCGACAATTAATACATCAAAAACCTCATCTCCGGGAGTATGGGTTTGGGAAATATATTCCGGCATTTTATGTTGCCATAAACTAGTTAATGCGCCATCTCTTTGCATAAAAATTTTTTTATAACTGCCATAAAAACTATGCCTTAAATTTATCCTTCTGCAATGATTGTTTTAATAGATGTGTTGATTATTCTGTATTATTAAATGGTGAATATTAGTGAATTTTTAAAAAAATACTGGGGCTTTGAAGTTTTTCGTCCGATGCAGGAAGAAATTATCAATTCCGTTTTGGATGGAAAAGACACCTTAGGCCTGCTGCCAACAGGAGGTGGAAAATCAATTTGTTTCCAGGTGCCTGCTCTTGCTAAAGAAGGTCTTTCTCTTGTTATCAGTCCATTAATTGCATTGATGAAAGACCAGGTGGAAAGCCTTAAGAGAAAAAATATTCCTGCTTTGTCTATTTATTCCGGAATGAGTTTTTTTGAAGTAAAAAGAAGTTTGGAAAATGCTTCTCATGGCAATTTTAAATTTTTATATGTTTCTCCTGAAAGATTAGAAACAAATTTATTTCTTGAGTACCTGCCGGGGATGAATATAAATTTAATTGCGGTAGATGAAGCACATTGTGTATCGCAATGGGGATACGATTTTAGGCCGCCTTATTTACGAATTGCTACAATAAGGGAACATTTACCTGGTATACCAATTCTTGCACTTACCGCTTCTGCAACCAAAGAAGTACAGGATGACATTTGCGAAAAACTTCTCTTTAAAAAGGATCATCAACGATTTCAAAAATCTTTTGAGAGGCCTAATCTTTCTTACAGTGTCTTCAATCCTTCTTCCAAGCAAAGTAAATTAATAGAGATATTTAAAAATGTGCAGGGAAGTGGAATTGTATATTGCAAAAGCAGGAAGCGGACAAAGGAAGTTGCAGACCTGCTTAAGATGAATAATATTAATTCAGATTTTTATCATGCAGGGTTAACCAATAACGAACGCACCACAAAACAGGAAAGCTGGATAAAAAATGAAATAAGAATAATAGCCTGCACCAACGCTTTTGGGATGGGCATTGATAAAAGCAATGTGCGCACTGTTGTGCATTATGATGTTCCGGATGCACTGGAAAGCTATTACCAGGAAGCAGGCAGGGCTGGCAGGGATGAAAAAAAAGCATATGCAGTTTTGCTTTACCATCAAAACGAATTAGATGATCTGGAAAAACAGTCTGCTCTTCGATATCCTCCATTTGAAGAAGTAAAAATTGTTTACAAAGCGCTGGCAAATTATCTACAATTACCATCTGGCAGCGGCGAAGGAATTTATTATGATTTTGACATAAATGATTTTGTAAAAAAATTCAAGCTGAATATTTACACGGTCAATTATTCTTTAAAAATTTTAGAGCAGGAAGAATTTATTGATTATAATGAACAAGTCTTTTTACCATCAACACTTGTATTTACTATCAATAAAGATCATCTTAATGAATTTGAAAAAACTTATCCGGATTTAGACCCTGTAGTAAAAGGTTTGCTTCGCAGCTATGAAGGAATTTTTGATTACCCTTCTGCTATTTATGAAAATCAATTAGCCGGTTTTGTAAAAAAAGACGTTGTTGCTCTAAAATCTGATCTTAAAAAATTACAACAGTTTGGCATTATTGAATATCATCCGCAAAAAGATAAACCACAAATTCAGTTTTTGCGTAACAGGATCAACACAGAAGATTTTTCAATTAATCAAAACAATTTATCTAAAAGAAAAACAGCTTTTGAAAAAAGAGTGCAGGCTATGGCAGGCTACGTAAAAACAAATATGTGCAGAAGTAAAATGATTGGGAATTATTTTAATGATCTTTCTATAAAACCTTGCGGTATTTGCGATAACTGTATAAATGAAAAAGGAGTTATAGTATCCAAAGCCGAATTTGAAAATATAACTATGTCTATTGAAAAATTAACAGCTAAAGCTCCTATTCATTCAAATTTATTATTGAAGAGTTTAAACACATTTAGAAAAGAGAAAGTGTGGAAAGTGCTTAATTTTTTACAGGCCGAAAATAAAATTAATATATCACAAGAGGGATTAGTTAGTAAAAGGAAACATATATAAAATAAAAAAGGGACCCAGATAGAAATCTAGTCCCGCTTTAAAATCCAATATCCTATGAAAAACCGAGACAAAGATAATGAGAAAATACTCTTAAGCA
>JAYVEA010000290.1:0-3002 GCA_043749085.1 Chitinophagales bacterium
GTACTGGCAACTGTTGGTGTAATAAAATTTCCACTTTTATTTTGAAGTTTTGCAAACGACATTTTATTTTGCATTGCATAGGCTAACTCAACATACCCAATAGCACCGGGCGTTTGCTTTACAAGACCTGCCACTCCTTCATTGCCTTTTCCTCCTAACCCTGCAGGCCAATTGATAGAGGAACCCTTACCCACTTTTGAACTCCATTCAGAGCTAACAGCAGTAAGATAAGTTGTGAAAATATTTGTGGTACCACTACCGTCAGAGCGGTGTGCTATCACAATAGGCGTATTAGGTAATTGTACACCATTGTTTGCAGCTGCAAGCTGCGGATCATTCCAATTTTTTATCTTACCTAAAAAGATATTAGCAATTAATTCAGGAGTTAGCTTTAATGTATCTTTTACTTCCGGTAAATTATAGCTCAAAACAACTGCACCGGAGCACATAGGAATATGCAAAACAGAACCACCGGTCTTTTGTGTTTGTTCTTCATTTAGCGGTGCATCTGAATCTCCAAAGTCAACGGTTTTATTTGTTAGCTGAAGGATACCGCCGCCTGAACCGATAGACTGATAATTTATTTTTAACCCGGTAGCTTTATTATATTCTGAAAATAATTTGGAGAATAAAGGATAAACAAATGTGCTGCCTGCACCAAGCAGAGTATTGTCATCACCAGATGAAGAACTTTTACTATCGGATGAATTATTACCTCCTCCACATGATGCAAGAAGAACGGCAACAAAACACATACCGGTTATTAGATTGTTTTTTAATTTAAGATTTTTAAAATTCATAATTTTTTATTTTAATTTTTAGAATAGTTATTATCTGCCAAATACATAATAAAATGTAAGCCTGTAAACAAGATCATGATCCTGTTTAGCGGAACCCGTAATATTTGCCTGTTTGCCTTCATATTTGTTATACCAAACATTCGGCATAAAGTGTACATTTTTAATTGGTGTAAAATCCAGACCTGCAGTTATAAAAGTTTCTTTATTATTTGGCTCGTAGGCTGAAGTGAAACCTTTATAAGAAGTATAAATTGAATTATTATATTTTGTATCCGGGTTATATTTATCTACACGTGCAAAAAAGCCCAGCTTATTCTTAACTATATTCCCACGCATAAAGGTTGAAATTCCGGTAGCAGTAGCATTAAGGGTATCAAATAAAGTTCCTCTTATTCCACTTACATCACTTTTACCATGATTAATAAAACCTTCAATGCCTAATGTAAATTCAGGAGTAGTGTAAGCCGCAAATCCTTTAAGCATTTGACGGGAATGATGGAAAGTGGTTGTCCAGTTAATTCTTTGATAGTCGGCATATAAATCGATTACTAATTTTTTATCAAAAAACTTTGCCCAAACATCTCCATAAAACCATTTGAATTTATCATTCTCAGGTCTTGCGCCTGTACCATTACCAACCATAATATTATATCCATAATTTCCGGTTTCAGGATCAAATTTTCCCTGCAAAGTTGCACCTAAATCAAAAGAAGGGGTCCGTCGGATATCAGTAATAGTTCTTTCAATAGAACGATAGCTCCATGTAGGCTCAATAAGAAGAGGAAAGGCTGGAGTTGCCGCCTGACCGATAACTAAATCCGTTCCCCTCCAAATATTTTTCCATCGGATATTAGCATGTTTAATATATAAAGAAAGCTTATTGTCAGATAAAAGATCACCACTCGTAACATTGTTAGCGTTTGTGACATTATCTTCAGCTGCTAACAGCAATTCTGCTGAAAACTTTGGAGCTATATCATAATTATAACCCAGATAAACTCTGCGTAATTGAAATGCATTTCTGCCTTTTTCAATATTTGAATATTGATTTGCCCCTCCGCGGTTTAAAGCATCACTATGAGCTTTATAATAATAGTCTCCGAAAGAATATCCCCATAATTTTCCCGAAGGCTTAAATGCACTATCCTGAGTTTTCTGTGCTCTTATTGTGCTATTTAAAAGGGCGAGAATTAGTATCAGCATTATAACGCCGGATTGCTTTATCATACATTAATATTTAAAGATTTTGCAAATATCATTTACCTATGTTACCTAATTGTTAACTCAAAATGATGTAATTGTTATGCTTAGTAATAAATAGCAGATAATATTTCAATGTTAAGAAATCATTACTAAAATCAAAATGGTTTAATTCAGTCCTTATAGCTTTATTTTTGCCCAAATCATTAATTATGGCATCTTCCTCTTTTCTAAAATTTTTTCTGCCAAAGGATAAAGTCTTTTTCCAACTGTTTGAAGGCGTTGCTGAAACAGTAATGCAAATGGGTAACAAATTAAAAGAAGTAGTAAAAGAACCTGACTTTGAAATGCGTGCAGTATATATAAAAGAGATTGAGGATATGGAGCATACCAATGATGATTATACACACAGGATATTTACTGAGTTAGGAAGAAATTTTATAACCCCATTCGACAGGGAAGATATTCACTCTTTAGCTTCGGCTCTAGATGATGTATCCGATTATATTTATGCTACTGCAAAAAAAATAAATTTTTATAAAGTTGATCCCAGTGATATTGGTATACAAAAATTGAGCGAATTGATAAGCAGTGCCTGTGCTGAAGTACAGAAAGCAGTATTAGAACTTCGTGACATGAAAAACCTTCGTAAGATTACAGATTCAATGGTGCTTATCAACAGTATAGAAAATCAGGCTGACGATGTATTTGATATGAGTATTGAAAGATTATTTGAAACAGAGCCTGATGCAAAAGAAGTAATAAAGAAAAGAGAAATATACCAGGTAATGGAAATTGTAACTGACAAATGTGAGGATGCGGCGAATGTAATAGAATCGATCATTATTAAATACGCATAATCAAATCCATCAGCACATCAGCAAATTAGTATGACCTTTCTTATTATAGTTATATCTCTCGCTTTAATTTTTGATTATATCAATGGGTTTCATGATGCCGCAAATTCTATTGCAACTATTGTTTCTACAAAAGTATTAACGC
>JAYVEA010000291.1:0-2987 GCA_043749085.1 Chitinophagales bacterium
GGAGAGCCAAACCCTCCCAGCACATCAAGATCCCCTATGTCAGGATATACCACAGGGACTGGAAGAACAGATATTAATCATTTATGGTTTCAAAATTCAAATTATTTCCAGGGAGCAAATTTTTATTCTTTAGCGGCCGAATTGAACTCTACTATTGGAGGTAAATTAGCAAATACATTACGGGGAACTTATACATTCCAAAATGACTCAAGACAAACTACAAGTTCTTTCTTTCCTTTTGTAGATATATTAAGCTTTGGTACTCCTTATACTTCATTTGGGTATGAGCCTTTTAGTTATGGAAATCTTAGAAAAGTAAAAACTTTTTCCGTAGTAGATAATGTAACATGGACACTTAATAGAAACCAGATCACTGTTGGAGGACAACTGGATCACAGTACAACTATCAATGGCTTCCAACGCTTTGCGGCCAGTTATTACACATTTGCTTCTTTTAATGATTTTGCTACTGGTCAAAAACCTTTGGATTTTGGAATTACTTATTCTTTATCTCCTGGCTATGTCCAGGCATTTCCAAGTTTTAAATTCGCTCAATTATCTTTTTATGCGCAGGACGAGATCACTGCTACAAAAAATCTTAGAATTACATTAGGCCTTAGAGGTGATCGTCCAAGTTATCCGGGAGTAGCAGAAATTAAAACCCATCCATTGGTAGCAGCTTTAACATTTGCTAATGGAGAAAAAATAAATACCGGAGTTTTGCCATCAGCAAAAATATTATGGTCACCAAGATTAGGATTTAACTGGGATGTATATGGTGACAGAAGCTTACAGGTACGTGGCGGTACGGGCATATTTACAGGAAGAGTACCATTTGTTTGGATTGTAAGTCAATCAGGCGACGCAGGATTATTGCAGGTAACATCTGTTACTGAAACTCCAACCGCATTAAGAAATGGCAACCCGGCTAACTTTAATACGCCTGGTCCATTTAACCCTAATCCTGCTGCTTATTTACCATCAACACAACCCGTTGCTGGTACAGTTATACCCAGCACCATATCTGCATTAAGGCCCAATTTTAAATTCCCATCTGCCTGGAAAACAAGTTTAGCATTTGATAAAAAAATTGGTGCCGGACTTATTTTTACTATGGAAGGAATTATAAATAAGGATATAAATCCTACTGTATTTAGAAATCCAAACCTGGTTAATCCAACTCCATTAAATATTGCTGGCTATCCGGATAACAGGTTATTTTATCCAAGTGCTGTCAAAGATAGGTTCATCAATCCTCTTACAGCAGCAGCAGCTTCAGCAACCAATCCAAACCCAAGCACAGCAGTTCCTAATGGCGATGTAAGAGGAACACAATCTTTTAATACAATTGTAATGGATAATACCAGGGGTGGATATTATGCCTCATTAGTAGTAAGATTGGAAAAACAATTTTCTAAAGGTTTTTATGGTTCAATTGCGTACATAGCCTCTATGGCTGATAACAAATTTGATGGAGGTGGTGATCAACCACTTTCGGCATGGCAGGGAACAGCAAATGTAAACGGCTCAAACTTTCCTGAATTGGGAAATGCAAGCTATATTGTTCCAAGCCGTATAATTGCTTCGCTTTCTTATCGTAAAGAATATTTAAGAAATTTAGGTACGACGATATCACTCACTTATGAAGGTTCCATTGAAGGAAGATTCTCATACACTTATGGTGGTAGCTCAGCCCAGGCAGATTTTAACCGTGATGGAACAAGTAATGATCTCATCTATATTCCAAGTGATCCTTCTCAAATTACATTTGTAAATAAAACTGTTGGTACCGGTGCCACTGCGGTCACTTTTACCCCGCAACAACAAAGTGATGCTTTCTTTAAGTACATTGAACAGGACAAGTATTTGAGAACTCATAAGGGGGAATATTCACAGCGTAATGCCGTAAACAAACCATGGCGTAATGAAGTTAATGTTAAACTATTACAGGATCTATTTGTAAATGTGGGCAAAAAAAGGAATACAATTCAGTTCAGCCTTGATATTTTCAACTTTGGTAATTTAATAAAACCCGCATGGGGAATACTTCATACCACAAATGCTCCTGGTATTCTTATACCTACTAATGGTTCCAGTTTAGTAGCTGGTGGTACTGTAAAACCTACCTTTCAATTGGCTAACGTTGGTAATGAATTAATAAGCTCAACTTATAGAGAAAACGTTAGTATTTTCTCTACTTATTTTATGCAATTTGGATTGAGATATATATTTAATTAATTAACTGCATAAAAACCAAAACAAAATCAAGACAACATGAAAAAATTAATTTTTGCACTTATACTTCTTACTACGGTTGGCCTTTCCGTAAATGCACAGGATAAACCCATGAATTATTCTAAACCTTTACATCTTAGCTTTGGAATTGACGGCGGGGCACCTTTAGGAAAATATGCTAATACTTCTGCTTTCGTTATTGGTGGCGATTTACAGTTACAGTATAATGTGAGCCAAAATTTCAGCGTAACCGGAAGTGCCGGAATAGATGCAAGGCTAAATAAAGGAGGAGTTGTTAATACCGTTTATTATGCTCCGCTTTTGGGAGGATTAAGATTTTATTTTAGCAAAAGCGTTTACATTTCAGAACAGGCCGGTTATTCAATTAGTCTTTCAAAAGGATGGAGTGGTGTTTTTACAAACGTAGCGGGAGTTGGTTTTAAATTAAGCCCAAATTCTGATGTACTTGTAGGATATAAAGGTCTGTTTTACACAGGCGGTATAGCTAAATTTAATACATTAGCTGTACGATTGGCATATGCTTTTGGAAAATAATAGAATTGAAATTATACAAGCCGTTTCATTACTGAAACGGCTTTTTTTATTGCTTTTATTTATTACCCCATCCCCATTTTAAAAATTCAGGAAATGCTTTACCCCATGTTGCAATATCGTGCTTGCCATCTTTTAATTCCAGGTATTTAATATCTCTTCCCCTTTCATATCCTTTTAAAACCAACTCATCAATTAGG
>JAYVEA010000292.1:0-2954 GCA_043749085.1 Chitinophagales bacterium
TGCTATGGAAGCACCTACAATACTCGGCGCAACACTGTTACTGAAAAGGTAAGGCCTGCTTCGTTGCCGAAGCATTTCAATAATTTCCTTTTTGCCACTTGTAAACCCGCCACTTGCTCCGCCTAAGGCTTTACCTAATGTTCCGGTAATAATATCGATCCTTCCCATTACATTCCTGTACTCATGTGTGCCTCTTCCATTTTTTCCTAAAAAGCCGCTGGAGTGACTTTCATCTATCATCACAATGGCATCATATTTATCAGCAAGGTCACAGATAACGTCAAGCTTTGCAATTGTTCCATCCATGCTGAAAGAGCCATCAGTAACAATTATCCTGCTTCTTAAGTTTGCCGATTCCTTTAATTTTTTTTCGAGGTCTTCCATATTATTATGCTCATAGCGCAGCCGTTGCGCCTTACATAATCTGACTCCATCAATAATACTCGCATGGTTTAAAGCATCGGAAATAATTGCATCCTCATCACCAAATAAAGGTTCAAACACGCCGCCATTTGCATCAAAGCAAGCCACATATAAAATGGTATCTTCAGTTCCTAAAAATTGTGAGATCTTTGTTTCAAGCTCTTTATGAATATCCTGTGTGCCGCAAATAAAACGAACACTGCTAAGTCCATAACCTCTTTTATCAATATATTTTTTAGCGGCCTTAATTACTTTGGGATGTGAGGATAAACCGAGGTAATTATTCGCACAAAAATTTAAAACCTTTTTTCCGTTTACAATAATTTCTGCCCCCTGTTCGCTCTCAATTATTCTTTCATTTTTATAAAGACCTGCCACTTTTATCTCCTCCAATTCAGAAGCGATCCTATCAACAAGATTTTTATTCATTTTACATTATTTGCAACAGCAAACCTACACGAAAATGAGAAAACCGATGTAAATTCATAACGGTGAGAATAATTTTATCTTATTGTAACTTTTTGCTTTAGCACTTCGTATAACTATAAATCAATGCTTATCAGAGTAATTGTAAATTGCCACTAATGACCGAGAAACACTATAATGAATGTGTGAGCAGGTATGCTGATAATGTTTATCGCTTTATTCTTAAAAATCTGGGGCGTAAAGAAGATGCGCAGGATGTGGTGCAAACTGCATTTGAAAAGCTTTGGATAAACAGGGAGCAGGTGGATAATGAAAGAAGTAAATCATACCTGTTTACGGTTGCATATCACCAGATGATCGATCATATAAGGAAACAAAAAAGAATAACATTGCAGGAGGAATTTAAGGCAGAGGCAGGGATCATCGACAGGCAACAGCATAATGTAAAAAAAATATTGGATGAGGCTTTACATAAATTGGGCGAAACACAACGAAGCCTTGTATTATTAAAAGATTATGAAGGATACAGCTATCAGGAGATCGGACAAATAACGGGATTAAGTGAAAGCCAGGTGAAAGTTTACCTGCACAGGGCAAGGCTGCAATTAAAAAATTATTTAGTGAGAAAAGAAAATGTGATATAAAGTAAACACTATGAACATCAACAGGGATAATTACGAAGAATATTTTTTGCTGTATGCTGATAAGGAATTATCTGCATATGAAAAAAATATAGTGGAGATGTTTGTTAAGCAACATCCTGATCTGGAAGAGGAATTTATAATCCTTCAACAATCTGTTATAAAAGCTGATAATAATATTACACTGGATGATAAAAATTCTTTATTCAGAAAAGAAGAATTTATAAATCAACCCAATTACGAAGAAATATTTTTGCTGTATGCTGATAATGAGTTGAGCTTACCTGAAATAGAAGAAACAGAAAAATTTGTTCTATCAAATCCTTCTTTGCAAAAAGAGTTCACTTTATTGCAGCAGGTAACTTGCCAGCCTGATACTTCAATTGTTTTTACTGATAAAAGCTCATTGTATAAAAAAGAAGATGACAGTAAAGTAATTCCATTTCGCTGGAAAGCATTGGCCGCCGCTGTTTTATTAGGAATTGGATTATGGACAGGAATAAGTTACCTGCAAAAGAATAAAACAGAACCGGTTATTGTTATCAATCAAAATACTCTACCCACAAACATTCCTGTTAAGCCTGTGGAGCAAAAACACAACGGTAAAAATCTTGTAAAGACTGATAACAATCAAAAACAAACTTTACAAATTATACATCAAAAGCAATTTGATAATCCAATACAAAAACAACAGGTTCAAAATATAACGGTAAAAAATATTCAGCCAAATAATAAAAAGCCCGGGGTGAATGAAAATACCGAACAGAAAAAGGAAGACCTTGTTGTAACGAATGTGCCGGATAAAAACGAACTGCCTAAACCCGTTAATAATCTTCCGCCACAGGGTAACACTCCATTGGAGCCTAATAACAGGGCAGTTGCAAAAACAACTATACCGCAAAATAATAATTATGCTCAGCCAGCCTCTTACATTGCCGATGCGGAAGGGAAAAGTGAGAACTATGTTTTTTATAATATCACTTCCGAGGAATTCAGGAAAAGTAAAGTTGGTAATTTCTTTAAAAAAGTAAAGCGTGCCATTGAAAGAAAAATTCCTTTGAAGAATAGTTTAAAAATCGGAAATGTAGAAATAGCAAAGGATGAACAAAATTAAAAGCTCTAACAAGTCAAAATAAAAAGTAATTATGCAACGGATATATGTAATGATTGTACCATGTTTTATATCAATAACATTGTTGGCACAAACTGATTCCACAAGAAGAGACTCAATAAGAACTACACAGACAGATACAATTCGCATTGGTGGTATGATCATCATAAAAAAAGATTCTCCCGATCAAAGACGCAGACAAACGACTGTAACAATTGGCAACCACGAAAGTCAGAAACATTCCAATGTAAATACAGCACAGTTTATTATTGACATTGGCTATGCTAACTGGAACGATAAAACAGATTATGCTTTAGCAGCTTCGCAACTGTTTACAGTAAATAAACCAGGGT
>JAYVEA010000293.1:0-25764 GCA_043749085.1 Chitinophagales bacterium
ATTACATACTGAACAGAAAATCTTGCATCGGTAAGGTTGATATCAGAATCGAGTTCAACATTTTCCAAATGATGTAATAATGATTCACCTTCATACCAGGAAAAATTTTCAGACTTGTCAACTATATTATCTCCATTTAATGCGCTGATTGGAATATACTTTACATCCTTAAGTCCAAGTGAGCTTGCTACTTTTTCAAAATCAATTACAATATTGTTATAAACATCCTGAGAATAATTTACAAGATCCATTTTGTTGATAGCTACAACTACATGCGGAATGTTAAGCAAAGAAGTAATGATAGAATGGCGCCGTGTTTGCTCTGCCACACCGTTTCTTGCATCCACTAAAATAATTGCAAGCTCAGAATTAGATGCGCCTGTAACCATGTTACGTGTGTATTGAATATGACCGGGAGCGTCCGCGATAATGAACTTGCGTTTAGGGGTAGAAAAATATTTATACGCAACATCAATCGTAATTCCCTGCTCTCTTTCTGCACGCAGGCCGTCGGTAAGCAATGCAAGATCAATCTCTCCTTCTTCCCTGTTTTTACTTTGTTTTTCAATCGCTTCAAGCTGATCAATCAAAATAGATTTACTATCGTACAATAAACGTCCGATCAAAGTGCTCTTTCCATCGTCAACACTTCCTGCAGTAATAAATCTTAGAATATCCATAGTTTGTTATTGTGAGTTGTCAGTAGTCAGTAGTCAGTTGTAAGTAGCGAATCGTTAAATCTAATTCCCAACTCACCACTCACATTAAAAATATCCGCTCTTCTTCCTGTCTTCCATTGCTGCTTCCGAAACTTTATCATCAATTCTTGTTTCGCCTCTTTCACTTGTTTTAGTTGCAATTATCTCGTTAATAATATCATCAATACCCGTTGCATTTGATTCCACAGCAGCGGTACACGTCATATCACCAACTGTTCTGTACCGTACTTTCTTTTTTAATATCACATCGCTTTCTTCCAGTTTTATAAATTCTGATACTGCCACCAACTGACCTTCATGTTCCAGCACATCTCTTTCATGAGAAAAATAAATGGAAGGCAGATCAATTTTTTCACTTCGTATATAATTCCATACATCAAGTTCTGTCCAGTTGCTGATAGGAAATGCACGAACATTTTCTCCTTTATGAATTTTCCCGTTGTAAGTATTCCATAATTCGGGTCGCTGAAGCTTTGGATTCCATTGACCGAATTCATCTCTTACAGAAAATATTCTTTCCTTAGCTCTTGCTTTTTCTTCATCTCTTCTTGCACCGCCGATGAGTGCATCAAATTTGAACTCTTCAATAATATCAAGCAGGGTATATGTTTGCAGTGCATTACGACTTGCAAATTTTCCCTTTTGCTCTGTAAGATTTTTTTCTTTAATAGTATCCTCTACTTTACGAACGATAAGTTTTTCTCCAATTTTATTTACAAGCTCATCTCTGAAATCCAATGCTTCAGGGAAGTTATGGCCCGTATCAATATGTACTAAAGGAAAGGGGAATTTTCCGGGACGAAATGCTTTTAATGCCAGGTGAACCAGCGTAATAGAATCTTTGCCACCGGAAAACAGCAATGCCGGGCGCTCAAACTGGCCCGCCACTTCACGCATAATGTGAATGGCTTCTGATTCCAGTTGTCCTAAATAATCTAAATGATACCTGCTCATCTTTTATTTTTATTCATTCTAAATTTTAATCTACAACATGAACATGCAACCCACATTCTTTCTTATCACTTTCTTCCCACCACCATCTTCCTGCCCTGAAATCTTCACCGGGCTTGATTGCTCTTGTACATGGTGCACATCCTATGCTAACAAAACCTTTATCGTGTAATGAATTGTATGGTATTTTATTTTGCCTGATATTTTCTTTTACTTCATCGAACGTCCAGTGAAGAAGCGGATGGTATTTAATTACATTATTAATTTCGTCCCATTCAATCTGTGGAATATCCTGCCTATCCGATGAATGCTCTGCACGAAGGCCAGTGATCCAGATAGAATTACCTTTCAAGGCTCTTTTTAATGGTTCAACCTTGCGGATATAACAACACCCTTTCCTGTTCTCAACTGATTCATAAAAAGAATTAGGACCTTTTTCTGCAACAAATTTTTCAATTAATGAATGATCAGGATAGTATGCCTTAATATGCGTATAATATCTTTCGTTAGTGGCGTTCCAAACAGAATATGTTTCAGGAAAAAGCCTGCCGGTATCTAATGTAAAAAGGCTGACAGGAAGAGAGGCTCTTACAATCTTGTGAGTTATTACCTGGTCTTCATAACTAAAACTTGTAGAAAAAGTAACTTCATCTTTAAATTCCTCTGACACATATTTCAGCATCTCATCAAGGCTTACTGCTTTCGCCTTATCTGCTAATTTGGATACTTTATTTTTTAATGTGAAAAACATGATATTAGTATTTTGTCTGCGACTTTAAAATCAAAAAAAAATTAATGGAAATTGAAGATTTACTTCATTATATCAACAACAGCACATTGAATAGCAATAAATGCAAACACATATCATTGTAGAAGATCGCTTCATTAAAAATAGAAATTTAAAAGTCTACCATAAAGGTAGGGTATTAGTTTTAAAACTAATAAGAATACAAGTTCATTTTCGCTAAAAATCATTTACAGAAATTATTGGGCGTTGTAATTAATTGGCCATGAAAGCCTTTACCAGTCTTTATTTTTTAAAAAAAATATATAGTTGAGGGATGTAAAATTTGTGCACATTTATTTTGAATGATGTTGTATTTAAGTACCGTTGAGATGAAGTAGCGCAAAGTATAAACAGTACAAGTGAGTGACATTCTGAAATTTCCGGACTAAGAAAAACTAATGCGGGCTACCAAAACTTCTACCATCCCATAAAAATCATTCCTGCTCCGCAAATGAAAACAGTAAGCCCGGCAATTGAATGAATATGTCGCTCAAGCTTTTCGGTTTTTATGAACGTGATCCCATAGTAGCCTAAAACCACCATAACGATCATGGTTGCCAGTGTACAGATTGTATAAACAATTATGAGGATCATCATGCCTACCCACGAATTTTTTGCAGCAGGAAAATAAAGTAATGGTATCATCGGTTCACAGGGGCCCAGAAGAAAAATAATGAACATTACCCATGGAGTAACCTTGTGCCTGCCTGTTGATTTTACTGTTTCTCCATGTTTATGTTCATACACATACATTGATCCATCCTGATACATATCAAAATGTTTGTGTGGTTTATTTTTCTTTGCACGGTATAATCCCCATACTCCATAAACCAATCCGAATAAAAGCATAAACCATCCTGCAAGCCCGCCACGAACAGATTCCATCCAGCTTATTTTTGATAACGACCAACCTATCGCAGCCCCGCCAAGCCCCAGCAGCACTGAACTCAATACATGTCCGCAACCACAGAACACGGTCCAGAAAATTGTTTTTGAAAATGACCAGCCCCGTGACCTTGATAATGCAATAAAGGGAATATAATGATCAGGACCTGTAACAGTATGAAGACAAGCAACGGTAATCGCAGCTATGATAAGAACTGTTATCTCAGATTGCATATTCAATTTTTGTATGCGAAGTGATAATGATTTTTTCTGCGATCATCTTCAGGCAATCATGCAATTGTTCGGCCTTTTGTCCCAGCAATCTTATTATCAAACCATTTACCGGCGCTACAGTAATGCCAAATGTAATTTCATTTTGAGAGGATAAATATTCAGTGATCTTCTCTGTCAGATAATTTATAGAAAAATTTTCATTAACATAGATCAATGTTGCCTGGTGTGTATATCCTTCTAATTGCCCGATGGCATTAAGGTTTATCCTTGAAGGATTTATCATCAGGTTTTCTTTGATGATCAATTTATTATTGAGAAATATTTCTGTTACTGCATGGTATTTTGAATATCGAAAAACTTCACCATTTAATTTTCTTCCACATGTAAGTATCTCTCCCCAGATCAACCTGCAATCGGCAGAAAGAAAGATCTTATTCTTACCAATAAAAACAGAAGACTCATGCGGCACAGAGGGATGTGGAATAAAATAAAAGGAAGACCCAGGTTCCAAATGGACTTCTATATTTTGGGAAGCACCATTTTTCATGCTAAATAATCGTTGATAAGATTGTGTAGAAAGTTGTAATGAGCAATCTTTTTGCAATTCAATTTTCATTTTATATTCATCGCCATCCAAAATACCCGGAGATGAATTCATCAGCATCAATTGCAGTGTTTTATCTTTTTTATCTTCGGTAATATCAACTACTTTAAAAGGCTGATCGCAGTAAGCCCTTTGCAGGTAAGTCTTATCGCCACGCAATGCAGTTTGTATGTGCAATGCAGAGATCATCTTAATAATATTGGTTCATCAATGGCTTCCATTAAAGCATATTTTTTTATCCAGTCTATTACACTATCCAAGCCCTGCATACTCATTAAATTGGTAAACACAAAAGGATTGCCTTTGCGCATAAGTCTTGCATCACGTTCCATCACATCAAGGCTGGCATATACGTACGGAGCAAGATCAATTTTATTTATTACAAGGAGATCACTTCTTGTTATTCCGGGGCCACCTTTGCGTGGAATTTTATCACCTTCTGCAACATCAATTACAAAAATGGTAAGATCTGCAAGGTCGGGACTGAATGTTGCCGACAAATTATCGCCACCGCTTTCAATAAAAATAATTTCAACATCAGGAATACGAATTGCCATTTCTTCAACAGCCTCTAAATTCATACTTGCATCTTCTCTTATGGCAGTGTGAGGACAACCTCCTGTTTCCACACCAATAATTCTTTCTGCCGGAAGTAAACTATTCTGTGTTAAAAATTCAGCATCTTCTTTTGTATAAATATCATTTGTTATTACGCCAATACTATACTCGCCAAACATACGCCGGCAAAGCCTTTCGATCAATGCAGTTTTGCCTGAACCAACGGGGCCGGCTACACCGATCTTTATATAATTTCTTTCTGTCATTTCTTATTTATTTTTACCGCGGAGAACATGAGGAGCAGAGTTTTCGCAGAGAATCTCTGCGTAATCTCAATTTTCTTTGCTTCTCTGCGGTTATTTTTTTAATGTTTACTTTATGACATATACAATCTGGAATACAATTGCTCATGTTGCATGCAACGAATATCAAAGCCGGTACAACAAAGACCGATCAATTCTTTATCGGGACGCATTGTATTTTCAACCAGCTTTTTTATTAATGGTTGTAAAGAAAATAATATCTCCTGTCCATCCTGTTGACCAAGCGGAACAAGCTTTACACAATTTGTAACAAAGCCGGCTGCTGCATTATAATAGAACCCGGTCAATGCATCTTCTTTTGGAATTTTAAATGCATGAGCATACAAACCAAATGCAATACAGTAATGGCCAAAAACTATTTGTGTATCTATCGCTTTTTTGTATTCTGCTGAAATGAAATCGTTATAAACAGGTTCAAATATTTTCATTAATCTCATTCCTAATTTCTGGCTTGCCTGCCGTATTTCTTTCGGCAATTTCACAGCGTTACATTCTTCATCAAGCTGTAAAATTTTATTTATGTCATTTTTATTTGCTGCATTATATGCAAGGGAAACAAAGGCTGCATCAGTGTGTTGAATGTTTTGCGTGAGCATCTCAGTAATGAAATCCTTTGCGGTGCTTACATTATGTACAATTCCATGTTGTACATAAGTTTCCAATCCCGCAGAATGAGAATAACCACCAATTGGTAAAGCAGGGTCAGAGAGTTGCAATAAACTAAGCAGGAAATTATTCATCAGCAGAAGTTGTAAGTTTCATGATCTTTGAAAATAAGCTTCCACCATTTGCACTATGGCCATGTGGCGCAACAGTTGATCTGAGAGAATTAATTAGTTTTCTTTTTCCCTCTTTTACATCATAACCGGCCGCAATCAGCATACGAAAAAGTGGAGCTTCAAATGACACTAATAATTCATCACCCTGAAAAAATAATGGCAAATGCTTGTTGCCTATTTCATAAGAAACAGAAGCCATCTCATGCATTGTTTTTGGACGAATAATAATTACATCGCAAGGCACAATATCAATAATGATAATACTTTCGCTGTCCTGGTAAATAATATCGCCTTCAGTAAGATCCTGATTTTCTTTTAAAAATTTAATCGTTATTTCTTTGCCTGATTCTGTACGTTTATGTAAAATGCGCTTATTGGTTTCATACCATTCTAATTTCAGATGATCAATGCTTCGGTCATTTATTTCAAACGAATTTATATTCCCAATTTTTTGTTGAATGAGCATACCTTAATTTTTAAAATAAAAAATACCGTTGAGCCAAAGGCACCACCGCTACAGGCTGGCAGGTAATATGTTCACCATCTACTTTTACTTCATAGTTCTCAGGATTCACATCAATCTGCGGGGTTGCATCATTGTGGATCATATCTTTCTTAGAAATATTCCTGCAATTTTTTACAGGCAGGATAATTTTTTGCAAACAATATTTCTGGACAACATTTTTTTCCAGCGATAATTTGGAAACAAAACTTATACAGGTTTTGTATAATGCTTTTCCATATGCGCCAAACATGTGGCGGTAAATAACAGGTTGCGGCGTTGGTATGGATGCATTAGGATCTCCCATCCTGCTTGCTATAATCATTCCTCCTTTAATTATCATCTCCGGCTTTGCACCAAACATTGCCGGCTTCCATAACACAATGTCAGCAAGCTTTCCAGGTTCTATGGAACCAACATATTCAGAAATACCGTGAGTGATCGCCGGATTAATAGTGTATTTGGAAACATATCTCTTCACCCGAAAATTATCATTATTATTTTTTTGGTCTTCTTTCAAAAAACCTCTTTGCTTTTTCATCTTATCTGCTGTTTGCCATGTACGGGTAATAACTTCTGCAACACGACCCATAGCCTGGCTGTCAGAACTCATCATACTGAACACGCCCATGTCATGCAAAATATCTTCGGCGGCAATTGTTTCGGGGCGAATGCGTGAATCAGCAAATGCCACATCTTCCGGAACTGATTTATCAAGATGATGGCAAACCATCAGCATATCCAGATGCTCATCAATTGTATTTACTGTAAATGGCCGGGTTGGATTTGTAGAAGAAGGTAAAACATTCGGATACATTGCAGCTTTAATAATATCCGGGGCATGCCCGCCACCAGCGCCTTCGGTATGATAAGTATGAATCACTCTTCCATTGATCGCTTCAATAGTACTTTCTAAAAACCCCGCCTCATTTAATGTATCAGTATGAATGGCAACCTGCACATCATGTTTATCCGCAACCTTTAGTGCCGCATCAATTACAGCAGGTGTGCTTCCCCAATCTTCATGAATTTTTAATCCTAATGCACCGGCTTCAATTTGTTCTTCCAGCGGTGCAATAGATGCACAATTTCCTTTGCCTAAAAATCCCAGGTTCATTGGAAATGCGTCTGCGGCTTCCAGCATTTTTTGAATATTCCATGCACCGGGAGTAACAGTTGTTGCATTGGTTCCATCGGCAGGGCCCGTGCCTCCACCTATCATAGTTGTAATCCCACTGAACAAAGCATGATCAATTAATTGCGGGCAAATAAAATGAATATGCGTATCAATACCGCCTGCAGTTGCTATCAAACCTGCGCCCCCATGCACTTCTGTTGATGCGCCGATGATCATATTATTGTCTACACCATCCATGGTATCAGAATTTCCTGCTTTTCCAACGCCAACAATTTTTCCATCTTTAATTCCTATATCGCCTTTTACAATTCCCCAGTGATCAATGATCATCACACTTGTTATTACAAAATCTAAAACGCCTTCATCACGTTTTTTTGTAGCAGATTGTGCCATGCCATCACGAATTGTTTTTCCTCCGCCAAACTTTGCCTCATCACCATAAACTGTAAAATCTTTTTCTATTTCAATTATAAGGTCAGTATCACCCAAACGTATTTTATCGCCGGTAGTCGGGCCATACATGTTGGCATATTTTATCCTGTTTATGTGAAGGCTCATGCAGTATTGTTTTTAAAATTTTGGTCAGATAAATTTTTTAGTTGTTGTTTGCTCACTCCATTTTCGGTATTGCCATTTGTAAGATTATTAAATCCATGAATGATACGCCTGCCTCCAAATGTTACCAGCTCTACGTTTTTTTCTTCACCCGGCTCAAAGCGAACAGCAGTGCCTGCGGCAATATTCAAACGCATACCAAAAGCTTTAGCACGATCAAACTCCATCTGCTTATTCACTTCAAAAAAATGATAGTGCGATCCGATCTGCACAGGACGGTCACCTGTATTAACAACTATTATTTTAATTGTTGTTCTGCCAATGTTGCATTCAATATTTTCTTTTAATAAAATATATTCTCCAGGTATCATTTGAGTTATAAGTTTTACGTTGTAGGTTTTAAGTTAGCCAATTTTAGAAAAATTTACCTGATCGGATCATGCACTGTTACCAGTTTTGTTCCATCAGGAAAAGTGGCTTCTATTTGTATTTCATGTATCATTTCTGCAATGCCTTCCATTACATCATTGCGTGATAATATTGTACTTCCATACTGCATAAGCTCTGCCACCGATCTTCCATCGCGGGCCGCCTCCTGCAGGTGACTGCTGATAAAGGCTATAGATTCAGGATAATTTAATTTTAACCCTCTCGCTTTTCGCTTCGCTGCCAGTTCTCCTGCAAGAAATAAAAGTAATTTTTCACTTTCTCTTGGTGTTAAGTGCATAACAAATGTTGAGATTAATTTAAAATGGCAAGCGATCGTATAGAGCAATATTAAGATAAGCCCTTAAAAAGAAACAGAATATTTTATGCAAATGTTTGATCAAAAAATTCACACTCCTAAACAAATATACATTATGGCTTAACATCTAAATGTAATTATCTATCCTTTTCAGGGCTTTTAGGCCGAATAATCAACCATTTGGACATTGTAATTAATTTCTTCTAAAACCCTTGCCAGTATTGTATCTTTACTAAAATATAGAATGTTACACAATGTAATAGCAGTATATATTTAATTTCATCCCGCCACATTTTATGGATAATTTCGGAAGTAACTGCTGACTAATCAAAACAAGGAAAATTAAAAACACCGTAATTGATTTGCTTTACTTTTTATCTTAAAAATTAGAAGGAAGTTATTAATAATGTAGTAAGCATTTTATTATTAAATTATGGCAACAAAAGGTTTATACTCTTCTCAATTTGAACATGACTCATGCGGAATCGGTTTTGTTGCTAATATAAAAAGTAACAAGAGTCACCAGATTGTTTCCGATGCCTTAACCATTTTAGAAAATATGGAGCATCGCGGCGCATGCGGTTGCGAAAACAACACTGGTGATGGTGCAGGTATCCTTATACAAACTCCTCATGAATTTTTCTTTGATGAATGTTTAAAGCTCGGAATTCATTTGCCTGCTTATGGTAAATATGCAGTAGGTGTTTTATTTTTTCCAAAAGATATCCGTTTAAAAGAAGAATGCAGAGATATATTTAACCGTTCGGCAGAAAAACTGGGGTTAGAAATTATAGGGTATCGTAAAGTGCCTGTAAATACTGATGATATCGGGCTTACAGCCTTATCAGTAGAACCAGAGATCGAACAGGTTTTTATTGCTTGCCCTGATCATATAAATAATCCCGATGACTTTGAGCGTAAATTATTCGTACTAAAAAACTACGCTACACAAACCATAAATAATACAGTGCGTAAAGATGAAATTGGGTTTTATATCGCATCATTATCTTACAAAACAGTTATTTACAAGGGACAACTTACAAGTCTTCAATTACGCACATACTTTCCTGATCTCAGCAATAAAAGAATTGTTTCAGCTTTCGGATTGATCCATTCACGTTTTGCCACCAATACTTTTCCATCATGGAAACTTGCTCAGCCCTTTCGTTACATGGCGCACAATGGCGAGATAAATACTTTGCAGGGAAATTTAAACTGGCTAAGAACAAGTGAGCGAAATTATATTTCTTCTTTTTTTAGTAAAGAAGAAATGGAAATGCTTTTACCAATTGTTCCTGACAAGCAATCGGATTCTGCCTGTTTGGATAATATGATAGAATTGCTCACCTTATGTGGAAGATCTTTACCTCATGTGATGATGATGCTTATTCCGGAAGCATGGGATGGTGATGAACAAATGGATCCGGTAAAAAAAGCATTTTACGAATTTCATGCTTCATTAATGGAACCCTGGGATGGGCCGGCATCTATCACTTTTACTGATGGAAAAATAATTGGTGCAACCTTGGATAGAAATGGTCTTCGTCCATCAAGATATTGCCTTACTACTGACGACAGGGTTATTATGGCTTCGGAAACCGGTGTATTACCCATAGCTCCTGAATTAATAAAAGAAAAAGGAAGATTGCAGCCGGGAAAAATGTTTGTTGTAGACCTTGAGCACGGAAGGATAATCAGTGATGGAGAATTAAAACAAAAAATATGTTCGCAAAAACCGTATGGAGATTGGCTGAATAAATATAAAATAAGACTTGATGAATTAGATGAACCAAGAGTAACATTTACACATCTTTCTGATAGTTCTGTATTAAAATATCAAAAAGCATTTGGATATAGCCGTGAGGATCTACATTCTATCATTACTCCAATGGCCTTAGATGCAAAGGAGCCTGTAGGGTCAATGGGTACTGATGTGCCTTTGGCTGTTCTCAGCGATCAGCCCCAACATTTAAGCAGCTATTTTAAACAACTGTTTGCACAGGTTACCAATCCACCGATCGATCCTATCCGTGAAAAATTAGTGATGAGCCTCGCTACTTTCGTAGGTAATAATGGAAACCTCCTGGATGAGGATCCAAAACATTGTCATGCGGTTGCTCTAAAGCATCCGATACTTCCAAGCAGAGAGCTTGAAAAGCTCCGCAGTATTGATACCGGGATCTTCCAGGCAAAAACTTTACAAACCTATTTTATTGCAGATGGTAAGCCGGGCTCATTGCAAAAAGGATTAGATCGTTTATGCAGGTATGCTGTAGATGCGGTTGAAGATGGCTTTGAAGTTTTGATACTATCCGACAGGGCAATTGATTCAGAACATGCGCCTATCCCTTCTTTATTAGCAACGGCTGCTGTTCATCATCATTTAATAAGAAAAGGTTTGCGTGGTCAGGTTGGGCTGGTAATTGAAGCCGGCGATGTATGGGAAGTGCATCATTTTGCCTGCCTGGTTGCATTTGGTGCCACAGCAATAAATCCTTACCTGGCACTGGCAACCATTCGTAATATGAGGGCGAATGGTTCTCTGCAAACAGATCTTTCATGGGATCAGTTAAGAAAGAATTATATAAAAGCAGTTTGTGATGGTTTGCTGAAAGTATTTTCAAAAATGGGAATCTCTACATTACAGTCTTACCAGGGAGCGCAGATTTTTGAAATTATTGGATTGAACAGATCAGTTGTTGATAAATATTTTACCGGGGCCATTTCAAGAATTGAAGGAATGGGGCTCGATGAGATCGCAACAGAAACATTATCAAAACATTTTCTCTCTTTTAATAAAGTGAGTGCACCTGAAAATGGCTTACAGGTTGGCGGAGTTTATGACTGGAGAAGAAAGGGCGAATTTCATTTATTTAATCCGCAAACCATTCATTTGCTCCAATACTCAACAAGATTAAATGATTATAATACTTTCAAAAAATATTCAAAGCTTGTAAATGATCAAAGTGAAAAAGCAGCAACCTTAAGAGGTTTATTTCAGTTCAAACATACACGTCCTTCTATTTCCATTGAGGAAGTAGAACCTGCGGAAAATATTTATAAACGTTTTGCAACAGGTGCAATGTCATTTGGTTCTATTTCATGGGAGGCTCATACTACACTTGCTGTTGCAATGAATCGCTTAGGTGGTAAAAGCAATACAGGTGAGGGGGGAGAAGATGAGAGCCGTTATGAAAAATTACCTAACGGCGATTCTATGCGAAGTGCGATCAAACAGGTAGCATCTGCAAGATTTGGCGTAACCAGTTTATATTTAACCGAAGCTGATGACTTGCAAATTAAAATGGCACAAGGTGCAAAGCCCGGAGAAGGCGGACAATTGCCGGGACATAAAGTTGATGAATGGATTGGTAAAGTACGACATGCAACACCTGGTGTTGGATTGATCTCTCCTCCCCCACATCATGATATTTATTCAATAGAAGATCTGGCGCAATTAATTTTTGATCTTAAGAATGCAAACAGGGAGGCAAGAATAAATGTAAAGCTAGTTTCTAAAGCAGGTGTAGGAACAATTGCAGCAGGCGTTGCTAAAGCAAAAGCTGATGTAATTTTGATTTCCGGGCATGATGGAGGAACTGGTGCATCCCCTGTAAGTTCTATCAGGCACGCAGGTTTGCCATGGGAATTAGGGCTTGCAGAAACACATCAAACACTTGTAAAAAATAAATTAAGAAGCCGCGTTGTAGTACAAACTGATGGGCAGTTAAAAACCGGTCGTGATATTGCTATTGCAACTTTATTGGGTGCAGAAGAATGGGGAGTGGCAACGGCTGCATTAATAGTTGAAGGCTGTATCATGATGCGTAAATGCCATTTAAATACCTGCCCCGTTGGCGTTGCAACACAGGATGTTGAATTGCGTAAACGATATACCGGTGAAGTGGATCATGTAGTTAATCTGTTTAAATTTTTAACGGAGGAGCTAAGAGAGATAATGGCTGAACTAGGCTTTAAAACTATTAATGAAATGGTTGGCCAGGTTGATTATTTAGAAAGAAGAGAGAACATTGATCATTGGAAATTCCAAAACCTGGATCTATCCCCTATCTTATATAAAGAGCCTGCATCAGAGTATACAGGACTATATAAATCAGAAGAACAGGATCATGGATTGAGTGAAGTACTTGACTGGAAATTATTAGAAGCTGCACAACCTGCATTAAATAATCAGCAAAAAATATTTGCAGAATTTAATTTAAAAAATACTGATAGAACAACAGGAACTATCTTATCTAATGAAATTACAAAACAGTATAAAGCAAATGGATTACCAGACGATACAATCCATTTTAAATTTACGGGTACTGCCGGGCAAAGTTTTGCAGCTTTTAATACAAAAGGCGTAACACTGGAACTGGAAGGCGATGCAAATGATTATTTCGGTAAAGGATTGAGTGGCGCAAAACTTATTATTTACCCATCAAAAAATGCGGGCTTTATTCCTGAAGAAAATATTATCGTAGGCAACGTAGCATTGTATGGTGCCACATCAGGTGAAGTATTTATAAGGGGCAAAGCAGGTGAGCGTTTTGCAGTTCGTAACTCCGGCGCAAACGTAGTGGCAGAAGGTGTTGGCGACCATGGTTGCGAATATATGACTGGGGGTAATGTTATTATTCTTGGAGAAACGGGAAGAAATTTTGCAGCAGGAATGAGTGGAGGTATTGCTTACGTTTATGATGTACAACGCCGGTTTGATTTGCTTTGCAATAAAGAAATGGTTGATCTCGACATGCTTGAAAATAATGATGAAAGATTCCTGCATGAAATGATCAGCAAACATTATCAATACACTAATAGTACTGTCGCAAAGTTTGTGTTGAATGATTTTGAGAATCAGCTGAAAAATTTTGTAAAAGTATTCCCTACAGATTATAAGAAAGTGTTGCAGCAATCTAAACTTCAAAATGTGGAATTTAAAGAAGGCATCACAAACACAAGTAATAACAATTATAAAACAAAAACTTCCCTTTAGGGTTGGGTATTATGGGAAAGCCAACAGGATTTTTAGAATTTACAAGAGAAGCTCCTGCAAAGCGTCCTGCGCAGGAGAGGGTAAATGATTTCAACGAATTTATTGAAAGATATACTGATGAGAAACTTAACCAGCAATCAGCCCGCTGTATGGATTGCGGAATACCATTCTGTCATCAAGGTTGTCCATTAGGAAATATAATTCCCGAATTTAATGATGCTGTATATCGTAAAAGCTGGAAAGAAGCATACGATATTCTTTCCTCTACGAATAACTTTCCTGAGTTTACCGGCAGAATATGTCCTGCTCCTTGTGAAAGTTCATGTGTGCTGGGCATCAATGCCCCTGCAGTTACTATTGAAGAAATTGAAAAGCATATAATAGAAATCGCTTTTGATAAAGGTTATGTTCAACCAAAAATTCCGCACGTTCGCACTGGTAAAAAAATAGCAGTAATTGGCTCAGGGCCTGCCGGTCTTGCAGCTGCGGCACAATTAAATTCTGCAGGTCATAATGTTGTAGTTTTTGAGAGAGATGATACTCCCGGCGGTTTACTACGCTATGGTATTCCCGATTTTAAATTAGAAAAATGGGTTATTGACAGAAGAATAAAATTAATGGAAGAAGAAGGTATTGTGTTTAAATGCAATGCAAATGTGGGAATTGATGTAAACATAAATGATTTGTTGCGTGAATATCATGCTTTAGTGTTAGCAGGTGGTTCAACAATTCCAAGAGATTTAAAAATTCCGGGAAGAGAATTAAAAGGAATTCATTTTGCAATGGACTTTTTAACACAGCAAAATAAAAGAGTATCCAATCTTCAAATAAAAGAAGAAGACATTTTTGCGACCGGTAAAAACGTTGTTATAATTGGAGGCGGAGATACAGGAAGTGATTGCGTTGGAACATCAAACCGTCATAAAGCTTTATCTGTTACACAATTTGAACTATTACCTAAACCTCCCGATGACCGTACTCCATTTATGCCCTGGCCTACTTATCCAATGACATTAAAAACAACAAGTTCTCATGAAGAGGGTGTTCAGCGTCATTGGGCAATTGCTACTAAGGAGTTTATTGGTGATGAAAATGGAAATCTTAAGGCCATAAAAGTTGTTGATCTTGAATGGAAATTTACCGAAGAAAGTAAACCGGCGCAATTTGTAGAAGTAGCTGGTAGTGAAATAGAAATCCCATGTGAACTTGCTTTATTGGCCATGGGTTTTGTTCATCCTCAGCATGAAGGGCTTTTAAATCATTTGGAAATTGAGCTGGATGAAAAAGGTAACGTTAAAGCAACAGAAGATTATTACTGTACAAATATCTCCAAAATATTTACTGCCGGTGATATGCGCCGTGGCCAATCTCTAGTAGTCTGGGCAATTTCTGAAGGAAGAGAATGTGCCCGTAAAATAGATGAATACCTCATGGGCTATTCACTATTAGAATCAAAAGACGAAAATCTACTTCTCTAACTTATTTGTAATCAATTTTTTTTTAGAATTTTAAAAGTTATATATAAATTATTTATATTTAATGTTTTTATCCACAATAGAAATATTAAAATGTTAAAAAATTTTATAATATGCTAATAATCAGAAACTTATAATTTATAGGTATTATATTATAATAAATTATATATATAATAATCGGTTACTTTATGGTCAAAAATGAATAATATTACAATAATTAAACAAAATTAATTAAAATGAAAAAAATTACTTTAAGCCAGGCATTACCGTTTACCGTTTTAATGGTCGTTGCAATCGCAGCAATTTTTATCCCATCCGTCGCTAATTTTGTTGATGGAGGAAAATACAATTCTGCTGATATTGCCTGGATTATTGTAGCTACAGCTCTCGTCTTTCTAATGACACCGGGCCTTGCCTTTTTTTATGGTGGTATGGTACACAGAAAAAATGTGCTTTCCACAATGATAAAAAGTTTTGTAGCTACAGGTATAGTAAGTATTTTATGGGTTACAGTTGGCTATAGTCTTTGCTTTGGTGATTCAATTGGAGGCTTTATTGGTAATCCACTTACCCATCTTTTTTTTAAAGGTGTAGGTTCAGGTGCACCATGGAGTTTAGCTCCAACTATTCCGCTAATGTTATTTGCACTTTTTCAGTTGATGTTTGCTATTATAACGCCAAGTCTGGTAGTAGGTGCTGTAGCAGAAAGAATCCGTTTTTCATCTTATATATTGTTTATAGTTTTATTTAGCCTGTTAGTATATGCTCCTATTGCACACTGGACGTGGCATCCACAAGGCTTCCTGTTTAAAATGGGAGTATTGGATTTTGCAGGTGGTACTGTTGTGCATATTTCGGCTGGTTGTGCCGCTTTAGCAGGAGCATTGGTTTTAAAACGCAGAAAAGTTCATTTAGAAAATAAAGAAATTCCACCTTCAAATATTCCTTACGTTTTAATTGGAACCGGCCTTCTCTGGTTTGGATGGTTTGGTTTTAATGCCGGATCTGCCGGAGGAGCAAATGCTTTATCTGTTTCTGCATTTGCAACAACCAATACCGCAGCAGCAGCAGCAGGTTTAGCATGGATGTTCTTCGATGTATTAAAAGGGAAAAAACCCTCTGTATTGGGATTTTGTATCGGGGCCGTTGTGGGATTAGTTGCAATTACTCCGGCTGCAGGTTTTGTTGCTATTCCTCAAAGTATTTTTATCGGTGCCGTTGCTGCCCTCATTTCTAACATTGCTGTTTATTATAAATCAAAATCTATTCTTGACGATACACTCGATGTATTTCCATGCCATGGAATTGGCGGTATGGTTGGTATGTTAATGACAGGAATTTTTGCAACAAAAAATATAAATAGTGGTGGTAATGATGGCTTGTTTTATGGAAATCCCTCTTTCTTTTTCACACAGGTAAAGGCACTGGGAATTGTAGTGGCCTACAGCTTCACCGTTTCTTATGGCATATTTAAACTTATTAATTTAATAATGCCCATGAGAGTTAGCGCTGCAGATGAAGAATTAGGATTAGATGCTACACAACATAATGAGAAATATTTACAAGGCACCTTATTGGTAAAACACAATAATGGTGCTTTAACAGAAGAAGAAAAGGGTATAGCCGAATTAATTAACTTCTGAGAAAAGTTAATCAGCTATACCCAATTGTTGAATCTTTAAATCTAAAACAATGTTAAGAAAATTTTTGACTACATGCGTAGTATTAAGCACATTTTATTTTGGTTTTGCCCAAACCAACTCAATTGCACAAACAAAAAGTGATTCTGCTACAACAACAACGGTTGCAGAAGAATCCAAACCTAAAACCGTTATTTCCGGTTCTGTAGATGTTTATTACAAATACGATTTTAATAAACAAGCCAGTAATAATAAAACCAGCTTTACCAACTCCCATAATTCTTTTGAGCTTGGTGCAGCCCGTGTAAAAATTGAGCATACCGGTAATAAAATAGATATGGTAGCTGAGCTGGCATTTGGCAAACGAGGCGAAGAATTTTCATACAATGATGCAGGTACACGTGCCGCCATCAGGCAATTGTATGTTTCTTATTCACCATGGAAAGATATAAAGTTTACAGCAGGTGACTGGGCTACTCATTTTGATAATGAAATATTTGAGCCGGATGCTAACCGGAACTATAGTATGTCGTACATGTTTACCTGGGGTCCGTTCTTTCACACCGGTATAAAAGCTGATGCTACGTTTGGGAAACATGGATTTATGCTTGGTGTTGCTAATCCTAACGATTATAAAACATTTAATAATGCAAAAAAATATCTACTCGCCCAGTACTCATTTGCTCCTAATGACAGATTCAAAGCTTATATAAATTATTTTTCAGGCAAACGGCCAACCGATACTGCCAAAGTTTCTCAACTGGAAGCTATCCTTACACAAAAGTTTAGCGATAAATTCAACATACTTTATATTGGAAGTGTAGCATTTAATAAATATCAAAAAACCGGTAAATATGGAGATTCGCAAAACTGGTGGTGCAGTGGCCTTTATTTTAATTATGATCCTACCAGTTTATTCGGACTTACACTTCGTACCGAATACTTTAATGATGATAAACAGCAAAATGTATTCGCGACATATCCGGTTGGTGGCAGTGTGTTTGAAACAACCCTTTCGGCAAACTTCAGAATTGATAACCTAGTGATTATTCCGGAAGTAAGGTTTGAAAATGCAAGCAAAGAAATTTTTAGAAAATCTAATGAAACCACTGGTACAAAATCAAATGGTAATTTCTTAATCGCAGCTGTATACCATTTTTAACCACATTTTATTATTATCAAAACTCTTAAACTCTTTGTTATGCAATTACAAGACACAAATAAATTTGGTTACAGAAAATTAATAAAAATATTCTCCGTACTTGCAATATTTATTTTTGTTGCAATTGCATTTCCTTCGCTGGCTCAGGATGCAACAGGAGCAAATACCGGAACAATTAATGATGTTACTGCTGCCACTGCCGGAAAGCCTACAGTTGAGGAAATAGCGGCAACAGCCGGCCACAATAAGATTTCCATCAACATCATGTGGACATTGATCTGTGGGTTTCTTGTAATGTTTATGCAGGCAGGTTTTGCATTAGTGGAAACAGGTTTTACACAAAAGAAAAATGTTGCCCATACAATGGGCATGAACTTTTTAGTGTATGCTATAGGAATGATAGGTTTCTGGATTTGTGGTTTTGCATTCATGTTTGGCGGAGCATTGAACGCAGTTACTTTAGGTGGGGCACCTGGTGTTATTCCACATGAATATGTAATTCATCTTTTTGGAAAAGATTTCGGAATAGTTGGTTCAGTAGGCTTTTTCCTTAACAGCAAAGTGTATGATGTGGGCGTATTCGTATTATTTCTTTTCCAGATGGTATTCATGGATACCACTGCTACCATTCCCACAGGTTCTATGGCAGAAAGATGGTCTTTCAAATCATTCCTCCTTTTTGGATTATTCATTTCTATGTTCGTGTATCCTCTTTTCGGCAATTGGGTTTGGGGTGGCGGATGGCTGGCAATGCTCGGAGCTAATTTTGGATTAGGACATGGCCATGTTGATTTTGCAGGATCTTCTGTAGTACATCTTGTAGGTGGAATGGCGGCCTTAGCGGGTGCGATTGTAATTGGTCCACGCATAGGTAAGTATGGCCCGAATGGAGAGGTGAATACGATCCCCGGGCATAATATACCAATGGCAATCCTGGGTACATTCATTCTGGCCCTTGGCTGGTTCGGATTTAATCCCGGTTCAACTTTAGCCGGCGGAGATTTACGTATTGGTGTAGTTGCAGTAAATACAATGATGGCCGGAACAGCCGGTACTTTATCAGCTTTGCTTTTTATGTATGCAAAAGGTCAGAAGCCCGACCCCGGAATGCTGTGCAATGGCTTACTGGCAGGGCTTGTAGCTATTACTGCCCCTTGTGCATTTGTAAATTCTATTTCAGCAGTTATTATTGGTGCGATAGCAGGAATTCTGGTAATAGTTGTTTACAATTTTGTTGATAGAAAATTAAAAATTGATGATCCTGTTGGTGCATTTGCAGTACATGGAGCCAATGGTGCATGGGGTTGTCTTGCCTTAGGTCTTTTCGCAGATGGATCTTATGGCGATGGCTGGAATGGCGTGCCGGGCACAGTTAAAGGATTATTTTATGGTGATGGCAAACAGTTTATTGCCGAACTGATAGGAGTAGTTACCTGTATGATCTTCGTTTTTGTAGTGATGTACTTATTCTTCAAAATTTCAAATAAGATAACACCCATCAGGGTTTCTCCTGAAGTTGAAGTTGCAGGTCTCGATATTCCTGAAATGGGCGTGCATGGTTATGTAGATTAATAATATTAAATCATACTGTTGAATTTTCGGCAGCATGATTTTTTAAAATTTTTCAATCGTTAGAAATTAAAGATGAACAGGTTTATTAAAAGAGCAATTGATCCATTACTGTTTTTCATCGCTGACAGCAGGTGTACGGGGATTCTTTTATTATTTTGTACTGCACTATCTCTAACTATATCCAACATTGGTAATGGCGAATGGTACAGATCAATCTGGAATGCTGATATTCATTATGGTTTAGCAATTAATCTTCCTCATTCCGGTTTAAAATGGATCAATGATTTTTTAATGGCGATCTTTTTTTTATTTGCCGGAATGGAAATAAAACGAGAATTAGTGAATGGTGAACTTGCAGGTTTTAAAAAAGCAATACTGCCTTTTGGTGCAGCTTTGGGTGGAATGGTTGTTCCCGCATTAATCTTTATTTCATTTAATATTCATTCAGGATTTGTGCATGGCTGGGGAATACCTACAGCAACTGATATTGCCTTTTCACTTGGCATTGCATCTCTCTTTGGAAAACGTGTGCCTGCCAGTCTGAAAATATTTTTAATGGCGCTTGCAATTATTGATGACCTGGGAGCTATTGTTGTTATTGCGTTATTTTACGGCAGTACAATAAAGTGGATGCTCCTGTTAATCGGTACTTTTATTTATGCAGCTCTCTGGCTTTGCAATTTGCGCAGGATCAAGCCCGGAATTATTCAATTACTATTATCAGTTATTTTGTGGTATGTAATTTTTAATTCCGGTATTGAAGCCAGCATAAGTGGTGTGCTTGTTGCTTTTGCCATGCCGGTAAATTCTTTACCTAAACTGGAAAAGGCGATTCATAAAGCTGTAAATTTTTTCATACTGCCCCTTTTTGCGCTGGCAAATACTGCCATTTTAATTCCTTCTGATATAATTGGCGCACTAAAAAGTACTATCAGTGTTGGCGTTATTACTGGTTTAGTAATTGGTAAGCCTGTTGGTATTTTTCTTTTTAGCAGGATAATGATCGGGCTTAAAATTGCAAAGTTGCCGATCAATACCAATTTAAAACAATTGATAGGCATGGGTTCACTTGCCGGTATTGGATTTACAATGTCAATTTTTACTACAACTCTTGCATATCAAAGTGAGGCCTATCGTGATATTGCAAAGATCTCAATTTTAGTAAGTCTTATTTTATCAATGGTATTAAGTTTTATTTATTTTGTAATAATTGATAAAACCATCTCTATAAAAAACACAATCTTAAATCAGCAACGGCGAACAATTTCACCTAATATGGCTTTGGGTTAATATTAAAATAAATTACTGCAAATTTTTTATATGGTAAGCAATCGTTGAAGCCGTCCATTTCTATGGAGGGCTTTTTAACAGGAGGAAAATTAAGATGTACTTTTTGAAAGTTAAATTTGTAAAGAGAATATTAAATTTTATGAATTTTTAAATCAGGATTTGAAATGTTCACAACACTAATTATCATTTTTGTTATTTTAATTGCGTGTATCTTTTTAGCATGGAGGGATGATAAAATTACAGATCTTGAAAAAAGAGTTGAATTTCTTGAAGAAAAAACTAATAAAAAATTAGTCAGCAGGTTGTTATTTGTAGAATTGAAATCGGTAAACAGTGTATTAGATACTTTGAATAATTGTTTTTACGAGATCGATGAAAATGGAGATTATGACATCTACAGTGAATATAGATTAGATGATGTTACCGATGAGTGGTGGGAAGCTTTATCACTAAATGATCTGGAAATTGTAAATAAATTGAATAAGCATATTAAAAAATAAACTTACGCAGAATTTCTGCCGGCATTGATAATACCAAACGAACAACGTATCACCAGTTTTTCATAAGTTTCTTTTAAAGGATTTTTTACTAACTCTTTTTCTATCTCCCGAATATGTGAAATGGCAAATTGCTGGATGGTTACCAATGGCAAAACAATTCTTTCCCGCATGCCGACTGATAATTGCTCAACAGGATAATCAGCCATCAATTCATTTTTACCGCTAAGCTGAAAAAGATATTTTTCTGTAAGTGTATACTCCTGAAAAATCATGTTCCATATCTCTGCATATTTATCATCTTTAGATAAATATTCCGTTAATGGGAAGAAACATTTCTTCATGGCCATTTCACAATTATCCATAAGTGTTTTAAAAAATAATGAATTTTGATACAATGATTTTATCTTATTAAAGTGTCCATCTTTTTCCAGTTTTTGTATGGCTGCGCCAACACCATAAAACCCTGTTACATTTTGCTTCAGCTGACTCCATGCCCCAACAAATGGAATGGCCCTCAAACTTTTTAAATCGAGCTTATTTGTACTGCCACGTTTTGCAGGGCGACTTCCGATATTAGTTTCGCTGTAAAAATTTATCGGGCTGATATGCGAAAGATAGTCTACAAAATCAGGATGATTTTTGAGCCGGTTATAAGCATTGAAACTTTCATTGGACAACTCCTGCAACAAATTCTCTTCTTCCTTCTGCAGCGTAATATTCCTACTGGAAAAAAGATCATTGGAAATCCCGGCATGTATTAATTGTTCAATATTATATTGGGCTGCATCAATGGTTCCAAAGTTGGAACTCACTGTTTGTCCCTGTACGGTTAATTGGATTTCTTTGTTAGAAATATTTTTTCCCATAGATGCATAAAACTTATGTGTTTTACCACCGCCTCTTGCAGGTGGGCCACCACGGCCATCAAAAAAAACAACATCGATATTATATTCTTTTGAAATTGATGTAAGTTCTTCCTTTGCTTTATAAATACTCCAGTTCGCCATTAAATAACCGCCATCTTTTGTACCATCAGAAAAACCCAGCATGATCGTCTGATTATTATTTCTTCGCTTTAAATGTTTACTGTATTCTTCATTCTGATATAAAGTTCTTAAGATCGTTGCTGCATTTTGCAGATCATCGATCGTTTCAAAAAGAGGAACAATATCAATATTTAAATTTTCTCTTTGCCATCCGCATAAAATAAATAAACCATATACTTCAAATACATTTAATGCAGAATTACACTGACTGATAATATAGCGATTGCAGCCGGATTCTCCATTATATTCCTGGATCAACTTAATTGCTTTTATAGTGTTGATCGTATCATCTATAATGGTGTTGCTATAATCATGATCAGGAAGAGACGCTTTATTATTAGTAAGAAATTCAATCTTCTTTTCTGCACTCAGCTCCGAATAATCCGAAGGCAAAACTTTACCTGTAGATGCTATCTCTTCTAATACAGTATTATGTACCGAGCTTTCCTGTCTTATGTCAAGCGAAGCGAAATGCAATCCGAAAACGTGAACTTTATTTATAAGATTATTAATGAGATGCAGGAACAACCCGTTATGCTGGTAAATAATAATTTCCTTTATCTTATTTAATGTATCAAGAATTTCTTTTTTGGTTAGCGATGTTCTGTTACCCGGGATAAAAATATTATCATATAATTTATTTTCAAGCTCAGTTAATATAACATCTACTCCTTTAAAAGTAAGGCGGCGCCTGAGTCTCCTGATTTCCAGGTAATAGCATTTAATAATTCCGCCCCGTAACGCCTCTGCAACTTTTAATGTTGTTTCCGCATTTACAAATGGGTTCCCATCCCTGTCACCACCAGGCCAAAACCCCATACTAATAATTTGATTATTATCATGAACTGCATCTGGGAATTGATTTTTAAGAAACGAAATTATTCTTCCTGCTGCAGCATAAAAAACATTTTCAAGATACCAGATCAGGCTTATAGCTTCATCATAAGGCGTAGGCTTTTCTTTTTTAAAAAAAGGTGTTTTACCTAATTGTTGCAGGTACATATTTATTTGCGCTGTATTATTTTCTGCAAGCGATTTGGAGAGATCATTAATAATACCTAAAACTGACCCAGGGTAAAATTGTGTTGGATGTGCTGTAAGAACCATTTTAACTGAAAAATCTTCCAGCTTTTTTGATAGAGCCTCTTCTTTGTTATTCTGCAGCACTTCCAGTTCCAGTTGTTTTAATGTTCCGGCCCCACTTAGATCATGTACCTGTGTAAATGCGGCATCTTCCAATGCATCAAATAAAACTACCTGCCTTTCTACAAATTGAATAAAGCGGAAAAGAATATCTAACTTTTCCTGCTGAGAAGTATAAGTAGTATGCTTTACAAAAAAATCCTCAATTATTTCTGACGGGCTTAGTTTCTTTTTATATCCTTCTTCGCAGTTATTCTGAAACAATGATAAAAGAATTCCTGTCTTTTCAATTCGATGAAATGGAAGAGAAGTAAATAAACTATTATACAGCTGAAATTTTATGCCAACGTAATTTTTAAAATGCTGCAATCCGCGTAACGCCTGGTTATCCATGATAAAAAATTAAAAATAATAAATGGCAGCAAATCGGGAGAATGAAAATACTTCAAAAATCCCATTTACATTTTATTATCTCAATCTATTTGTTTATTTTCGGAATTCAGGAATTTATAATGAAAGTCATAAACCATATCAATTCTTTCCTTTCCGCAGAAGTAGTTCTTACTTCTTTTATTACTATTATTACAACCCGCAAGGGTTAAACACTTCCATATAATCTTTGGGCTTTTTAGCTTCTTTCAAAACAAAATTATTTCATACAGTTAATCGTAAATTCGCTAAACATTTTTATGCAGGTATTAAAATTCGGAGGAAGTTCGGTAGCAAATGCAGAAAATATAAACAATGTTGTTTCTATCGTTCAGCAATCTCTAAAAAAAAATAAGAATATAATCATTGTTCTCTCAGCACTTGGGGGCATTACTGACGCATTATTGGAAGCGGCATCTACTGCATCAGATGGAGGTATATCGTATAAAGAAAAACTTCATTCCATTGAGCATCGGCATCTTGCAACAGTAAAAGAGCTAATTCCGCTCGATCAGCAAAGCAGTGTATTAAGCATGGCAAAAAAACGCTGTAATGAAATTGAAGACATCTGCAATGGCGTTTTTTTATTAAAAGAACTATCCAACCGCACTAAAGATTCAATAATCAGTTATGGCGAATTATTATCATCACACATATTTTCTGCAAAATTAAAATCCCTTGGCATAAGCAATGCATGCAAAGATGCAAGAGATCTAATAAAAACTGATTCTGAATTTGGCAATGCAAATGTTGATTTTAATCAGACCAATAAAAACATCCAGGCATTCTTTTTTTCTTTAGAAAATAATATTTGTATTATTCCCGGCTTTATCGCTTCTGATAAAAATGGTAACACTACTACATTAGGAAGAGGGGGGTCAGATTATACCGCCGCAATTATAGCTGCTGCCTTAAGTGTTTCGATTTTAGAAATATGGACCGATGTTTCAGGAATGATGACTGCCGATCCACGACTGGTGACAAATGCAAAAATCATACATGATATATCTTACCAGGAAGCGATGGAGTTATCACACTTCGGCGCAAAAGTTATCTACCCGCCTACCATACAACCTGTAATGAGCAAACGTATACCAGTAGCGATAAAAAATACATTTGCGCCTGATGATGCCGGCACGTTGATCCACAGCGATAGTAACAAAGATGGAAACAGCATTCGTGGAATTTCAAGCATTAATAAAATTGCGCTTTTAAGCCTTGAAGGAAGTGGAATGGTGGGCATCCCCGGATTTTCTAAAAGATTATTTGAGGCCTTATCTAACGAAAAAATAAATGTCATCCTTATCACACAAAGCTCTTCGGAACATTCCATTTGTGTAGGAATAGAAGAATCGAATGCTGACAATGCAAAGAATGCTATTGATAAAGCATTCTCGCATGAAATAGAAATAAAAAAAGTAGACCCGCTGATCGTAGAGAAAAGTCTCGCAATTGTTGCACTGGTTGGTGATAATATGAAGAATCATACCGGTATAAGCGGTAAAATGTTTGGTGTATTAGGGAGAAACGGTGTAAACATCAGGGCAATTGCACAAGGCTCTTCTGAAAGAAATATTTCTGCTGTAATAAGCATGAGTGATGTAAAAAAAGCGATCAACGTTTTACATGAAGAATTTTTTGAAACTACTTATAAGCAGGTTAATCTTTTTATCAGCGGCACAGGTAATGTTGGCAGTAAATTACTGGCACAGCTTCAACAGCAACAGC
>JAYVEA010000294.1:0-2937 GCA_043749085.1 Chitinophagales bacterium
ACATGCCATAAAGTTATTGCATCAAAAGATTGCGATGGAAGATTGAAAAGATCTTCAGATGGCTGTAAACTTAATCCATATAATTTTTTTGCATTTTCCCTCGCAATCTCATCGGGTTCAAGACCAATTACCTGCCACTCAGCGTTGTCCATCGTATGCAAAAATGCACCGGTTCCTGCCCCTATATCTAAAATACTTCCGGATGAAAGCTTAGTTTGCTTCTCAATTAATTTTCTTTTTCCTTTCAATGTACTTTTTCTGACATAATGGTATAAGGAATTGATCACTCCCTTCTTTGTATCGCTATGAGAGATATAATTTTCAGACTTATAATATTTTATTATTTCATTTTTTGCAGGAATGCCCTGGGTAAATCTTGCCGTACATGCATTGCAATGCCATATATCGAATACCTCATGGGAAACAGTATGATCTTTTACAGATAACGCATTAACAAGATCTTTGCTGTTACAGCAGGGGCAGGTAGATAAAATGATCATCTATTAATTTGCTGCAAAGAAAATATAAATTACCCATTACAAAATATTCTTTGCTTAGAGATTTAATCTTTCTTTATAAATATTTTAGAGGAATTTTACAAAGATGAATTTCCCCCTTATAAAAAACAGGATCAGGTATGCAAGCTTTTTTATTCCATTCAGGTTTCTCTTTTTTTTACTCATCATTGCATTTTTAGCAGCTTCATACTGGTTAAAAAAAACCAGACTGCTTCCTGAAGCATCGTACACTGCAATTACTGATCTGTTTATAACAATTGCCATGGCATTTATTGTTGCTGTTTTTACCATAAGCTTTATTACCGCTATCATTCCCTGGTTATTTTTTTTATTTAATAAGAGAAGAAATAAAATTTCTATCAAAATAAAAACAGCATCTAAACAAAATTCAATTAATGAAAGGCAACAGGTTGGTATTAACCTCTCCCCTGTTTTTCGGCCTGTATTCGGATATATAAGATTACGACTGCATTATGACGATGAAAATATTTCTCCTAAGTTCTCTTTAATAAATAACCAGTTTAAAACACAATTTTTTTCATCTTCTGTAATTGGGATTTTTAACTGGCATTTACCTGAGATTAAAGAATACAAAGTAAGCAATGCAATTATTTATTTTGAGGATATGTTCCAGTTATTTTCTTTTGCTGCTACATTACCTGCACAGGATAATTTTTTTACACAACCCCAAACCAATAATCTCTCTGAATTAAAAGTTCAGCCAAAAAAAACAGAAGATACCACCATACGTATTGACCAGATACGTAAAGTAGGAGGCGAATTCTTAAATTATAAAAACTTTGAGAACAATGATGATGTAAGAAGAATTGTGTGGAAGATATACGCAAAAAATAAAGAGCTGGTAGTAAGAATACCTGAAACTAATGATCCTTACGCCTCGCATGTTTATTTTTATACATCCTATTATAATGCAATGGGCAGAGGTGTTTACAGCGATTTTTATCCTGCATTTCTGAACTATTATAAAACGATGGTATGGAATGCTTACCAGCAATTAAGTAAACAAAACGTCTTAATAAAATATATACCTGACCAGGAAACTAAAACAACTTTTGCCGACGATCCTTTACAGAAAATAAAATACATTATCAGTACTTCGGAATGGCAAACAAAAAAAGATCTTCAGCAATATTTTAAAAAAGAAGAAGCTTCCGTTCTTTGTATTTCGTCTTTAATAAATGCCGGTGATATAGAAAATATTTTGGACAAACCAGGAAAAGATGTTGTAATAATTTTTGTTCAGCTAAGCAATGCATTTAAGGGATTAAAAATTAAGGATTGGCTGCAATGGGTATTTGTGAAACCTGAAGAGGAAGGAATTGATAAACTAAGAGTAGGCTGGAATTTATCGCCATTAAAAAGAAAGATAATGGAGAATGAAAATAAGATCATAGCCCTACTGAATAAAAGTGAAAGTGAAATATTAGTTGTATGAGGAAATGAAAATTGAAAAATTACATAGCAATAAAAAAACAGCAGCGCAACTATTCTTGCTCATCTTGCCGGCATGCGTAATTGGCGCATACATGCTGTGGCATATCAACCAGTATTATTCCGTTCTAAATAATCAATGGGTACAGCATACCATTTTTTTAGCTGCCGGATTGATAACAGGAAGCATTTTTTATAATTACCGGTTTCGTTTTATTTCTACTTTTATCCCGCTTGTACTATTGTTGATCATTATCGGGAAGATCATTCAAATGACTTTTACCGGTGAGTTTTCAGCCTTCTATGCCTCAACAAATTTTTTTATTTTTTCGTTTCTATTTATAGCCGGATGGCTTATTGGGTGGGGATTTGCACGGCTCAGGTATTTCCCGATTATTCTTTCTGCGATATTATTAGCCATACAAATAATTGTAGTAAGCAAGACAACCGATATTACAGCCCAAAAACTCATTATCGCATTTGCACCTGTTTTGATTTTTGCATTGTATATTATTTATACCGCAGAACTTGTGAGAAATATGAATGATGACGAGCCTGCATTTGCATGGTTCATCGGGAAAAAATTGATAGGCTTTGGAGTAGTAGCAACTCTTCTTTTGATAATGATATTTTCTTTTTATAATAAAGAATTTAAAGCAATAGAAAAAGAATTTGGAGGAGCAGGAAAGCAGCAAAAAGAGCAGAACAAAGAAAGTCTGACTAAAGAAAATAAAGATGGAACAATAAGTAACAAAAAGGAAATGGGAATGAGCGGCGGAAGAAAATCCTCCAAGCGACTTGTGTTCATAGCAAAGCTTGATAATTATTTTCCCGGCACTGAAATGCCCAACCCGCTTTACTTTACGTATGATTATTTTACAAAATTTGATACGCTCACACAAACATTGGAAACAGATAGTCTTATGCCTTCCAACGATCTTTTTCAACCCGATCCATCTAAAATTCC
>JAYVEA010000295.1:0-2915 GCA_043749085.1 Chitinophagales bacterium
GGAAAGGGAGCAAAACTTTATATGGATCTATCCGCAATTACGATGAACTATTTATTACTTGATGATAATACATTATTAAAGCCTGAAGCAGCAACAGGAAACTTCTACAGGGTAATTTTACCTGACGGGAAAAAAGGCTTTATTGCAGGTGCTGCAATCACATCAGTAATAAAGCCCATAAAAAGATTATCTGTAAAAAAAGCACTTGCCTTACTTTCAACACCTGATTATGGTGGACTGCATAAAAAAATGTTGACTCCCGGCGATAAAATAAATATCCTGGCAGCTTTTAAAGATTTTTATTTTGTAAGTGATAAGGATAATCTTGAAGGATGGATAGCTAAGAATGAATTGTAGATTGCCACAAAGACTCTAATGTAGAAAGATTCACAAAGAAAATAGGAGTTACTTACAAAACCTTTGTGTTTCTTAGGGCTTTTGTCTCTTTGTAGCAAACCGTATTAGCTTATCTTTGCAGATCAATTTATGAGCAGGAAAGGAAAAGTTTTAATGGCAATGAGTGGCGGTATAGATAGTACCGTTTCTGCACTTATGCTTCATCACGAAGGTTATGAAGTAATTGGCATTACCATGAAAACATGGGATTATGCAACCAGCGGCGGCACTTCAAAAAAAGAAACCGGCTGCTGCAATTTAGATAGTTTTAATGATGCCCGTGCGGCAGCGGTTCAACATGGATTTCCTCATTTTATTTTAGATATCAGAGATGAGTTCGGGGATTTTGTTATTGACAATTTTGTTGAAGAATATCTTGCAGGACGAACTCCTAATCCGTGCGTAATGTGCAATACGCATATCAAGTGGCGTGCTTTACTAAAAAGAGCAGATGCTTTGGGATGTGATTTTATTGCAACCGGCCACTATGCACAAATTCATCAACATACAAACGGAGATATTTTATAAGAAAAGGAATTGATGAAACAAAAGATCAAAGCTATGTACTGTGGGGCTTACAGCAGGATTTGTTGAGCAGAACATTATTGCCTTTGGGTACTTATCGCAAATCTGCTATCAGGCAAATGGCAAATGATTTTGGCTATCCGGAACTGGCTAAAAAAAGTGAGAGCTATGAAATTTGTTTTGTTCCTGATAATGATTATCGCGGCTTTTTAAAAAGAAAGGTTGAAGGTCTTGAAGAAAAAGTGGAAGGCGGATATTTTGTAAATAAAAATGGTAAGATATTAGGCAATCATAAAGGTTATCCTTTTTATACTATCGGGCAAAGAAAAGGACTGGATATTGCGCTTGGCAAACCTGCATTTGTAACTGAAATTAATCCTGAAACCAATACCATTGTATTAGGGGAAGAAGAAGACCTGAATAAAAATGAAATGAAGGTTTCGGGCATCAACTGGATAAAATATGATGGCATTATTGATGGAATGGAAGCGGTAACCAGGATCAGGTATAAAGATAAAGGGGCTTTATCAACCTTACATACATACGAAAAAGGTGTAAATGTTCGTTTTTATGAAGATGTAAAGGGCATTGCTCCCGGCCAAAGTGCGGTTTTTTATGAAGGTGACGATGTAATTGGTGGTGGAATAATCCAAAGGCAAGAGCAGCTTTTTGCTATTTAATTGCATCTTAAAACATAGCCCCTAATTAAATACTATGAAGAAATATTTTGGCCTTGCCTTACTGCTGATCACCTTATTAACTGCCTGCAATAAACAAAACGAACTTTATACAACTGCGCCTTTAAGTGATTATTTTCCATTACAGGTTGGCAAATACATTACCTATAATTTAGATTCTACTGTTTTTATACACTTTGGCACAAAGGATACCATAATAAAATACCAGGTTAAAGATTCAATAGAAACAAAAATAACAGATAACCTGGGCCGTCCGTCTTATCGTATAGTTCGGTACCTCCGCAAAGATCCATCGCAGGCATGGTCTGCCCGCAATACTTTTATGGCTACACCCACTCCAACTACCATAGAATTTATTGAGAATAACCTTCGCTTTGTAAAATTAATATTACCCATTAAAGAGAATAATACATGGAATGGAAATCAATATTTAACCTCCGATCCATATCCAGCCTTTGCTTTCGCAAATGATTTTATGGCAGGATGGAATTATACTTACCAGCAAATAAACGCACCGCTAACTGTTGGTACATATAATTTAAATAACACTTTAACAGTAACTGAAATTGATTATTCATTCGGTAATCCGCAAATAGCAGGCACACAGTATGCTGAAAGAACGTACAGCATTGAAAAATATGCAAAGACAATAGGCCTGGTATATAAAGAATTTTTACATTGGGAGTACCAGGCGAATACAAATTCTTATAAAGGTTTTGGTGTAAAACTCACATTGGCAGATCATAATTAAATTTGCAGAAATTGTTTTCTACATGAAAAAACCTTTTGTTCTTTTCTTCGTAATCGTTTTAGCCCTTGGCTTTACATCACAGGCACAATTTTCAAAATATATTATAAGATTTAAGGATAAGGCCGGAACTCCTTTTACAATAAATAATCCATTACAATATTTATCTGCCAGATCCATCCAAAGAAGAGTAAGACAAAACATTTCTATTGACTCTAGTGATCTTCCCATAACGCCAAGGTATATTGACAGTGTACGTTTGGCAGGTAACGTTATCATTATTAACAGATCAAAATGGCTAAACGAAGTTTGTATACAAACTACTGATGTGGCAGCACTGGCAAAGATCAGCAGTTTTCCATTTGTCATTTCTTCTAATCCTGTAATGCGTATTCAACAACAGGGAAATAAAGAAAATACAGTTACCCGAAATAAATTTAACGAAGAGATATCGACAACAACAACAATTGCAGCGATTGAAAAAACAACAGGCGATGTTTTAAATTATGGAAATTCATCAGCACAAATACACATTCACGAAGGCGAAT
>JAYVEA010000296.1:0-2891 GCA_043749085.1 Chitinophagales bacterium
TATCATGTGTTCAGCAAGGCTGCCTTTTTCATCAGGCGTTACAGCTTTTTTGCAACAGCATCCTTTAAAGCTTCATGCACTAAACTTAAATTGGCATACATACGTTTGAGGCGGCTGTTCTCGTCTTCGAGTTCTTTAACCCGTTTGAGTTCGCTAACATCCAAACCTCCATAACGTTGACGCCATTTGTAAAATGCCGCAGTGGTAATCTCAAGTTCACGACAGATATCTTTAGCATCTCTGCCGTTCTCATGTTCCTGGATTGCTTTTACAATTTGTGTTTCGGTGAATCTTGTTTTTTTCATAATATCCATTTAAAGTTAGAAATTTATTCAACTTATAAATGGACGAACTTCGGGGGAGCTTACAATAATCAATTTCATATCCGAGTTTTATTGATATTTCTTTTTTAATAAATTTATAAATGTAAACTTCATCAGAAAGGTCATCTGATAATTTTGAGAAAAGTTAATCACGTTTAGGGACAAATGTGAAAAAACAATTTCAATCCAAAACTTATTTTCTTCATATCCACCTCCGTGGGCGGTGTCCCCCACGCTATCCTTAGTATCTAAAAATAATAAAAAGTGTTGCTGTCCGTAGTCTGTGACTACGGAAGTTATATAAATTTATAAAAAGCATAGGTGATATCAATTACATTCATTTACTTTGCAATTCAAAGTACTTTTAAATATTGATAATTATAATCACAAAGGCCAATTATGAAATCAATAAAATTGCTTCTGCTGCTTCTTTTATTCTGTTCAGCCTGCAGCAACAAAAATGATACATCAAAGCCGGACATTAAATTCGAAAGAGCGAAATGGGATATAAAGGAGGATGGCAGTTATACCTACCGCAAACAAATGGTAAATGACCTTCTCAATAATTATAAATTGGCCGGTGTAAAAAAAGATTCGGTGATAAAGCTGCTGGGAGAACCCGATGAAATTGAAGACAATATTTTCATGCTCTATAATTACAACCAGAACGGTTTTGGCTTCTTTCCATTTTCCAGCAAAGAATTGGTAATTGAATTAACGGCGGATAGTACAGTGAAACTGGCGAGGAGAAATTAAAATCAGATCCTTCTTTCTATATTTTTTCTTACCCTGCCGTGTCTCCCTAAGAGCTTTGTGTGTGGCATGACACGGCTGATGCAGAGTTTTATTTTTTTGTCGCTAAAATTTGAAATAATAGAAGACCAACACAAATGGCTAAAAATATTAAGGTAGGTTTCCAAAAACTTTTCTTTTCATAAGTATATCCATCCAAATACTTGTCCCAGAAATAATAGGTTAATAATAAGCTACCTAAAATATTTGCAATTGCGAGTTGAAACAGAAGATCAAGTCCGATAGTGAGCTGCCTAATAATGAATGTCCAAAAAATACCAACTATAATAAAATACGGACTTAGTTTTCCTTTACCAATTTCTCTTAAATTATTGGCAAATAATATGCAACCCAAAAAAGGTGAAAATAGTACTGTTAATATTCCAATAGCTTCTTTAGAATAAAATCTTGGTTTCATGCTTACTTATTTTGTAATTAAAAATACCAATTACCCCCTGGCTATCCTTAGTATCTTAAAAATAATAAAAGTGCTGCTGTCCGTAGTCTGTGACTAAGGACTCTATGTCGCAGCCGAGTCTCCCAACGGGGACTCGGCGTAAATATGGCATTGACGCCGAGTCTATTGCAGAAGACTCGGCTGCGACCAAGAAAAATTAATTAACTTACATTAACACTCATCCAGGTAATTTCTATTCAATCTTCAGATAAAATCAAAAAAATAAATATTTTTTTGATTTGTTTTTTACTTGGTGGCGCCTACGATTCTTATAGTCAATCTAATACCGATACTTCCGCAATTACTCAGGTAGTATTGCTGGGAACAGGCACGCCAGGCCCTTCTCCTGAACGGTCCGGGCCTTGCACTGCAATTGTAGTGAATAATACAGCTTACTTAGTAGATTTGGGCCCCGGAGTTGTACGTCGTGCTATGGCCGCATTTAATAAAGGTATAAGCGGATTACATTACTCTAAACTTAAAATTGCTTTTATAACTCACCTTCATTCAGATCATACAGTCGGTTATCCTGATTTTATTTTTACGCCGTGGGTAGTTGGGCGAACTGGTCCATTAAAAGTTTTTGGCCCAAGCGGAATTAAAGAAATGACGAATCATATAATGAGTGCCTGGAAAGAAGATATTGATATCAGAACGAACGGACTGGAAAAGAACTTTCCCCAACATAACAATACCGGATATCTTGTTGATGTTACAGAAATAAAACCGGGTATTATCTATAAGGACAACAATGTTACGGTGAAAGCATTTTTAATTAAACATGGTGGTTGGAAAACTGCGTATGGCTATCGATTTGAAACACCAGACAGAATCATTGTTATTTCAGGTGACACCAGCCCTGCACAAAGCATCATTGACAATTGTAACGGATGTGATATATTGATACACGAGGTATATACTGAAAAAGCACAAACAGCAAGCGACCCAGCATGGCAAGCATACAGATTAAAATACCATACCTCTTCGAAACAACTTTCTGAGTTGGCGATAAAAGCCAACCCAAAATTATTGATACTCTATCATCAACACTATGGTAGAAGTTTTAATAAAAACAATCAGAATTATGGAGGTGTTTTATCAACAGAACAGGATCTGATTAATGAAATGAATCAGTATTATAAAGGTCGGTTTATCTCAGGTCATGACTTAGAAGTTTTTAAATAAGTTCACTTTATTGCTCCAGCTATCCTTAGTATCCCCCTAGTCCTCCTATGAATTAAGAATTAGAAGAGAAGTAGATTTAATACTATTCTTTTGAAAACAGGGGCGGACAAAGTCTGCTCCCTGCCTTCGCAAGA
>JAYVEA010000297.1:0-2875 GCA_043749085.1 Chitinophagales bacterium
GCTGAATGATTTATTTAAGTGCAATATTAATTTATTATGAGGCTAGCATTTATCTTTTTCTTCTTCATTACTAATTGTTATGCACAAACTATTTCGCAAAAATTAGATGCTGCTATAAATAAACTGCAGGCAGATTCGCAGTTTAAGCATGGAATTATCAGTCTTTATGTTGTTGATAAAACAGGTAATGTAATCTATGATAAGAATTCACAAACAGGATTAGCCCCCGCAAGTTGCCAGAAAGTTGTAACTGCTGTAACTGCATTTGAATTATTGGGAAAGGATTACACTTACAAAACTAAATTGGGTTATGATGGAAAAATTGATAGCGGAATTTTAAAAGGAAACATTTATGTCGTTGGAAGCGGTGATCCAACTTTAGGAAGCTGGCGTTATTCATCAACAAAAGAAAATCTTGTTCTTGCAAACTTTAATAAAGCGATTAAAGCAAAGGGAATACTACGACTTAAAGGATTGGTTTTGGGAGATGACAGGCTTTGGGGCACACAAAGAATTCCTGATGGCTGGATATGGCAGGACATAGGAAATTATTATGGCGCAGGTGCATCTGCATTAAACTGGAGAGAGAATCAATACGATCTTATTTTAAAGTCAGGGAATAATTTTGGTGATCCTGTACAGATAAAAAGTACACGTCCAAAAATTTTACCGGGTATACATTTAATAAATGAACTTACATCTGCGGAAAAGGGTAGTGGTGATAATGCATATATTTATTTAGCACCTGATGCCGATGCAGGTTTTGTAAGAGGGACGATCCCGGTTAATGAGGATAGTTTCGTGATCTCAGGCTCTATGCCGGATGGTGGTAAATTATTAGCTTCAACAATCTATAAGAATATTGTTCCGGAAAAACTTTATCCTGATAACAATATTAATTACCTGAAAGTGAAAAGTAAATGGAATAATCCTGATACAATATTTTATACTCATACATCTCCTACGCTCGATAGCATCATGTACTGGTTTTTAAAGAAAAGTATTAATCTTTATGGGGAAGCATTGGTAAAAACAATTGGGTATGAGAAAGCAAAGAATGGTTCAACTGATGCAGGTATAAAAGTTGTAAGAAATTTTTGGAATGATAAAGGAATTGAAAGATCCTCATTAAAAATAATTGATGGCAGTGGATTATCCCCTGCAAACCGTGTTACCACAAAAGCTTTGGTAACGGTAATGCAATATGCAAAAGATCAATCGTGGTTCTCCTCATTTTATTATGACCTTCCTGAAATAAATGGTATCAAAATGAAAGATGGATACATCAATGGCGTTCGCTCTTACACAGGTTACATAAAAAGCAAAGAGGGAACAGGGTATACATTTTCTTTCATCATAAATAATTTTGATAGCAGCGCTTCAACAGTTAGGGAGAAGATGTGGAAGGTGCTGGATTTATTAAAGTGATAAGTTGTACGTTGTAAGTTGTAAGTTCGCATTCTAAATTCATAACTCTTAATTCATAATTATTATCATGCAAACACAAAATTATAAATCTCACAGGCAGTATTTGCCAATGTATCATATTGTTCTTCTTTCAATAATTATGGCAACACTTGCCGGAAGTGTATGGAATTTTTACCGGGCTTATAATCATGGTACCGGCCGCCTTGCAGCTGCTCTAATTTTTGCACTTTGTTTAATTTCCATCTTCTTTTGGATTTATACCAGATCATTTGCATTAAGAGCGCAAGACAGAGCCATAAGGGCCGAAGAAAATACAAGGCATTTAGCATTAACAGGTAAACCACTGGACAGTCGCCTGAGACTGGGACAGGTTATAGCATTGCGCTTTGCAGATGACTCAGAATTCGTATCACTTGCACAAAGAGCGGCAGATGAAAATATTAAAGCTGATGATATTAAAAAAGCTATTCAGAATTGGAGAGCTGATCATCACAGGGTGTAATCAATTGGCAACTGGCAACTGGCAATAAATTTTTTTTGCCAAGTGTTTATTGTCTATTGTTATTAAAATATTTAGAAAGTTTCATCTTCAGCACTTCGGGCATTTCGCTTCGCTTCATTGTTTTGGCATCTAAAAAATACAACGTCACATCACCTGTATTCAGCAATTCATTTTCCTGGTTATATATTTCTCCATGAAAAGTGATCTTATGATGCAATGGTATTTCTCGTAATGTAGTTTTTACTGTTATTACGTCATCATACCTGGCAGGGCGAAAAAAGCGAATATGCATGTCAGTTACCGCAAGAAATATTCCCATTGCCTCCATCTCTTTGTAGGTAAAACCTAAGGTACGTATTGATTCAGTTCTTCCTATTTCATAGAACTGTGCATAGTTACCATAATACACAACTCCCATCTGGTCAGTAAGTGCATAATGAATACGGATCTGTGTTTCGGAAGTATACAACTTTATTTACTTATCATGTGGTCAACACTTATTTTTCCGGCACCTGTAAATAATAAGGCAATAAAAGGGATTATGTATGCAGTTGGTAATTCCTGCTTGCCGAAAAAATCAGCATTACCGGCTTTAAAAATGATCACAGCAAACAGGATAATGATAGGTATGCAGGCAAGCCTTGTAAATAACCCAAGTATAACAAGAATGCCACAGAATAATTCTGCAAAAATTACCAACCCGGTTGTTGCTGATTTACCAATTCCCATTAAATCCATCATGTATCCTTCGGTTTGATGAAAGTTGGAAAATTTTAAATAGCCATGATGCGCCAATAAAATTCCAAAGCCTAAACGCAGCACCAGCAAAGCTGTGTTGAAGGCACCGGCATTATATCTTGTTGAAAACAGCTTTCTCATATTTTACATTTATAATTGTATTAACAATGGTTGTGCAATTTAAAGTTTTATTTTATCATTGGGACA
>JAYVEA010000298.1:0-9523 GCA_043749085.1 Chitinophagales bacterium
TAAGGAAGCTTCTGCGTGGTAATGGTGGCACCAAAGCAGAGATAACAAGCCTGAGAGGGAATGAGCAAAAGCATTTTACAGTTATCCGTGGCATGATACCGCTTTATAGCCTTGATGCATCATATATGCTAACCGATAGCATTGGATATATCCGTCTGAATAAGTTTTCTGAAACCACCTATAAAGAATTTATGGATGCAACCCTTAAATTGCAAAAGCAGGGAATGAAAAGTATGGTGCTTGACCTGAGAGATAATGGTGGCGGTATCTTAACGCAGGCAACTAATATTGCCGATGAATTTTTAGATCAGGATAAGTTAATTACATATACTGAAGGAGAGCACTCACCAAAAAAAGAATATCGCTGTGAGAAAGAAGGAATATTTGAAAAAGGAAAATTAGTTGTGCTTGCAAATGAAGGCTCTGCTTCTGCCAGTGAAATTTTAATTGGTGCATTGCAGGATTGGGACAGGGCAACCATTGTAGGCAGAAGAACTTTTGGTAAAGGACTGGTGCAGGAACAATATGAATTAAGTGATGGATCAGGTTTGCGGTTAACTGTTGCAAGATATTATACTCCACTGGGACGCAGTATTCAAAAATCGTATAGTGAAGGAATTAAAATTTACCAGGAAGATCTTTTAAACCGTATGCATGATGGAGAATTATTAAACTTCGATTCTATAAAACATACGAATGGGAAAGCTTACAAAACCAAGACAGGAAAAGTTGTGTACAGTGGTGGTGGAATTACGCCTGATATTTTTGTGGCATTGGATACTTCAGGACTTAATTCAGAGATAAGAAAAATTTATATAAAAGGAACCATCAATAAATTCGTTTACGGAAATTATCTTGCCAACAAAAATAAATTTACTGCATACACATCTCCTACGCAGTTTGAGAAAAATTATTCAATAGATGATATTACATGGAACAGCTTTAAAGCTTTTGCTGTAAAAGATTCTATTAATACAAATATGGTTGGCGCAAAAGAAAGAACAGAGCTCTCCAAACAAATAAAAATATTAACTGCCCGCCAGATATGGCGCAACGAAGGTTTATATGAAGTTAGTAATGCAGAAGATGCTACAGTAAAAAAAGCCCTGGAAGTTCTTGCCAAATAATATCGCACGATATTTGATTAGAATCTCTAACTTTAATTTCTAAAATTTAACGATATGATATACTGTTTAAATTGCGGTAAGGGCATTCCTGATGACAGCAAATTTTGTACTTTTTGCGGTACACCAACTGCAGTCGTTGATCCCAAGCAACCCAATCTTGCTACTGCTCCATTACATAGGCCTGTAGATGTAAGCAGAACGCATACAACAAGAAGGACGCTTAATGAGTTTTATAAAGACCCTGCCTTTTGGGGTAGTTTAATAGTATTGATTGGATTTTTCCTGCCATTTCTTTCAAACAACTCTGCCTCTCTTTTTGATGTAGTACAAACTGAGGCCTCTGCAGATAAATTAGTGTTATTGTGGCTTATATTTCCTGTAGCTGCGTTATTTATGCTGCTGCATAGTTTGGGAGTTTTGCCGGGAATTCTTGCCATTTTTTTCTCTTTCCTTGCAATAATCGCTCTCATTTATTGGACATATATTATGTTCAACGATCGGGCAAAATATTTTGGATCTGAAGATATTTCTACCGTTATAAAAACAGTTGGTATTGGTTTGTGGCTAACAATATTAGGTACTATTCTTTTACTTTTTCACAAACGGCATACAAAGGTAGAAGTGCATAATACCAAAATTATTGACAGAAATTTATAGGCCTTAACCTGTAAAGTGGTTTCTCTTACCTTTGCCACAAATTCTTTTATGTGGCTTAATAACATTCTTGAAACCATTGGCAATACCCCTCTTATTAAATTAAATAAGATAACTAAAGATCTGCCCTGCACAGTATTGGCTAAGGTTGAATACTTCAATCCGGGTAATTCTATTAAAGACCGGATGGCGATAAAGATGGTTGAAGAAGCGGAGAAATCCGGTAAATTAAAACCGGGCGGAATTATTATTGAAGGCACTTCCGGTAATACAGGAATGGGTTTGGCGCTTGCAGCATGTGTTAAAGGATACAAATGCATTTTTGTTACTACAGATAAACAATCAAAAGAAAAGGCAGATATATTAAAAGCAGTTGGTGCAGAAGTAATTGTTTGCCCTACCAATGTTGAGCCATCTGACCCAAGAAGCTATTATTCTGTTGCGGCAAGACTGGCGAAAGAAACTCCTAATTCTTTCCACATGAACCAATATGACAACCTTGCCAATCGGGAAGCTCATTATGAAACAACAGGACCTGAGATATGGGAACAGACAGAAGGAAAAATTACTCACCTTGTTATTGCAACAGGAACCGGCGGAACAATTACAGGCACAGCAAAATATCTTAAAGAAAAAAATCCCGGAATTAAAATATGGGCTGTTGATGTGTATGGCTCCCTGCTGAAGAAATATCACGAGACAGGGGAGATAGATATGAATGAAGTGCATCCTTACATCACCGAAGGCATAGGCGAAGATTTTGTTCCGGCCAATTATGATATGAGCCTGATAGATAAATTTGAACAGGTGAATGATAAAGATGGAGCTGTAATGGCAAGGCGAATTTCAAAAGAAGAGGGAATATTTGTGGGCTACAGCTCGGGTACAGCTTTGCAGGGAATAATGCAGTTAAAAAATGAATTGAAGAAAGGTGACCTGGTTGTAGTTGCATTCCCCGACCATGGCAGCCGTTATGTTGGCAAAGTGTATAACGACCAGTGGATGATGGAAAGAGGTTTTCTTGATGTAAAAACATTTAAGGATTTGGTTGGAGGACGTGGTGCAAAACGGTTGGTTACCATCGACCCCGAACAAACCGTTGCCGAAGTTATTGAGCTGATGAAAAAATTTGATATTGAAAATGTACCCGTAATGATTGGAGATGGCATGATCGGCTCACTCAGCGAAAGTGGATTATTTAAAAAGATATTATCCAACCCCGAAATAAAAAATGAGCAGGTGCAGAGCGTTATGGAAAAGCCTTACCCCATTGTACCATTCGACACACCTGTTGAGCGCCTCAGCAATTTAATTTCAAAAGAAACCGGCGCAGTGTTAAGCAAAGATGACAGTGGTAATTATCATATTGTTACCAAGTACGATATTATACAAAGCCTGGCCAAGTAAAAAGACCCCTGTCCCCCGAAGAGGGAATTTAGATCGTTACACCCATATTAAACTGTACCACATTACCAGGAATAGTCTTGCTCCCTTTTCTTCGGGAGGCTTTAGTGGGATCTTAACAACAGCCCTTCATTAACTAAAGCTTGTAAGGCTAAGGATTAATTACCCTCAATAAATAATATAAAAAAAATAAATTTGGAAATTTGAATTTAACTAAATACTTTGCATAGCCCCAAACTAATCATACTCCAATTCCTTACTAATTCCACTACCGTTCCGTATTTTGTTTGTTCAATAACCGTTGCTTTAGGGTTATAATAATTTTTTATCAGGTTAAATAAATACACTTTATATTTTTATACAACCATTTTTAACTTTTAAACTATTACAATGAAAAAACTATCAATGTTTGTTTTGGTATTATTTGTTAGTGCAGCAGCTTTTGTAACATTCTCTGCCTTTAACAATAAAAACCCAACTACAGTATCAAAAATTGCAAAGATTAGTAATCCTGGTGAATGGGTGGAAATCACGTTTATCCGCCGACCCAACACTTTTCATTTTGTAAATCAGAGTGGATTAGATGTAAGAGGTACTTGGGGAATGAATCCCATAAGAAGGACTGGTCAAGCATTTCATTGCGTTAATACACTTACTTCCGGTACAAGTGTTTTAGTCGCAACATCTAATTGTAACAACACAACTATGAATGGTGTATGGCATATTGTTAGCGGTACAGGTATATTTGCAGGAATGAATGGGAATGGAAGTCTTGAAATGTTCCTTTTGCCTGATGGCAGGCCTAGTCATGAGGTTTGGGAGGGTACAATAAAATAACTAGATTTATTTTGAAATAAAAACTCCCGTTCAATGCAAGAGCGGGAGTTTTATTTTTAGTAGCATTAGTATTTCATTACATCTCAACCTATCTTCCTTTTTGTAACAAGAATTAGAAATAATATAATTACAACAATACAAAAAGCCTTTTAAAGTAAAATTATTACTACCCCTGCCTTAATACAAAATGCAGTGTAAATAAAGTGCGTACAATTTCAACCTTGGTGCAGATACCATTCTTATAAGTGTAGTAATTAAATTTCCCGTCCGGGAGTGTTAACCTGTATTTATTTTCTTCTATTTTTTTAATATCTAAATGTTTTTGAAAATTAGCGGAATAAACTTTACTTATTGTTTCGGGCATAGTGGTATATAACAAAAGCATGTTGTAACGTATAGGATCAAAACTGGTTACCGATGATACCTTACCGTCTGTTAACTTATAATCTTTTCCTGCTGCGATTGTAGTTTTAGTAGCTGTACCTGAACCGGTCTGTTTTTGATAAAACGATGAGTACACCATTATACCATTGTCATAGGCAGCAGTTTCAGCAGTATCATCAGAGAAAGCGAAAATAAATCTTGTTTTTACATCAGATGTCATGCTCAAAAATTTCTTTTGACCACTGACCAACTCTATAAAAGTTATTTTCCCGATAACCTTTCCATTTCTCATTACATCATACATTAACTTTCTTTCCTGTGCAAAAGAAGAAACATTCGCAATGCAAATAGAAAAAACAAGAATGTGGATTATTTTAAAAACTCCGGAATAGTTTTTCAATAGCTTATTTTTATACAGATGATCCATTTCAAAATGAAGTCTTCCCAATATATAACTTTAGTTCTTATCTATTATTGCTTTTCAGCCAATTAACATATGTAATTTATTAATAGGCGTTGCTACTTTTGTTCCCTTAATACAAATTGCACTGTAAATAAACTGCGTACAATTTCAACCAAAGTACAGATACCATTTTTATATGTATAGTCATTAACTTTCCCGTCGGGGAGTGTTAACCTGTATTTATTTTCGGCTATCTTTTTTACGTCAAGTAGGTTTTGATAATTACCGGAAAACACTTTATTAATGTTTTTGGGAATATTGGTATACAACAAAAGCGTGTTGTAGCGAATTGGAGGAAGGCTAATTAATTTTGATTCCCCATTATCGGATACTTTATAAAATTTGCCGGATGCTGTTATTGTTTTATTAACTACAGCCGAGCCTGTTTGTTTTTGATAGAAGGATGAATAAACCATTACTCCTTTATCAAAGGCTGCCATTTCCGCTGTATGATCGGTGAAAGGAAAAATAACTGTTGTGGTAACATCAGATGTCATACTGAGAAATTTTTTTTGCCCCTGGATCAATTCTACAAAACTGATCTCACCAATAACCTTTCCGTCTTTCATCACATCATAAATAAACTTTCTTTCCTGTGCATTGGAAGGATTGTAAATGCCACCGCTAACAAGAAATAGTAAAATGTATTTTATCAATGTACCAAGGTGTTTTATTTCTCAAATTTAAACATTATCACATGCTTTTATTTCAATTAACAGTCTTCTTAAAACCATATAACATATCATTCACACGTAATTTTACTACTCTCTTTTAGCAGTTTTACGAGTCCCCTTCCTGGTAATCTACCATACTATGCAGTAATAACATCACAGGTAAAAATGAGCGTTAACGCTATTGTGAAGACATACACACCACTCTATCTTTGTGTAAGAAGTTGATTGATGTTGATTAGTCACATTGATCTAAAAAATATCCAAAAATCCAAACCAAAGACCAGTTTTAAAGTATCCAAATCCATTAAAAAACCAACAAAAGAATCCAATATCAGTCAACTTCTTGTTTTTAAATCCAATAATATCCAGATAGACAAAAAGGGTAACAGTTTTTTAAAAATAGTTTTAATCCAATATCCAAAAGAAAAAACTGAATATCCGAATGAATGACCGTCCAATTATCCATTGAAAGAAACCAAAAACCCGAAGGTTAAACACTAAAGTTCAATCCCTTCAAAGACTACGCTAATCCGGCTAATACCCGGCGAGAGAACTTAAAAAATGCTCTTGACGCCCAAGTCCCCAGGAAACCAGCCTCACTTTAAAGTGCTTGTTGGTTTAAAAAAGTAAGTCCCGCAATTGCGGGATTTTTTATTTTTAGTAAATATGATAATTACTTCAACAAAACATTTTAACCAGCCGCCGCAAAAAATAATTTCCTTAGTTCCTTCTCAAACCGAGCTGCTATTTTATTTTGGTTTAGATAAAGAAGTAATCGGTATAACTAAATTTTGTGTTCATCCCAACGAATGGTTTACAAATAAGACAAGAGTTGGCGGAACAAAGAGTTTAAACATCGATCTTATAAAAAAATTACAACCCGATCTTATAATTGCAAATAAAGAAGAAAATGTAAAAGAACAAATAGAAGAACTGGCAAGCGAATTTAATGTCTGGCTTACGGATGTAAATAATTTGGAAGACGCATATCAAATGATAAAAGATGTTGGGGAACTAACATACAAAACAAATGAAGCAGAAACATTAATTAAAGGAATTAAAAGCGAATTCTCGCAACTGTCAACTAACAACGCACAACTTAAGACTTGTTACCTTATTTGGCGAAATCCTTACATGACCATTGGTGGCGATACATTTATAAATGATATAATACGGCATTGCGGCCTGCACAATATTTTTGAAAATGAAACAAGATACCCGCAAATAACTCTCGAAAAACTTTCAACTGACAACTGCCAACTTATCTTATTGTCCTCCGAGCCCTACCCTTTCAAACAAAAACATATTGATGAACTGCAACAACAACTGCCGGGAAAAAAAATTGTTCTGGCAGATGGAGAAATGTTCAGTTGGTATGGAAGCAGGCTCCTGAAAGTGCCTTCATATTTCAAAACACTCAGGAAGGAATTGAAAATGTAAATGAAAAAGCCCGTTGGGTTCGAAATTTTGCATTTTTCATTTTGCATTTTCAATTGTACGTTTGCAGACATCTTTAAATCAATAATTAAATGGCTTCAAAAAAAATTACAGAACTTTTGGGCGATAAAGCTGATGACTTATTAAATCACCAGTGTAAAACCATCGATAAATCTACGATCACTCTTCCTTCGCCAAACCATGTAGATGAAATATGGTCAATGAGTAACCGTAACAATCGCGTGATACAAAGCATGCAGACGTTAGCAGACCATGGCAGGCTTGGCGGCACAGGCTATTGTTCGATCTTCCCGGTTGATCAAGGCATAGAACATAGTGCAGGATCATCTTTTGCCCCCAATCCAATTTACTTCGATCCTGAAAATATTATCAAATTAGCTGTTGAGGCAGGCTGTAATGGTGTTGCCTCCACATTTGGAGTACTTGGAATAATGAGCCGCAAGTATGCACATAAAATTCCTTTTATCGTCAAGATTAATCACAATGAATTTTTAAGCTACCCTAATAAATATGATCAAACAATGTTTGGCTCGGTAAAAAGTGCCTGGAACATGGGAGCCGTGGGTATCGGCGCCACTATCTATTGGGGAAGCGCTGAGAGTGCAAAGCAATTAAAGGAAGTTGCCGAGGCATTTGAATATGCTCATGAATTAGGAATGTGCACCATCCTTTGGTGCTATACACGTAACAATGCATTTAAAGTAGATGGCATAGATTATCATACCAGTGCAGATCTAACAGGGCAGGCAAATCATTTGGGTGTTACCATACAGGCAGATATTATCAAACAAAAAATGCCAACCAATAATGGCGGCTATCTTGCAACCAAACATGGTAAAACTTCCAAGCTTGTGTATGAAAAATTAACCAGTGATCATCCTATTGACCTTTGCAGGTACCAGGTTTTAAATTGTTATTCAGGAAAAGTTGGTTTAATAAACAGTGGTGGTGAAAGTCTTGGAGAATCAGATCTGCAGGAAGCAGTAACTACAGCTGTAGTAAATAAACGTGCCGGTGGTATGGGATTAATTATGGGTAGAAAAGCATTTCAAAAACCATTAAAAGAAGGCATTGAATTATTAAATGCAACACAGGATGTATATTTAGATACAAGTATTACAATTGCATAATAAAAGTCATTGAGTCAATGGGTCATTGTGGTAGAAGAAAATTGGCTAAGATCGATTGACTTAATGACAACTGACTAATGACTATTATTATGAAACATGAAGAAGATTTTGATGCCAACCTTGCCGGCGAAGAAGGGGAAGCAGAAGAAAGCAGGCGCAGATGGTTCAGGAGAATAAAGAAAAATATTACCACTTCAACAAAAGATAAAAAAGAAGCGCCTGATGGTTTATGGACAAAATGCCCTTCCTGTAAATTAACACTTACTATTTCTGAGCTGAGAGAGAATTTATTTGTATGCCCCAAATGTGAATTTCATCATCGGATAGGAAGTGAAGAATATTTTACTATTTTATTTGATGATGATCAATATACTGAACTCTTTGCCAATATAAGATCAAAAGATTATTTAGGCTTTGTTGATCTAAAACCTTACCAGCAGCGCCTTGATGAAACCTATGCAAAAACAAATATTCACGATTCGATTACCGTAGCGCAAGGTAAAGTAAATGGACATGGGCTTGTTGTTGCCTGTATGGATTTTGAGTTTATCGGGGGCAGCCTGGGAAGCGTAATGGGAGAAAAAATTGCGAGAGCATGTGATTACTGCATTGAACATAAAGTTGCTTTTATGATAATTAACAAAAGCGGGGGCGCCAGGATGATGGAAAGTGCTTTTTCATTAATGCAACTGGCAAAAACATCAGGAAAACTGTCACAGCTTTCTGATGCAAAGATTCCTTATTTCTCTCTTTGTACCGATCCTACATTTGGCGGCACAACTGCTTCCTTTGCTATGTTAGGCGATATTATAATGGGTGAACCTGGCGCTCTCATTGGTTTTGCAGGTCCGCGTGTTATTAAAGAATCAACAAAGAAAGATCTTCCGCCGGGATTTCAGAGAAGCGAATTTTTATTGGAGCATGGCTTTTTAGATCTGATCGTATTACGAAAAGAATTAAAAGAGAAGATGACACAACTCTTATTATTGTTCGAAAATTAATACAGTGAGTCGTGAGTAGTCAGTTATGAGTGCTACTGCAATTTGTTTTTACTACTAACTAACTATTCACATCACAACTCTCATGGAACTTAGTAACCGCAAAGCATATTACGAATATCATATTGAGACTAAATATATTGCCGGTATGGTATTAAGTGGTACCGAGATCAAATCTATACGTGAAGGCAAAGTAAGTTTTAATGACAGTTATTGCATTTTTGATAAAGGAGAATTGTATGTAAAAAGCCTTCACATTGCTGAATATAGCTTTGGTACAATTCATAACCATCAGCCCATGCAGGAAAGAAAATTACTGCTCCAAAAAAAAGAGCTGAGAAAACTTGAGAATAAAATAAAAGAGAAAGGATATACAATCATTCCTTTAAAGATA
>JAYVEA010000299.1:0-2865 GCA_043749085.1 Chitinophagales bacterium
TTAGTAGTTGTAATCAAACGAGGTTTTAAACTTTTAACCAAGGACGAGATTATTTGCTTTTGAAAAAAGCCATAAATCTTATGTTTAAGTGAAGCCGATTTCGTTACACCTAACCATGTTTCATGAAACATAATATGAAGAGACCTCCCCTCGCATATTTTACAGATAGTATTTTTTAGGCCGAATGGTAAACCTTTTTTATGAAAAGAGTAGATCACAAATTGCAGGCTTACCATGTCGGGATTAATTTGATCAATCCAATCCCTGGCTTGATTGCATCTTTGCTGATCGGTAAAACTTGTTGGAATTCTATAAGTACTTATTCCACCACGATTGAAATTAGCTTGCTGCTTTACGTTGGATACATATTTGTCATCTAAAGCAATGACAGACACTTTGTGGTTAAGGAGGACTAATTCTTCTGCTAATCGCCTGGTATAATCTCCTACTCCGTCACAACCAGGCTCTATTGAGCCACACAAAAACAAAATATTCATTTATGTCGAGTAGTACTTAGTTTAGATCATTAATATACCGAATTTCCACCGCGTCTATAAAACCGGCCAATGAATGCTGCAAAGTTTATAAACATCCTGCGGCGTTTAACTAACCCGGCTGAATGAGTAATGATTGGACCGTTTACAGCTTTCCAATATTCTCTGTCGACCAGGCGTGGAGGCGTCCCGTTTAAAGCCTGTGATAAGGGTTTCCATTGCCATGGTTTGGGATGGCCTAATGCATGGGGCATTAACGATAAACCAGCAGAAAAAGCCATAGCTTCTTTACCGAGTAAACTTACTTTACCATCCCAGGCTTCAACTGCTGCATTCAGTGCATCCTGGTCTGTCTTAGAAAACGGAGAAAACGGGCCGCGTTCTTCTTTTGGAATTTTCTTGCCACTAAGGGCAGACCTGTTAAGTCCGCCAACACGTGGAGCCATATCAATTTGAATATTTTTCCACAGTTCCAGAAAACTTTTATCTCTAACACTTACTCCAATAAATCCACCATTAGAATATATGCTATCCTTAAATTTTAATGTATATCCTTTCGTATCAAAATAGGTCCTCCAGGCAGCGCGTCTTGGATGGTTTTCCGCAAGCGGAGAATTTACATCTTCGCATAATGCTATACCACAATTAACCCAATCTTCAAAGGCCTTCCAATATGCGGTAACCACAATATCCGGATCGAAATAAAATAATGATTCCACAAAACTAGCCGGCCCATTTAAAAGATCCAGCATGAAATCGGGCTTATAATTCGTGAAATGATAATCTGTAACTAATGGCAAAAAGTGAATGCAAAAATCCGGGGATACTGTAAGAGTTCTCGCACCATCCCAGTTTAAATCATGATTAACTATAGCGCTATTACACCAACCAGGTAGATTTCCTCTATATCCGGCGTATAAAGAACCTTTATACCCTTGATAGTAAAGAGAATTAGCCAAGCCTGCCACTCCAAAATGATAATGACCTTCGAAAAGAGTACAAATGCTTGAAATCATGCTAGTAGAATGGTGTTGGGGCCTGTGTTATAAATAGTAACCTTCAAGCATCCAATAAAGGGAGAAATCTTATTAAGAATATTGTAAGGTTTTCTGTTTGTATAACTCAATATGTTGTTTAGCTACCAGATGCCAGTCAAGAAATCTTTTTGAAAATTCTTGTTGATCGGCTGATACATCATTCCTAAAATTTTGATTATCAAAAAATTTAAAAATGAGTTCGCACATTCCTAAAGTATCATTGTTTTGAACGATTGGGAAAACGGTGCCTCCACCATATGATCTAATACCTCCAACATCTGTAGTTATAACAGGAAGACCTACAGAAAGTGCCTGGATAATTGCTGTATTTGCGCCGCTATCCTCCATTGGCATTACTAATAAATTGCTTGTTTGATATTGTTGCAGCAGTTCTTTATCAGATAGCTTTTCGTGAAAATAGACCTTATCCAGTTGCTGTATTTTTTGAATGACGGGAGTATTTCTAAAAGCTGATGGAATTATAAAGTGAAATTCGAAATTGTTTGAAATTTCCTTTCTTATAGTGGTAAAAACATTTAGTGTCATTTCAAAATTTCTTAAAAAATGACCAACAAAAAGTATTTTATTCTTTACTATATTTTCTGGCAGACCGGGCTTAAAAAAATCAGTATCAACTCCATGTTTGATTACGTGTACCTTCTCAGAAGGCACATATTGCTTAAAAATCTCTACTTCTTCATCGTAAAGCAAAATCACATTTTCAATGTGCTCAAGCATCATTAACCTGTTTTTATTCCATCTTGAAACCGGAAGATGTATGGTTCCAAAAATCCTATTACGAGGTGCAACACTTTTAAGAAGATGGAGGTGAGATTCGAGATATAAGATGTGAGAGGCATCATTTGATGATAACTTCCTTGAAAATTTAATTTCATTAAAAATATCCTCCGACCTGCTGTTAATTTTACTCTGAACTTTAAAAAACTTACCCAGAATTTTATTATATAAATTGTACGTGGCAGTATTTACAGTTGCATCTATACATTTAGGATAATAATCGGGCAAGCACTCATAGCCTGAGTATTTGCCAAACCAACCAATCTTGTCGCTTAAAACATTTACTTTCATTGTTCGAGGCATTGAGAGTTGTTGCTATCAATCAGCTCTTTTATCACTTCTAAGTATTTTCTTCCATACTTTCTATCAGGCTCAATATAATTACCTTCAGCCCACTCATTCCACGACTTTATAAAGACTATTCTTTTGTCAGCAGGCAAATCTTTAACCTTGTTTATGGCTTTTTGCATTACCTGCTTAAATAATTCAGGCGTTGAGTTGTGAAGCACAAAACCATTAACACCACTTCTGGCAGT
>JAYVEA010000300.1:0-25280 GCA_043749085.1 Chitinophagales bacterium
GCTTGGTCATGCTTCCTCGCAATGACGAGCATCGTTACCGCTGTACAAGAGTGCGATGCCACTGAAGCTTAATAGCTATTCATCTGCCGGCTACATAATTCTTTTTCATTTTGCATTTTTAATTTGTAAGCTATATGAGTTGCACAAGTTGTAGCACATCAACAGGCGGGAAACCGGGCGGATGTAAAAGTAATGGTGGTTGCAGCACAGGTGGATGCAACAGGATGAATGTTCACGATTGGCTCGCAAACCTACCCTTCAGCGATCCTGAAAGCAGTTGCCGCATTGTGGAAATTTCTTTTAACCAGGGCAGCCGCAAAGATTTTTACCGTAATAATTCCTTACATCATTGGGATAAAGGCGAAATAGTTGCCGTTGAAGGCATCAGTGGTTTTGACGTTGGTACCATTTCATTAACCGGCGAACTGGTCCGCATGCAGTTAAAGAAAAAAGGTGTTAAAGAAGATAATCCCGATATTAAAAAGATATTAAGAAGAGCAACCGATAACGACATAAATAAATGGAAGGAGACCAAAGCCCGTGAAAAAGATGTTTTAATAAGAAGTCGTGCCATGGCAAGGCAATTAAAGGTTGACCTTAAAATGGCTGAAGTAGAGATACAGGCTGATGGCCGAAAAGCAACTTTCTTTTACATTGCTGATGACAGGGTTGATTTCAGGGAGCTGATAAAAGTATACGCTTCTGAATTTAAGGTTAAGGTAGAGATGAAGCAGATTGGCGCAAGGCAGGAAGCAGGAAAAGTTGGCGGCATAGGCAGTTGCGGAAGAGAACTCTGTTGCGCTACATGGCTCACTGATTTTAAAAGTGTAAATACACAAGCCGCCCGTTACCAGAATTTAAGTATTAACCAGACAAAGCTCAGCGGGCAATGCGGAAGATTGAAGTGCTGTTTAAATTATGAGCTGGATACTTACCTTGATGCTTTGCAATATTTTCCTGATGATGCAGAAGTGTTGGAGGTTACAAAAGGCAGGGCCTTCCTTATAAAGAAAGATATTTTCAGGAACATAATGTGGTACACAATGCCGGAAAGCACAAAGCATTATCCTGTTTCAATTGAAGAGGTTAAAAAAATTCAATCACAGAACAGGCAGGGAATAAAACCTGATGCTCTGGAAACAGTAGAAGTTATCACCGGCAAGCCAAAAGAAATTGAACCCGAATTTGTTGATGTGGTTGGACAAATAAGTTTACGCTCTTTAGAAAAAAATACGCAAAAGCGCAGGGCAAAAGAAAGAGGACAGCAAAATCAAAACCGTCCTCCGCAAAACCGTAACCAGCAAGCAGCACCTCAACAAGGTAATCAACCACAAAGAGGGCCACAGCAAAGAGGACCGCAACAGGGTAATCCTCAAAACCGTCCTCAACGGCCACCGCAACAAAGGCCTCCGAAAAAACGTCCGCCACAGAATAAGCCGCCGCAAGGACAGCAGGGGAATTAAATTAATAATTTCATTTAAATGAAAATTTGTAATCAAGATTTGATTGACTCTTCAAGATTTATTAATAGTAGCTCAAGTGAATTATGAAATTTGATTTTATATGGCTCTTCCAACTCATTTAAATTGCCTGCGCCAAAATGATCTTCGATTTCATGAATGATAATTTTTTTAATCTCTTCTCTTGTTGTCTTTTTATATAGGTTACTTAAAATCTTATTTGTTAGGCAGTCATATTCATCAATCGGAGCACCACCTTTGATTAACCCAATAGGATCAAACTCATTTACGTGCAATCTTATTTTGTTAAAATCAGCTTCATATTTGATTTTTAGTTCGTTGTTCATTTTATGTATTGAAGTTAGTAATTATTAAGCAGTAAATATTTCACACACAGAAAACAAAGGAGCAAAGACGCAAAGAGCTTTTGCGCCTTAATTAACTTAGCGCCTCTGCGTGACAAAAATCAATTTCGTAATTTCGCCGCATGTCTATTGAAGTTTCCAACCTCACAAAAATTTACGGACAGCAAAAAGCAATTGATAATATTTCCTTTAAAATAGATAAGGCAGAAATTGTAGGTTTCCTTGGTCCTAATGGCGCAGGAAAATCCACCACAATGAAAATCATTACCGGCTACCTGGAAGCCGATAACGGCAATGCATTTGTTAGCGGATTAAATGTGCAGAGCGATAAACTGGAAACAAAAAAGAAAATTGGTTATCTCCCCGAAGGCAATCCATTGTATTATGAAATGTACGTGAGGGAATACCTGGAGTTCATTGCCAATGTTCATCAAATTAAAAATATAAAAAGTAGGATCGAGGAAGTGATCGCACTTACCGGCTTAACAATAGAAAGCAAAAAGAAGATCGGCCAGCTAAGTAAAGGATATAAACAAAGAGTTGGTTTGGCAGCAGCATTGATTCATGATCCCGAAGTTTTAATTCTTGATGAACCCACCAGTGGCTTAGACCCAAACCAGATAGTAGAGATAAGAGATGTAATAAAAGATCTTGGCAAGAATAAAACAGTGCTTTTCTCTTCCCACATCTTACAGGAAGTAGAAGCCATCTGCGACAGGGTTATCATCATAAACAAAGGAAATATTGTAGCCGACGACCAGTTAATCAACCTGCAAAAAGCAAATAAAAATTCTCATGCTGTCCTGGTGGAGTTTAAAGAAATTATTGATAAATATCTTTTAGAAAATTTAAAAAATGTAAAAGCCATTCAACAACTGGCAACTGGCAATTGGCAATTGGCAACTGACAATCCCGAATCCGTTAGAAAACAACTCTTAGAATTGAGTTTGCAGCACAATCTGAATATCGTTTCTTTGCAAAGTGAAAGCTATAGTTTGGAAGAAGTTTTTAGAAGTTTGACAAATTAAATTTTTATATGTTTCTAGATAAATCAGAATTTCAAGACGAGAATAACTATATCCCTGAATGGCATATAGCAATTCTCAAGGAACGTTTAAAAAGTCTGGAAGAAGGAAGTGCAGTCTTTTATGATTGGGAAGACGTGAAAGAAACAATATTTAAAGTAGAAGATACTAATGGCAAAAGCAATCAAAACTAATATTCAAAATTATCCAAGAATTGATGAAGAAGAGAACTCTTATCATGGATTTTTTGATGATTCCAAAGTTACTCCACACACTAAAAAATTAAGTGAGAAGAAATTAAAAGAGATAATTTCTAAGGCTGTAAAAACTGCAAATCTTAAATCATCCAGAGCTATTCTAAATATTGGCGATAATATTTCAGAAGAAGAGCTTAATAAAATTTATATAAAAGAAGGTAAAGCACTTTTTAGATATTTTCTAAAATATTGTGGTGATCCGGCCTCAACTGCATTTGATTGTATCAATCAACATTTCAGTAAAATAGCTAAGGAACAGTTTAGAAACAGAACAATCCAAAAAGAACGAATGAATTCTGGCTGGAGGTATCAATTTATTGCAAAGGATACGGCAATACAATCAAATAGATTTCATGCAATATCAGATTTAGGGGCTTCCGAAGCTGACTTTAACGCAATCATTTTAGAAATAGGTACTAAGAGACACATCAATATTTATACTTCTGTAAAAAATCGCACTAATACAATGGGCGGTCAGGATTGGCCAAAAGCAATCAGAGCAATGGAAAGTATGGCTCAAAATGATAAAAACCGTACTGGGCCTTATTTATGTGTATTTGGAATTGCAATGGAAAAAGGTAAGAGAAACATTAGAAACGAAGGAAAAACAGGTATGCCTTATTCATTCAATACCGAAATATGGTTAAGTGATTTCTTTTGGCAATTCTTTTCTAATGTCAGCTATGAAGAAATAATAAAAGCCGTGCTTGAAGTTTTAATACAGGAAGGAACTACAAGTAGTCTTAATATAGAAATACCTGAAGATTTAATTTCTTCTTTTGGAAACGAATGCAGAAAATATGGGGTCATAGATTCAAAAGGGATTTTTAATGACCCTCATAAATTGGTAGATTTGTTCTGTGGAAAAATTAAATTATGAAAAACACTGTTGATATTTTTTTTGGTGATAGCAGAGAGGTTTTATCAAAGTTCCCTGATGGTCATTTTAATTTAATAATGACTTCCCCTCCTTACGCAGATGCCCGAAAAAATCATTACGATAGCATACATCCCGATAATTTTGTTGATTTCTTTTTGACGTTTCATGAAGAATTTTGGAGAGTGCTTGCTGATGACGGGTCTTTTATATTAAACATTAAGGATAAAGTGGTAGATGGACAAAGACATCGTTATGTATGGAAAACAATCTTAGAATTAAATGATAAAGGATGGTTATGTATTGACGATTATGTGTGGCATAAACCAAATGCAATGCCTGGATATTGGCCTAACAGATTAAGGGATGAATGGGAATATTGTTTTCATTTAACCAAGAATAAAAAATTTAAAATGATTCAGGAATCGGTTAAGAAACCGATTGGAGATTGGTCAATAAAAAGACTTGCTAATTTAACAGGTAAAAGCGCTATTCGTCATAACAGCGAGAATGATAGTGGATTTGGTAGAGATTTAAATAAATGGGTGGACAAAGATTTAGTTCTGCCAGGCAATGTAGTTTCAGTTCCTCTTATTGGAAAAAATATGGGACATCCTGCAGTATTTCCAAACGGATTACCTGAATTTTTTATAAAATTATTTACTACGGAAAACGATAATATCCTAGACCCTTTTGCTGGCAGTGGAAGTACGGGAATAGCTGCAATTCAAAATAATAGAAATGCAGTTCTAATTGATAATAAAGAAGAATATATAAAAGTGATTAGAGAAAGATTGTCAAATTTTGAATCTCTTTATCATTCTATTAATTATCACGAACAAAAAACAGCATCTTAATAAAAATAAAATATGAGTTACATCGCAAACATACAAGCCCGCCAAATTTTAGACAGCCGCGGAAACCCTACAGTAGAAGTAGATGTGTTAACCGAGAATGAACATTTAGGAAGAGCAGCAGTTCCATCAGGTGCAAGCACAGGCGTACATGAAGCAGTTGAGCTTCGTGATAACGATAAAAAATTATACGGCGGCAAAGGCGTATTGAAAGCTGTAAAAAATGTGAATGCATTACTGGCGGAAAAGCTGGAAGGCTGGGATGTTGCCGACCAAACGGGTATTGACCTGATGATGATAGAGCTCGATGGCACTGAAAATAAAAGTGAGCTCGGCGCAAATGCAATGCTGGCCGTGAGTTTAGCAGTTGCAAAAGCAGCAGCACTCGAAGCAAATCTTCCTTTATATCGCTACATCGGCGGAACAAATGCAAAGGTGTTACCCATCCCAATGATGAATATTTTAAACGGCGGAGCTCATGCTGACAATAAAATAGATTTTCAGGAATTTATGGTAATGCCTGTTGGTGCTTCATCTTTTAGTGAAGGATTGCAATGGGGCGTTGATATTTTTCATGCATTAAAAACTGTGCTCAAGAAAAAAGGATTCAGTACAAATGTTGGCGATGAAGGTGGGTTTGCTCCCAACATTCAAAGCAATCAGGAAGCAATTGAAACTGTATTGACCGCCATTGAAACAGCAGGTTATAAAACAGGTTCACAAATTGCCATTGCTATGGACCCTGCGGTTAGTGAAATGTACGACAGCACAGAAAAAGTGTATCATTTTCATAAGAGTGATGGCACCAAATTAAGCAGTGAAAAGATGGTTGACTTTTGGGCGAGCTGGGTGAATCAATATCCCATAATTTCTATTGAAGATGGCATGGCAGAAGATGATTGGGATGGATGGAAATTAATGACAGAAACACTCGGAAGTAAAATCCAGTTAGTTGGTGATGATCTTTTTGTTACTAACGTAACCCGCCTGCAGCAAGGGATTGATAAAGGAATTGCCAATGCTCTGCTTGTTAAAGTAAACCAGATAGGAACATTAACTGAAACTATAAATGCAGTTACGTTAGCGCAACACAATGGCTACAACACAATCATGAGCCATCGCAGCGGCGAAACCGAAGACACAACAATTGCTGATTTGGCTGTTGCATTAAATTGCGGGCAAATAAAAACAGGCTCTGCCAGCAGAACAGACAGGATCGCCAAATACAACCAGTTAATAAGAATAGAAGAAATGTTGGCAGAAAGTGCTGTTTATCCAAAAGGAAAAATTAAATTTGGGAAACCCTTTTAATCTTAAGCATTGGAAAACATCTCTAACAATAACGAATCTCAAAAAACTTCTTCTTTCCAAAAGATCTGGATGAGGTCTTCTTTGCTACGAAATAAATATTTCCTTACTGCCCTTGGCTTTTTGGTTTGGATGCTTTTTATTGATAGGAACGACCTGCCTACCCAATGGAAAAGAGTTAAAGAACTGAGAACTTTACAGCAGAGCGAAAATGCCATGGATAAACAAATAAGTGACACTAAACAGGAACTGGAACTATTGAAAACCAATCCTTCCACCTTAGAAAAATATGCCCGTGAAAAGTATATGATGAAAAAAGATAATGAAGACCTTTACATCATATCCACAACAAAACAGTAAATTTACTGTTCAATACAATATTTCCTTTTAAAGCCCGTTTATTACCTTGAATTGGATATAATATTTCTAACCAAAAGCAATTAATCGTGTCTATGCACAATTTTACACCAGAAGACCTGGTACAGTATCTGTACAGAGAAACTTCACCGGAAAAGACCACAGCAATCAAAGCTGCATTAGAAACAGACTGGACATTAAGCGAAATGTATGATGTGATTGTTTCAGCACAAAAAAGGCTGGAAGCTTTCGAGCTTGCTCCCCGTCAAGAAGCTGTAAATAATATTTTACGTCATGCAGAAAAAACAATTACTGAATTGCACCCTCACTAAAACAAACTGCTAATTACCTTATTTTCGTCCTGCCACTTACCATGGTGGGACATTTTATTTATAAAAGGAATTATTTGTACACCGGCCAATTAATTGCCACCAACTTCAGTCCCGCTTTTCGCTCATAGTCCGCCACAAAGCCAGGCTGCTTTCACCTCCCTTTCAGGGGAGGCTGGGTGGGGCCTTCAGCGTGCTATCCGCTGCAATCGGGTGTATTACATCATCTGCATTAACATCTGTCAACGTTCACTATCCGAAACCTTCAGAAAATTCTTTGCATTTAAATTTTACCGCAAAGAAAGAAACAAGAAAACGCAAAGAACCGCAAAGTAGCACGATAATAATTTATGGAATTAGCTTCATCTTTGCTTACATATGCATAAAAAAGAACGCTATACATTCACCATAGATTATTTTAAAACCCATGCTCCCAACGCAGAGACCGAACTGATTTATGATGGAGCTTACCAATTATTAGTTGCTGTAATTCTTTCTGCGCAATGCACTGATAAAAGGATCAACCAAACCACTCCTGCCATCTTTGAAAAATATCCTGATGTATATGCATTAGCAAAAGCTGATCAGGAAGAATTATTTCAATTAGTAAAAAGTGTTTCTTACCCAAACAATAAAACAAAGCATCTTATCGGCATGGCTAAGATGGTGGTAGAAAAATTCAATGGGCAAATACCAATGACTGTTGATGAGTTAACTCAACTCCCCGGCGTGGGAAGAAAGACTGCAAACGTAATTACCTCTGTAATTGATGCACAGCCGAACATTGCTGTAGATACACATGTATTTCGTGTATCTGCAAGAATTGGTTTAACCTCCGGCGCAAAAAATCCTTTACAAACAGAGCAGCAACTTTTAAAACATACTCCTGAAGAATATGTAGCTGTAATGCACCATTGGCTTATATTACATGGCAGGTACATCTGCGTAGCCCGGCGTCCTAAATGTGAAATATGCGGACTGAGACCTGTATGCAGGTATTACCACAAAGTAGTGTTGAAAGAAAATTTGCTAGGGAGAATTAAGGAATGATGAATCAAAGGAAAATTTAATTGAAAATAAAACGTTTCTTTAGAAAATATTATCCAATGAGCCTTATCCAATATAGATATTTTTTATTTACACTACTTTTATTAAACAGCCCATTTGCATTTAGCCAAAAGCATAAAGAGCCTACTTTATCACAGAAAAAAGGATTAATTATTTTTGAAGGAAATAAAGATTTATACGATATATATTTTATAAAAACCGATAAACATAATTTAGCATCTCTATTTTCTTTTTCTGATACAATTTATGCGTCCACTATTCAGCCGCCATTCGAAGGACATGTTCCAATGGCTTCTGATGATTTCAAAAAATCGCTTGAATCTCAAAAATCATTTGATTTTTTTCCAGTTTTAATTTATCAGAAAAATTATCAAGATCAGCCTTACGAAGATTCAACCTATTTGAATTACAGGTATGGTTATATAAAATATATAAAAAGTGAAAGTTATAAATTACCTAAGCCATGGTACAAGGAAATCCACTATCAAGGAAAAACAATTATGATTGTAGTAAATGAACGTATTCCTGTTGAAATTTTTAGACAACCTAAATGAGATTACTCTCACAACAATTTCTTCACCTCATCCACTATCTCATGTTTTGTGAATGGAATTCCCATTATTTTATGGTACCCTTTGGCATCAACTAAATATTGGTCACGGATAATTTTTATTAGCTGGCCATTGTTTAGTTCGGGAATTAAAACATGCTCAAAGTTCTTAATGATATCTCCTAGGTTTTTAGGGAATGGCCGTACATAACGGAGGTGTGCATGTGAAACCTGGTGACCTTCTGCAAGCAGATCTATCACTGCGCTTTTTATAGCACCATAAATGCTTCCCCATCCAAGCACCAACACTTTTCCTTTTTCCGGACCGTTATCTAATTTTTGTTCAGGAATATGATCAGCTATCTTATCAACTTTCTCTTGTCTTATTTTCACCATCATCTGGTGGTTATCGGGATCGTAGGAAACGTTGCCCGTGATATTTTGTTTTTCCAAACCGCCTACTCTATGCTCCAGGCCTGCTGTTCCGGGTATAGCCCATGGGCGAACTAATTTCTCATCTCTTAAATAAGGTTGAAAACTTTCCTCATGATGACCAAGTTCTTTTTTAAAATTCACTTCAATAGGTGGCAGTTCATCACTTTGCGGAAAGCGCCATGGCTCTGCGCCATTCGCAATATATCCATCACTCAAAAATATAACAGGTGTCATGTGTTGCACTGCAATTCGCACTGCTTCGTACACGGCACTAAAACAATCGCTTGGTGTTGATGCAGAAACTATCGGCATGGGGCATTCGCCATTTCTTCCATAATATGCCTGCATCAGATCACTTTGTTCTGTTTTTGTTGGCAAGCCTGTGGATGGTCCGCCACGCTGAATGTTACAAATGAGCAAAGGAATTTCCAGCATCACTGCAAGTCCCATTGCTTCTGCTTTCAAAGCCATACCTGGTCCGCTCGTAGCTGTTACACCAAGACTTCCGCCATACGCTGCCCCAATTGCAGAAGTTATGGCTGCGATCTCATCTTCTGCCTGGAAAGTTTTTACACCAAAAGCTTTGTGACGGCTAAGCTCATGCAAAATATCGCTGGCGGGTGTGATAGGATAAGACCCTAAAAATAATTGCAATCCACTTTTTTGCGAAGCAGCAATTAAACCATAAGCTACTGCCTGGTTACCCATGATACTGCGATAAGTGCCCGCAGGCATTTTTGCTTTCTCTACAGAATACCTGGTGGTGAAAGTTTCTGTGGTATCTCCAAAATTATAACCCGCCTGTAAAACTTTTATATTGCTGTTTAATATGTCCGGTTTCTTGCCAAACTTTTCTTTTAAGAATTGAATGGTATTATCCAGCGTACGGTTATACATCCAATACAGAAATCCCAACACAAACATATTCTTTGCACGGTCCTTTTCTTTGGTACCCATTTCAAATTCCTTTAGTGCCTCCCTTGTCATTTTGGTTACATCAAGCTTTATCACTTCATAACCTTCAAGGCTACCATTCTCTAAAGGATTTACGCCATCAGGATAATTGGCAAGCCGTAAGTTTTTTGCATCAAAGCCATCTACATTGGCAATGATCTTTCCATTTCTTTTTAAGCCTTTTAAATTTGTTTTTAATGCAGCTGCATTCATGGCCACCAATACATCACATGCATCACCGGGAGTAAAGATCCTATCACTGGAAAAACGGAGTTGAAAGCCGGAAACCCCTGGCAGCGTACCCTGCGGCGCTCTTATCTCTGCAGGGAAATCAGGAAATGTTGCCAGGTCAATACCCAGCATAGCGGTGTTATTGGTAAACTGGCTCCCGGTAAGTTGCATTCCATCACCTGAATCACCCGCAAATTTTATTACTACATCCTGTAAAACTTCTTCTTTTGTTTCCATATTATCAGTTATGCAATTTACTTAAGTTTAACCGGATTATTTTTATGCGATCCTATGAAATAGTTAACATTGCTTTTTATAACTCAATTCTTTAAAAACCTTAATTTTATCATCTAAATTTTTAATACAATGGCTTTATTTAAATCGGGTAACCCGGCTTTATCAGAAAAGAACTTTCAAAATGCAATCGTTGTTGATCCTGCACAGGCAATGACTGTACGGGGAACTTTGAACAAATTTGGATTTTTATTTTTAATGGTAATGGGAACAGCTTTTTATTCGTGGAAAGAATTTAATGGCGGCGGTAATGTTGTACCATTAATATGGACAGGTGTAATAGGAGGTTTTATTGTTGCCCTAATAATAATCTTTAAAAAAGAATGGGCGCCATTTTTAGCACCGGCATATGCGTTATTAGAGGGTTTGTTTTTAGGTGCTATCTCGGCAATTTATAATGATGCGTTTGGAGCAAAAGCACCAGACCTTATTATGAATGGAGTTGGATTAACTTTCGGTACTGCCATCGCTATGTATCTTTTATATTCTTTTAAAATTATCAGGGCCACGCAAAAATTCAAAGCAATAATTTTAACTGCTACAGCAGGCATTGCTATCTTCTATTTTATTACGCTCATACTTGGTATGTTTAATATTAATGTTTCCTTTCTTTCTCAAGGAACAACTTTTGGAATTATATTTTCTTTGTTTGTTGTTGCTATTGCTGCACTTAATCTTATCCTTGATTTTGATATGATCGAAAGAGGGGCTGAAGCAGGTGCGCCAAAATATATGGAATGGTATGGTGCATTTGGTTTGCTGGTAACTATTGTTTGGCTGTATTTGGAAATATTGCGTTTGCTGGCAAAGCTTAGCAGCAGGAGGTAGAAAAATTTGTCTGAACTATGATTTATTTGATTACAGGATTAATGGGATTAGAGTTTTAAAATTGAAAAGTCATATTAATCCTTTTAATCTCCCCAAATCCTGGTTCACAATCAAGAATATTTGTAAAATCCTTTCCCCGTCTTTCTACCCAACTCACCATTTTTTACTTTTTCAATTTGAAGATCAGGAGGCTTGAATCTTTCTGCCTTATTGAATGCTTCATAAATACTTTGTGATACGGATAAATTTATGTCCATGCCAATAAGATCCATTAATCTAAATGGCCCCATTTTAAAACCTGATGCTTCCATAATTGCATCAATATTTTCAAAAGTGGCAATTCCTTCTTCAACAAGTTTCATCGCCTCTAAATAATAATGGCGGGTAACACGATTAACAATAAAACCAGGCGCATCTTTGCATATCACAGGCGTTTTTTTAAGTAGCTTACAAAATTCATAAATTGTTTGCGCAACCTCTTCACTGGTTTGTTCTCCTTTTACAACCTCCACCAACTTCATTAAATAGGCAGGGTTAAAAAAATGCATACCCACAACTCTTTCAGGGCGTAGAATATTCTTTTGTATTTCAGAAACAGAAAGTGATGAGGTATTGGTGGCAAAAATAGTTTGTGCAGGATTTACTTCTGCAAGGTGGTTGAACAATGAAACCTTTGCTTCTGTTTTTTCAATAATGGCTTCAATGATAACATCAGACACACACTCATTAATGTCTTTTGCAAATTTTATTCTTTGATAAATATTTTCTTTTTCCTCTGCAGATATTTTTTTATTCTCAACTAAATGCTTAAGATTCTTTTGAATAATTTCTTTTGCTTTATCAAGAACAGTTTCATTTACATCAAACAGTATTGTATTAAAACCTCTTTGCGCTGATACCTGTGCAATACCGCTTCCCATTGTTCCTGCCCCGCAGATGCAAATGGTATTGATTGTCTGAGCCATGATTTAAGGGATTAAGAGATTACCATAACCATAATTAGAAGAAAGTATAAGAGAATAATTATACTGCGCTTGTAAACTGCTTCAAAAACCTAAGATCATTTTCACTGAACAACCTCAGATCTTTTACCTGGTATTTAAGCATCGTAATTCTTTCTATTCCCATACCAAAAGCAAAGCCTGAATATTTGTTGCTGTCTATTTTGCAATTTTCAAGAAGATTGGGGTGAACCATTCCGCATCCTAAAATTTCTACCCATCCTGTATGTTTACAAACACTGCAACCTTCGCCGCCACATATCAAACAACTTATATCCAACTCAGCACTTGGCTCCGTGAATGGAAAATAAGAAGGCCGAAAGCGAATCTTCACATCCTGTCCAAACATTTCCTGCACAAAGAAATAAAGGGTTTGTTTAAGATCAGCGAATGAAACATTTTCAGCAATATATAACCCCTCTACCTGGTTAAAAAAACAATGCGCTCTTGCGCTTATAGTTTCATTGCGGTACACTCTTCCGGGGCAAATAATTCTTATCGGCAATATTCCTTTTTCCATTTCCCTTACCTGCACATTACTGGTATGGGTACGCAGCATCCAGTCAGGGTTTTGAGAGATGTAAAAAGTATCCTGCATATCTCGTGCAGGATGATCTTCCGGAAGATTTAATGCAGTGAAGTTGTGCCAGTCATCTTCAATTTCCGGGCCTTCAGCCACTGCAAAACCCAGGCGTTGAAAAATAGAAATGATCTTATTTTTTACAATACTTATGGGATGACGGCTTCCCAAAGGCAATGCATCGCCGGGAAGTGTGAGATCAATTGAGTTGTCAGTTGCCGGTTGACTGTTGTCAGTTGACTGCTTTAATTCCTGGTATTTATTTTCTGTAAAAATTTTAAACTCATTCAGTATTTGCCCGAACTCACGTTTCTTTTCATTGGGAACATTTCTCATTTCTCCCATTACACTTTTCACCAGCCCCTTTGTTCCTAAATATTTTATACGAAATGTCTCTGCAACATCTTTCTCTGCTGAAAATTCAGTGATCTCTTTTTTATATGTTTCTATCTTTTGTAATAACTCCTCCATGTTCACAAAAATAAGTTATCGTAATAACTGAATGATAATAAATCTTAAATCAGCGATCGCAAAAATCTCAGATTTATCTTTTAGGTTTGTTGCAAATTATAATAAGAAATGTACGACCTGTATGAATTTTTAGAGAAAATAAATCCGGCCGCGTTCAATAATGATAAAGGCTATAGTGATGGGCAACTGGCAAATTTTATTTCCGCTTATGAAGATGAGTTGCCTGACCTGGAAGAAACAGACATAGTTCTTGTGGGCATTAATGGAAATGAAACGATGATCGGTAATAATGCTGCTGATGCCATCAGGGAACAATTTTATCAATTGCATTATTGGCATACCGATATACAAATTGCCGACATCGGTAACATACAAGCCGGCGCAACACTTAATGATACGTATGCGGCAGTAAAAACAGTTTTGGCAGAATTGCTGAAAATGAAAAAGACTGTTGTGCTTCTTGGCGGCAGCCACGATATTACGTTAGCGCAATATGCTGCCTATAAAGAATTACGGCAAATTATAGAAGCAAGTGTTATTGATGCTACCATTGATCTTAGAAGTGAATCAAGCGTGAGAAGTGAAAATTTTTTAATGGAGATGCTTACCGGCGAGCCCAACTTTGTAAAGCATTACAACCATATCGGTTTTCAAAGTTATTTTGTTCATCCCCGAATGCTGGAAACAATGGATAAGCTTCGCTTTGATTGTTACCGCGTTGGCATGGCAAAAGAAAATATAGAAGAAATGGAACCTGTAATAAGAAATTCAAATTTGTTGAGTTTTGATATTTCTGCAATAAAATCAGGTGATGCCCCGGCAAATAAATGTAGCCCTAACGGTTTTACAGGAGAAGAAGCGTGCATGCTTACGCGATTTGCAGGCATGAGTACAGCATTAAGCTCTATGGGCATTTATGGATTTGATCCTGCTAATGATATAAACGGGCTAACGGCAAAACAGATCTCACAAATGCTTTGGTATTTTGTTGATGGAAAAAGCCGCAGCAAACAGGAAGCACCGCACGGGGAGAAACATAATTTTAATGAGTTCCATACGGCATTCACTGATATGGATACAACATTTTTACAAAGCAAAAAAACAGGGAGATGGTGGATGCAGCTTCCTGATAAAAAACTGATCGCCTGCAGTTATAAAGATTATGTAAATGCAAGCAATAATGAAATCCCTGAAAGATGGCTCAGAGCGCAGGAAAGAAGCTAATGTGATAATATGCTGATGTGCTGATGGGGTAAGTTCATTAATTTGATAATGCTGAAAAGTAAAAATATAGTGCCGAAGCTTTTACAATCTCCGACCTCCTTCTCTGTAGGAGAGGGACTGAGGGTGAAGCCTCTTTTTCTTTTTCTTTTTTTATTCTCTTCCTGCTCCGTCTCCAAAGAAATATCAAAACAAGCCAATACATTTTTATTACAGGATTCTGCAATAAGCCAAGGACATATTGGTATCAGTATTTACGAACCCGCAACAGCAAAATATTGGTATAATTATCAGGCAGAAAAATATTTTATACCTGCCAGCAATACAAAGCTTTTTTCATTGTATGCAGGAATGAAATATTTGAGAGATAGTTTAACTGCATTTAAATACTTTGAAGATCAAAATAATATTATAATTGATCCAACAGGCGATCCTACTTTTCTGCATCCGGATTATAAAAATCAAAAAGCATTTATTTTTTTAAAAGAAAAAAAGAAACCTGTTGTAATTCTTAATAATAAATGGAGAGAAAATGCACTGGGTTTTGGATGGTCGTGGGATGATTATACAAGCAGCGACATGGTTGAAAGAAGCCCATTTCCCATTTATGGTAATATTATAAAATGGATACAAATTAAAGACAAGCCTGCAGGGAGCAGCCAGGAAGGTAACCTTGTATATTCTGAACCTGATGTAAACTGGAAAGTAAATTTTAGTACTGATACCGGCAGAAATAATTTCTCTGTAAACCGAAAAAGAGAAGACAATATTTACGAGATAACATTTGGCAGAGAAAGAAGGGAAATACAAATTCCTTTTGTAACCAATGGTGTTGAAACAGCATCAGAATTATTAAAAGATACTTTGAACGTCACGGTTTCTATTTCAAATACGGCATCCGGAAGTTTTAAACCATTTTACTCCAGGCCCGTTGATTCATTATTCATCCTTATGATGCATCGCAGCGATAATTTCTTTGCAGAACAAACATTATTAATGGCAAGTAATGAAAAGCTGGGATATATGAGCGAGAGGAAAATGATAGATACACTTTTAAAAACTGATCTGAAAGATATTCCTCAAAAACCAGAATGGTTTGATGGAAGCGGACTGAGCCGATACAATCTTTTTACACCAAAAGATTTTGTTTACATCTTACAAAAATTAAAAAACGACTTTGGTTTTGAAAGATTAAAAGCGATATTACCCACCGGGGGAACCGGTACATTATCTTCTCTTTATAAAAAAGACAGTGGCTATATTTTTGCTAAAACAGGCACACTCAGTAACCATGTTGCACTTAGTGGATTTCTAATCACAAAGAAAAATAAACTTTTAATTTTTTCCATCTTGCCGGGCAATTTCACAGGAGCCCCTACCCCTGTACGCAAGGCAATAGAAAAGTTTTTATCCAATATCAGGCAACGTTATTAAAACAGCGGGTATCTATCCCAAACAACCTCTTAACCAAAAACCACATTGCTAATTAAAATCTTATTTATGAAAAAGTTATTTACGCTGTTATTGCTTACGCTTACAGCTTTCACCTTTAAATCAGTTGCTCAAAACACTAATTGTAATGCCGGGTTTGATTTCACTATCTCCGGATTTTCTGTAAATTTTAGGCCTGCAATTACTATAAATTCTACAGTTAACCACCATTACTGGAAATTTGGAGATGGCTCTATTTCATCTGACACCACACCAGTACATGTATATGCAGCCGCAGGAACCTATACGGTAAAACATTTTTTTTATAGAAATGAAAACGGTATTGCTGTTTGTATTGATTCAGTAGAAAAAAGAGTTGTATTAAGCAATCCTCCGCCACCTGTAATCTGTGATCTTCATGTAAAATTTGCTTTTGAAAGAGATGCTTTTCAGCCGAACAAAATAAAATTCACTAATCTTTCTTCTCCGGTAAACGATACTTCAAAAGCCAGGTGGAGTTTTGGCGATGGTACATATTCATATGACTTTAATGCAAGCCATACCTATGCAAGCTCTGGTTTATATACAGTATGCCTCACGGTTCAATATAAAACATGTTTGCGTGATACATGTGCTTATGTGCAAATACAATTACCACCTGCGCCCTGTGATGTAGTACAGGCAAACTTTTCATCACAGGCCGATAGTGTTCAATTAAATAAAGTTCACTTTCTTAATCTCACATCACATTTTGAGCCTAATGATCAAATACGATGGACATTTGGTGATGGTACTACTTCGTATGAAGTAAATCCAACCCATATATATACTTCACCCGGCACTTACAATGTTTGCATACGGGTACAAAAGAATAACATTGCAGGAACCACTCCTTGTGTTAAAGAAATTTGTAAACAGGTTGTTGTAACAAACGATTGCAGGCTGGAAGCAAACTTTAGCTTTGAAGCAGATGCTAACAATAAGAACAAAATTTATTTTAAAAATTTAAGTATGCCTGCAACATCGGTTGTAAATGCTCAATGGAATTTTGGCGATGGCACTTCTTCAAATTCTATGAATCCTGATCATGTTTATACACATACCGGTACATACCATGTATGTCTTAGAATTGCCGGCAGCAGCACTTGTTACAGGGAAATATGTAAAACAATAGAAATTAAAGAGCCTGAGATAAATTGTCTTGAGATTTCTAAATTTTCTTTTACAAGGTCAACTGTTAATTGTCTTGAATTTAAGTTCACTCCGGCTGTTCAAAATCCTAACTGGATATATATTTGGTCGTTCGGTGATGGAACAGGCTCTATAGATATTACTCCATCACATGTGTATCCACGTTCAGGAAATTATACTGTATTCCTTACCGTTTACAGATCTTCAGCCTGTGCTTCCACATCATATAAAGTTGCTGAAACAGGTGCATGTTTTAGCTGCAGTAATATCTGGGTAAAATATGAATATAAACGGGAGTCATCTGCATCAAATAAAGTTTACTTTCATGCTTTAAGTAATTATCCGATACTATCACAAAGCTGGACAATTACAAAGCTTTCTATCAGCGGCTCTACAACAGTTACGCTTACACAACTCAATCCCTACTATATATTTAATGAGCCAGGCGATTATCTTGTTTGCTTAAGAGCCATCACAGCAGGGCAATGTGTAAAAGAATATTGCGAAGTGATACATATTGCCTCACCAAATACTGCATGCACTTTATCCTCTTATCCAAATCCTGCAACCAACCAGGTAAGTGTAAATGTGCCGCTTACTTCGCCGGAAATGATCCATGTTTACGTTTTTAATTCGCTTAATATTTTAGTGAAGCAAAAAGAGCAGCAGGGAAGTACAGGCAATAATCTTGTTACAACAAATATTGAAGGGTTACTGCCCGGGTGGTATACGATAAAAGTTATTTATGGAAACAGAGTATGTTATTCCAGGTTTCAAAAAATATAATCTCTGACTAACAAACCAAGTAAAAACCCGGCAGTAATTGCCGGGTTTATTTTTTGTAAAAGTAGTTTTTTGAGTGTTATCAAAGTTTCCCTTTAGGTAGATTATGAGGATTAAAATCTGAATCCTAAACTAAATCCCAAGCCTCTTAATCCACCCCATGGGCCCTTTGCAACTATTATTGCTCCGGTATTGCTTGCAGTTGCTGATTTAATAACTTTTAATGGTGCATCTGCTTTTAATTGATCCAATTTAGTCTGCAGATCAGTTTTTTCCTGATTAGTTAATGCTGTAGTAAGAGTTAAAGTTCCATTTGCAGAACCGTAATTAGGGCCAAGTATCCACCAATCCAAAACCACATTTTTGCCTAAACTGAATTGAGTGCCGAATTGTAAACCTCCTGTAACAGCATTAAGTTTACCATCAAAAATTCCGGTTTTTGTTGTAGTGCCGCTGGCATATGAAATGGGAAGATTCATTTTATAATTAGAAAAACTTACAAAGGGACCAACATAAAATCCGTGGAGAGCGCCCTTTTTACTTAGATAAAATCTAAATTCAGGTACTGCGCCAAAGCTTCCCAGCTTAAACTGATCATATTGCACTCCGGAATTATCAGCTATATTTTTAAATGCGCTTTGAAAAGGCAATTGACCAAAAGGAATAGTATGCACATCAAGCGCTACAGAAGTTTTTTTACCAACCTGCCTTTCATATTGCACTGAAATATTTTTAAATGCCAATGCTGGTAAATTGATTTTAATAACATTCGCTTTTGCAGGTATTGATTCATTTTCTTTAAACTCCTCTTTCTGCGCAGTCACTGAAAAACAGATCAGGCATAAATAAAAGATAAAGCCAATCTTAATTGTCTTTTGCATGTTGTGTAGTTTTGGTTTTAAAAAATAGTATTGAAAGATAGATTATAATTTCACCTTCCAAACATTTTATCCAACTCATCTTTTTTAAATTCCAAATAAGAGGGCTTACCATTAGGAGTGCAGTTTGGGGTTTCGCAATCAAAAAGATCATCGATCAGAGATTCCATTTCTTTATGATCTAAGGCGGTACCGGCTTTTACAGATTGTTGCCATGCCATTGATCGCAAAAGCTTTTCACGTTTATTAAATTTAATATCATTGCTGAAATGCTTGTATTGCTCAAGCATTTTTTCAAGAGTTACTTTTTCATTTCCCTGGATCACATCAGCCGGAGTTCCCTGAATTACGAAAGTATTACTGCCAAAGGGTTCTACTATGTAACCCAATAATTGCAGATCTTCCAACAGTTCATTTAATAAAACTGCATCTGCAGGAACAAGCTCAATGGTTGAAGGGAACAAGCTTCTTTGTGTAGCAATAGGCTTTCCTTTTATAGCGTTCAAAAATCTTTCATACAAAATTCTTTCATGTGCATTTTGCTGGTGTATAGCAATAAAGCCATTCCGGTTTTCAGCCAGAATAAATGTGTTATGTAACTGTATAAAATTATTCGTCGTGGGTTTTTTATCCTCTATCTTTTGTATCGGTTCAGGAGGGCATTCAGTTTCAATTTTCTTTACTTCTTCCGTTTCACCATATACTTCATCTGTTGACTGTTGACCGTTGACAGTTGACTGATCCCAATGTTGCAGATCACTTTTGCTTTCAATAAAATGTGCCTGGTGTTTTTGTGTAAATGTTTTATATAAAGAAGAAGAAGTAGCCGCAGATCTTTGATCATCCGTAAAAGGTTTACTTACGGCCTCTGATTGCTGTATAGAAACATCAAGATCAAAATCTAACGTTGGCGTTACACTAAATTGTGCCAGTGCATGTTTAACAGCAGATTGTACAAATGCATAAATAATTTTTTCATCCTCAAATTTTATTTCCTGCTTGGTAGGATGAACATTTATATCCAGGCGTGATGGATCAAGATCAATGAACAATGCATACATCGGGAAACTGTCTTTCGCGATCATATCACTAAAGGCATTCATTAAAGCATGGTTAAGATATGCGCTTTTGATAAAACGGTTGTTGACAAAAAAGTATTGATCGCCTCTTGTTTTTTTAGCCGTTTCAGGTTTACCAACAAACCCATAAATGTTCATATAATCAGTTTCTTCCTGAACACTTACCAGTTTGGCACCATAATTATTTCCAAGAATCTGAACAATACGTTGTTTCAATGTTCCTTTCTCTAAATGAAAAACCTGCTGACCATTGGAGGTAAGAGAAAAAAATACTTCAGGAAAAGCCATTGCAACACGAATGAATTCATCAACAATATGTCTTAATTCAGAAGTATTGCTTTTTAAAAAATTTCTTCGGGCAGGTACATTAAAAAAAAGATTCTTCATTCTGATAGAAGTACCTTGTTGTATAGCTATTGGCTGCTGTGTTTTAACAACGCTGTTCTCAATTTCTATATAAGTGCCGGTAGTATCTTCAGCCCTTTTTGTTTTTAATTCAACCTGTGCAACACCAGCAATACTTGCCAAAGCTTCGCCGCGAAAGCCCATTGTCTTTATATGAAAAAGATCTTCAATGTTTTTAATTTTTGAAGTGGCATGCCGCTCAAAGCACATGCGTGCATCTGTTTCACTCATTCCCAGCCCGTTATCGGTAACCTGAACCAGCGCTTTGCCTGCATCATTAACAAATAGCTTGATTTCTGTAGCACCAGCATCCACTGCATTTTCTAACAATTCCTTAACAGCACTTGCAGGCCTTTGAATAACTTCTCCAGCGGCAATTTGATTAGCAATATTTTCGGGTAACAGTTGTACAATATCCGGCACTGGTTCTGCGTTTTTGTATCTGTAAATTTAGCATTATCTATTGCATTAAAAACTTTAAAAAGTGCGATCTTTGTGCTTATTAAAAAAAATCTTACGCATAACCTATGAAAAACATTCTCTGCCTTTCAGGCTTACTATTCGTTCTAATCTCATGTAAAAAAGAAGTTGCTTCTCTTCTTAAAAACTCACACGGCACGCCTACCTCTACAACACAGTTTACAAAATACACTATCAGGACTGGCCAAAATTACTGTGATGGGAATAATTATGTTTCAACTTCTTATTCCGAACTGAATTTTGTTGCGAAATTTGATAGCAGTGCTATTTATACTAATGTAAATTCTTATAATCAACTTGATATAAATAAGCTGTATGGGTTTTCTGATAACAACTCTACCCATCAGCAGTTCAGCGCAAGATTTGGATGGCGGTGGAGCGATAATGCGCTAAGGCTTTTTGGATATGTATATAATAATGGTGTTAGAGATTCTAAGGAATTAGGAATAGTTGCCATTGGTGCAGAAATTAATTGTTCTATAAAAGTAAATCCAAAAAGTTATGTTTTTTCTTTAAACGGAAAGATAGATTCATTGCCAAGAACAAGCACTACAGTAAAGGCTATCGGATATAAACTGTATCCATATTTTGGTGGCGATGAAACTGCGCCGCATACCATATATATCTGGATAAAGGAATTGTAAATTCTGTATGATCTAATCCTCTTCTACATTTCGATGCAGTAATTAAAGTAACTTGTGACCCTCTTTATTTTTAAAAGTTTGTCATGAAAAGACCTTTAGTTACTGCATTCTTTTTTCTTTTCTTTTCCACCTTATTTGCTCAATATCAAACAACCCCTGCGGCATTGCGGTGGGCAGATAGTGTTTTCAAAACGCTTAATAATGATGAACGGATTGCGCAGCTAATGGTGCTGAGAGGCAGTTCAATTTCCTCAAAGGGAATAATTTATTTTGATAAAGAAGTAAATGATGCCATAACAAAATATAATGTTGGCGGCGTTTGTTTGTTCCAGGGTCCGCCGGTAAAGCAGGCAAACATTGTAAATAATTTTCAGCGCATTGCTAAGACTCCGGTTCTTATTTGTATTGATGCAGAGTGGGGACTCGGAATGCGGATGGATAGTGTTATACCGTTGAATCACCAGCTGATGTTAGGCGCTGTTAGGGATGCAGGTATTGTTTATCAATATGGAAGAATTGTTGGTGAACAATGTAAGCGTGCCGGCATCCAGGTTAATTATGCGCCGGTAGTTGATATTAATAATAATCCAAACAATCCTGTAATTAATGACCGCTCTTTCGGAGAAGATAAATATAAAGTTGCCCTGTTTGGAGTGCAGTATATGAAAGGCTTGCAGGATGCAGGCGTAATGGCAACTGCAAAACATTTTCCGGGTCATGGTGATGTTGCAGTTGATTCACACCTTGATCTTCCGGTAATAAATAAAACAAGAGAGCAATTGGATTCACTGGAGCTATATCCTTTTCGTGAAATGTTTAAAGCCGGAGTAGGCGCTGTTATGGTAGCACATCTTTATATTCCTGCAATTGATAATGCACCCAATCGTGCAACTTCTATTTCAAAAAATAATGTAACTGGTTTATTAAGAAATGAATTGGGTTACCAGGGTTTAACTTTTACCGATGCTTTAAATATGCAGGGTGTTGCAAAATATTTTCCTGGTGGAGAAATAGCAGTGCAGTCAGTTATTGCCGGTAACGATATGCTATGTCTTCCGGCTGATGTGCCCGGAAGTATTCAAAAAATTAAAGAAGCGATCAATAAGAAACAACTTACATGGGATGATATTTATCAAAAATGTAAAAAGGTTTTGTCTGCAAAATATACGTATGGCTTAGGTAATGTAATGCCAATCAATACTAACCATCTCACTCAAGACCTGAATAGCAAAGTAAATGATATGAAAAGATTAGTAGCTGAAAATGCTATTACTCTTTTAAATAAAACGGATGAACAATTCTTTCCTTTACTGGTAACCAGGAAAACAAATAAGTATGCCAAAGACATTGCTTACGTAGGCATTGGCTTAACTACCGATAATGCTTTTTCAAAAAAAATGAGAAGTGATAATGCTGATGTTTTTTATTTTAATTACAAACAGGATCCCGGAAGAATATTATCGACAGTTGCATTAATAAAAAGCCGGTATAAATCAGTAGTGATAGGAATTCATAACTATAACCGTTACCCCGCAAATAATTTTGGCATCAATCAAACGGCAATTGATCTTGCCCAGCAATTGCAGCAGCAAACTAAAAGCATCACATTTGTTTTTGGAAATCCGTATGCCATAAAAAACTTTTGCAATGCAAAAAATTTAATCGCCTGTTATGAAGATGACAGCATTACTCAGGCTGTTGCAATAGATTTATTGGAAGGAAAATTAATTGCTAAGGGAGAACTTCCTGTAACTGTTTGTGACAACTATAAATATGGAAGCGGTATTGTTGCCAATAATAATTATTTACCTGTTGTTGATCCTGTAACTGTAGGGCTTGACCCTGTTAAGTTGAATGTTATTGATTCAATTGCTGAAGATGCTATTACAAAAGGCGCAACCCCGGGTGTTGTAATATTGGCTGTTAAAGATGGAAAAATTGCATATCAAAAAGCATTTGGAAAATATGATTATGATACACCTGATGCTGTTACACTGCAAACTGTTTTTGATATGGCTTCAGTAACCAAAGTTTGCGCTACCACTTTATCGGTAATGAAATTATACGATGAAGGAAAGATCAACCTGCAAAAGCATTTAGGAGATTATCTGCCATGGGTAAAGGGAACTGATAAAGAAAACCTTTTATTAGAAAATATATTACTACACCAGGCAGGGTTAGTTGCATGGATACCATTTTATAAAGAAACGATCGACAGCGTTACAAAAATTCCGCTCCCAAATATTTATTCAAATAAACAAAGTGATTCTTTTAGTATTCGTGTGGCAGAAAATTTATACATGCGAACTGACTGGAGAGACACCATGTATAAACGAATGGTGGAAAGTAAATTGAGCCCTGCTGATAAATATGTTTACAGTGATAATGATTTTATTTTCCTGGGAAAAATTGTTGAAGCTATAACAGGTCAGACGTTAGACAAATATGTCAAGAGAACTTTTTATGATCCCCTGGGACTTACAGCTACAGGGTTTAAACCAAGAGAAAGATTCCCGCTTGACAGGATAATGCCTACAGAAACTGAAAAATATTTTCGGTTGCAACATCTCAGAGGAGATGTTCACGATCCCGGTGCTGCCATGTTTGGTGGTGTTGCAGGCCATGCAGGTTTATTCAGCACTGCTTACGACCTTGCTGTTATTATACAGATGCTGCTTAATGGCGGTACTATCAATGGAAAACAATTCATTAAACCGGAAACCATTAAATTATTTACTTCTTATAACAGCCCGATAAGCAGGAGAGGTTTTGGATTTGATAAACCTGAAAAAGATAATGCAACACTTAAAGAACCTTATCCTTCAGCACTTATATCACCACTTGCCTTCGGCCATACCGGTTACACAGGCACCTGTGTTTGGGCAGATCCGAAATATAATATTGCTTACATTTTTTTAAGCAGCCGTGTAAATCCTGATGGTGGTGATAATTTAAAATTATCCCGATTAAATGTCCGTGGAAAAATTCAGGATCAAATTTATCATGCTATGGGATTGTAAGATGAATCTTATTTAACTTGGTGCATAATTTCCTGCCATGTCATACCCATATCAAATAAAATCTCTGGAAGAATATAATTCTGCTTATAAAAAAAGCATAAAAGAACCTGAACAATTCTGGGGTGATATTGCTGAAAATTTTTTATGGAAAAAGAAATGGGATAAAGTTTTAGAATGGAATTTTAAAGAACCAAAAGTTGAATGGTTCAAAGGTGCCAAACTGAATATCACAGAAAATTGTATTGACCGCCATCTTAAAGAATTGGGTGATAAACCGGCTATTATCTGGGAGCCAAATAATCCTGAAGAACGTACAAGAATAGTTACTTATTCAAGACTTCATAAAAGAGTTTGCCAGTTTGCACAGGTGCTTATAAATAATGGTGTAAAAAAAGGTGATCGTGTTTGTATTTACATGGGAATGGTTCCTGAGCTCGCATATGCAGTTTTGGGTTGTGCAAGAATCGGCGCTATTCACAGCGTTATCTTCGGAGGCTTTTCTGCTCAAAGTATTGCTGACAGGCTGTTTGATGCACAGGCAGAATTCATTGTTACCTGCGATGGCGCATACCGTGGCGGCAAAGACATTCCCCTAAAATCTATTATTGATGATGCATTGATCGGTAACAAAACTGTAAAAAAAGTTATTGTTTATACAAGAACGAGAACACCCATCTCGATGATAAAAGGAAGAGATGTTTGGTGGGAGGATGAAATGGAACATGCGGAATCGCAAATAGAAAAGGACAATATTATTACAATGCCTGCAACTGAAATGGATACCGAAGATCCACTCTTTATTTTATACACTTCCGGTTCAACAGGCAAACCAAAAGGTGTTGTTCATAGCAGCGCCGGTTATATGGTTTGGACCAACTATACTTTTGTAAATGTTTTTCAATAC
>JAYVEA010000301.1:0-9469 GCA_043749085.1 Chitinophagales bacterium
AGGTTATCATAAATAAACTCCGCCCTGTAAATATTATTAGCATTAATGCCGCCAACTTTTGCTGCTGCAAGAAAAACATACTGGGGTTTTTCTTTTTGAAAAAAATAATTCACTGCAGCCTGATCTCTAAGATCAAGCTCGGCAGAAGATGAAGTTATGAGATCAGTGAACCCCTTTGATTTAAGCTGTCTTACCAAAGCACTTCCCACCATTCCTCTATGTCCTGCTATATATATTTTACCAGCTAATTCCAATTACTCGTATTGATGTTTTATCGTAAAGCCGCTTTCTTTTAAAAGTAAATTCTTTTTAAAGAGTTCCAGATCACTCTCTACCATTTCTTTTACAATTGATGCCAATGTATATGTTGGTTTCCATCCTAGTTTTTTAAATGCTTTTGAGGCATCGCCAATTAATAATTCCACTTCAGTTGGCCGGTAATATCTTGGATCGATCTTAATTACTACAGTTCCAGGCTTAATATCGTGATTAATACTTGATACAATTTCAGCAGTTTCATTTTCGTTTTTCCCCTTAAATAATAATTCAATACCGGCTTCTCTAAAGGCCATTATTGCAAAATCACGTATACTGGTCGTTATGCCCGTAGCGATTACAAAATCCTCTGGTTTATCCTGTTGAAGCATTAGATACATTGCCTCTACATAATCTTTTGCATGTCCCCAATCTCTTTGGCTGTTTAAATTACCTAAATACAAACAGTCCTGTAACCCCAATGCTATTTTAGCTGCTGCCCTGGTAATTTTTCTGGTAACAAAAGTTTCACCACGCAGTGGAGATTCATGGTTAAAAAGAATTCCATTGCACGCAAACATATTATAAGCTTCACGATAATTAACTGTAATCCAATAGGCATATAATTTAGCTACTGCATAAGGCGACCGTGGATAAAAAGGAGTTCTTTCAGTTTGAGGTACTTCCTGCACAAGGCCATATAATTCTGAGGATGAAGCCTGGTAGATCTTTGTTTTTTTTGTTAATCCTAATAAGCGCACTGCCTCCAAAATGCGCAGCGTACCGATGCCATCTGCATTGGCAGTATATTCAGGAGTTTCAAAACTTACGTGCACATGGCTCATAGCCGCCAGATTATAAATTTCATCCGGCTGCACTTCCTGAATAATTCTTATAAGGTTGGTTGAGTCTGTTAAATCGCCATAGTGAAGAACAAGATGTAAATGTTTTTCATGTGGATCTTCATACAAATGATCAATTCTTTCAGTATTAAATAATGAACTTCTTCTTTTAATACCGTGTACTTCATATCCTTTGCCTAATAAAAGTTCTGCAAGATAGGAGCCATCCTGTCCGGTTATTCCGGTAATTAATGCTACTTTTTTCATGTTAGATTTTCAAAATATTAATCTTTACAAATGATAATAACTTTAATCATTTGGGAAACTGGATAATTTAAAGGTTTTATACGGAGTAGAGCTTTTTAAAAATTTATAAAATAATGCATTATAAAACTGTGGCATTTTAATTAATGGTTTTAAAATTGACACAATTAATGGAAATGGTATTTTATTTTTTTTCATTGCAAGGTAATCTCTGCGATTGGCTCTTAACCTCCTGGAAAAGCTTTCATTACTGGCGCCACCTACTCTCATTTTTACAATTAATTTAGGCAGATAGCAGGAACTTATCCCGAACCTGAAAAGATATCTTGACATAAATTCAAAATCAGCAGCCGTAAAAAAATGCGATTCATAGCCACCGTACTTTTCAATCAGATCCCGGCGTATATAAAAAGTTGGGTGAGCAGGCATCCATCCATATTTAAATCTTCGCCTGTCATATGGTAATCCCTTCCAAAAGCGTAATACTTTTTGAAGATCATGCGGATCAACATATACAAGATCACCATATAAGGAATCAACATTATTTTGCTGAAAGCTATTTACAATTTCTGAAATTACATCTGCAGAAGCCAACACATCATCACTATTTAATATGCCCACTACATCACCGGTAGCAAGCTGCATCCCTTTATTTAACGCGTCATACATCCCGGTATCTTCTTCAGATATCCATTTAGAAATGTAGGGAGAAAAATTCTTTATTATATCAACGGTACCATCTGTAGAATTACCATCTACTACAATATATTCTATGTTCTTATAATTCTGCCGTATAATAGAATTGATACAGTCTTCTACATATTTTGCAGAATTAAAAGTGACTGTAATTATAGAAACTTTCATGCTCATCCTTCGGCTGTTTAATTCTTTTCTCCACTATCGTTCAACAACAATATTTTCCAAAACTAACATATCCATATTTGTGCGAAGATAACAATCAAGTGCTTCCGTTGGACTATTTACGATCGGTTCATTTTCATTAAAAGATGTGTTTAGTAAAATAGGAACACCTGTTCTTTTTCTAAAACTTTCAATTAAGGCGTAGTATCGTGGCGATATTTCTTTATCCACAGTTTGCAAACGGCCCGTACCATCTACATGGGTAACAGCAGGAATCTGGCCACGCTTTTCTTTTTTTATCAGAAAAACTTTTTCCATAAAAGGCACCTCATCATTTAATTCAAAGTATTCTGAAACATATTCTTTTAAAATAGATGGTGCAAAAGGGCGAAAACTTTCCCTGCGTTTTATTTTTAAATTAAGAATTTCCTTTGCATCGTTTCTCCTGGGATCGGCAAGTATGGAGCGTCCTCCAAGAGCACGCGGGCCAAATTCTGCTCTTCCATTAAACCATCCAACCACTCCTCCATTGGTAAGGCAATCTGTAATTTTTTCAAATAAAGCCGTGTCTTCTAACTCAGAAAATGAAATATCTTTTTCGGTAAGAGATTTTTTAATTTCATTATTACTAAACCTGCTACCTGTATATGCGCTTTTTATTGCCGGTTGCCTTGGCTGTTTTAATATTTGATGTTGTACATATAAGGCAGCACCTACTGATATTCCTGCATCATGCCCGGCAGATGGTATATAAATATTTTTAAAAGAAGTATTACTGATTATTTTACCATTTGCTACACTGTTTTGTGCAACACCTCCCGCAATACAAACATCTGTTAGTCCTGTTCTTTTCTGCAAATTCTCTAAAATATGAAAAATTACTTTCTCCGTTATTCGTTGCACAGATGCTGCCAGGTCTTTATGATACTGGTTTAACGGGTCAGATTTTTTTTTTGGCTCTCCAAATTCCTTTTTCATATAATCACTATACATAGGTTGTACAACAGGGATATTATTATCTCCATAGGAAATAACACCTTGTGTTCCACTTCTGAAATATTTTAAATTCAGTTTAAACAGGCCATCTTTTGTAAGATGAACAACATCTGTAAGCTTGTCTATATATTTTGGTTCACCGTATGGAGCCATGCCCATCACTTTGTACTCATCACCATAATGCGGAAAACCTAACAACTGTGTAAAGGCGGTATAAAAAATTCCTACTGAATGCGGGAAATCAACAGAATCCAATACTTTAATATTATTGCCATTTCCCACTCCTATCATCGTGGTAGTAAAATCTCCGGAACCATCAATTGATAATAAGGCAGCCTGATCAAAAGGAGAAGCAAAGAATGCAGATGCAAGATGGCTTCTATGATGTTCAACCTGGTGAATTTTATTCTTAAAAAGAGAGACATCTAAACCGGATATTTTTGCAAGCTCTTTATCAAGAGAAGAGACCTTCCGGCTATTCCCTATTCTATCTTTTATTACAGAAAAACTTCCTTTAGGATTTGCAGCCAGATATAAAATCTTTTTAAAAAACTTGGCTTTGGGATCCCGCCCTATTGCAAAATGATCTACCTGTTCATAAGTAATTCCGGCTTCTTTTAAACAAAACTCTATGGACAACTGAGGAAATCCTGCCCAGTGTTTTATTCTTTTAAATCGTTCTTCTTCAATAGCTGCCGCGAGTTGCCCATTTACAAATATTGCCGCAGATGAATCTGCGTGATAAGCATTAATACCGAGAATAATCATTTACGAATGTTTAGGAATTAGATTTAAGAAAAAATTTTTTTTGAAGATTTGTCGTAAAAGTAAATCAATATAAAAATGAGAATATAAGCCGCAATATTAAACCAAGTATGATGATCCCAGCCAAAGGGCATTGCCCAATTTTTATTTATAGCAACAATAAGAATGCTTATTCTTAATACATTTATCACCCATATTAAAAGCCAGCCGGCTAATAACCATTTTAATTTTTTCGCCCATGACTCTTTATTAGCTATTACAAAGGCGGCCCAAAAACTCATTACACCATACCCAATACATGTATAAACCATACGTATACCACCATGATTAGACACCAAAGTATATTTATCAGTAAAGGTTGTATTAAAATCAAATAGTGAAAGTAATGCCTTGGATGTATGTAAAAGTGAGCTTCGTAATAAACCTACATAATCAAGATATTTGGCAACAAACGGGCTATAATATGATTCAGGCGTTGATAGACCTATAACTGCGAGGGTGCCAAAATAAAGTATGCAAAAAACTCCGATAAATTTTATAATAAAAACTATATAGGCGTTATTTATATTCATTTATCTAACTTCCCTTCTGATGAAAATAATTTTTTATAATTTTTTAAATCATTTGATTTGGTAAAATAATCTTTAGCGAGGTCATACGCTCCTGTTAAAAACTTTACGTATTCTGACTGATCAAGGTGTTTTATTTCATTTAGTTTGTGAATACATTGGAGGTGATCAGAAATATCCAGATTCCATCCAGCTTTATAATGTTCTAAATTATTCCATGGAGTAAAATTGCTTGTTATTATAGGCCTTCCAACGCTCAAACTTTCATATAGGGCATGTCCAAAATTTTCCCCTTTAGTTAAAAGTATAGAAGCATGATACTTAGAAAATGTATTCTGTACTTCTGACGGCAAAATGCTGCCCAGATATTTAACCTTATGCGGCATTTCATTTATTAATTTAATGCATTGACTCCAATATGCATTATCCTTAACAGGACCATAAATATCCAACGACATATCTTCGATAGCTTTAATTAATTCTAAAAGAAATAATAGATTTTTCTTTTCTGTAATTAATGACAGATAAAGTAATTTTAAATTGCCGGCTGTCTTCGCAATGCAACATATTTTTTCAATGGGGTTTTTGGGAATATTCATTGCGATAATAACTTCATTATTCTCCCCGAAATGTTTTAAAACATCTTCTTTCTCTTCTGCATTAGTTGCATGCCACACAGCTTTATTAACTAAACCAGAAATTTTTAAAACCCTTAAATATGTTTTCTTTTTTAATGATTTATCTGCTAAGGCGCCTTTTTGAAGCATACCTCTGGGGCATATAATTATTTTAAATTTATTCTTAGCATTTTTTATTGCAATTAGCGGTACTAAAAACAAATTATAAGAAAAAATACCATTCAAATAAACAAAGTCAGGCGTTATATGATGTATTAATCTTTTAAAAGTACTATAACCGGGATTCCATTTATTGGCATACCAAACCTTTATAGTTCCTGTACTTTGTGGCAACGATACAATATTCCATGTGTTGGTTTTAATCCCCGGCATAATAGTTTCTGACTTCAAATCATAAGCACTGGTTATTACATAAATATTATAATCATTTTGTAAGGATAGTATTAAATTAGTTACTGATTGAATTGGTCCTCCTCCTTTATATGCAGGATAAAAATTATCAATAAGAATTAAAATTGTTTTCAAATCGTACTTTCTTTAGGCGCTGATAAAAAACGGTATAGCCATGGAAAAAATAATTTTGATAACAAAAAATAAGTAAGCAAATCCGTAAAAAGACTCCCTATAAAAAAAATACTGTCCATTTCAAAAGCAAAAAATCTCATATATAAAGCGCAAACTACTGAGTAATTAAAAATATAATTTGAAGAAGGGTTTCTTAAAAAATAGAAATACGTAAATCCAAATAATAATCCAATTAGAAATAGTGGGAGAAGCATTCCGAGTAAACCAAAATCTATATAAGAATCAGCAAAATATCCTAAACTAAATGCTGTGCCCTGTTCTCTTCCTGCATATTGTATACCTGTATATTTAGATGCTTTTTCAGAGGAGTTCATTTGCGCTTTATTGGGATTAAATAGTCTGGGCGTAAATACATATGCAAATGTTTCACCCCAATTATTTCCCAGCTTATAAGGAATGATATCAGGTACCCTATCCATAGTTTTGGCAAGATGAAATGTACCTTGCAACCGGTCTAAAAATTTTTCGGTTGCAGAGCTTGTAACTTTTGTTCCCTTTGTATTAGTTATTTCATACAATTTACTTAATGCCTCATTTTGTGATACTTCTACACTTTGTGATACGGATCCTTGATTTAAAAAAATTCTATAATCTACTTTAATTGTTGTCCAAATAGTTGCGCCTAAAAATCCTATAATTGCTATTGTGGATGCAATAGCCATTTTTTTTATAGTAATACGGCTAAGAAGGGATAGATATAAAACAGCAACAAAAAATAATACTGTTTTAAAATCAGAAAAAAAGCTATAAAACCCAAGAACAAACTCGAGAGCAATAAAAAAATAAAATTCTCTTTTTCTTTTATTTTTTAGAAGACACAGAAAGCCGAATAATATAAAAAAAAACCATTTTAAATTAACTATACTTATAATAAACTGGGTGTATCCCGGGAGCAAAAATCTGATACCATTCAATGATCCTGTAACAAAAAAAACAATGACATATGCGTAATACGTTTTGTTTATTGAAAGCTTATCTGCATATTTCTTAAGAGTCTCAAGGTTTAACTTAGGTATTTTATTTTGGTAATAAATAACAGGCAAACACATAATAAGTAAACCTATCAAACTTATTATTGTTGCTATTCCCATATTGTCTGATCGGTAGTCAATATCATTTGCTAAATACGTTGCCTGCCATACACCTGAAATAATTTGTAGAAAATGATATATAAATATAATTGTGAAAACTGATGGTTTATATGGCTGTTGCAAATAATAGCTGCCGATGTAAAAACATAACACGCAGGCAAATAAATAAATCCCATTAATAAAAAATAATTGACTTATTAAGAGAAAAATTAAGAAAATCTTTACTCCTTCTTCTATTTTAATTTTATTCATTCACACTTACTTTCGGTAAAACAGGTTTTTTATCTTAAAAATTAATTTGCAAAATTATTGAAATACCCTGAGCAGATTTTAATTCTGCATAAATATAAATGGAGATCAATTAAAAAATGATTAAACCACCAACATGGGGAGAAATTAATTGTGTATATTGCCACCCAAAAAATTATATCTTTAAAAAAACTAAACTGTAAGATGAGATCAACTTCTTTTTTTAAAAAATATCCGAAACTATCACTGGTCTTCTTTAATATGATATTGCTATTGTTCATCTTTATTGTTTCAGAAATAATTTTAAGAGTTTTTACTCCTAATTGGCTGAAGTATACAATGAATTATCTAAAAACAGGAAATGGATTTGGATATGGAACAGATGCAAACTGGAAAATTGAATATAAGAATGGAGGATTTTATTCCTTTACTCCAAATTCTACTTTTAAAATTTATCATACCGAATATGAGAATACAGTTCATATCAATTCACTGGGCGGGAGATCAACGACTGTTAATGAAATTAGTGATACGAATAATATCATTCCCTTTATTGGCGATTCATTCATTATGGGAGTAGGCGTTGAAGATACAGAAAATGTAGTATCTATAACCCAAAAACAAACCCATAATAATTTTATTAATCTCGGAATTGGTGGAAGCTGTATGCCTATCCAAAGAAAAATTATAAATGCCCGTTACGATGAATTAGGTCGCCCCTTAATTGTAGTTTATGGATTCTTTCTCGGGAATGATTTTGATGATATTATTAATGAATATGCAAAAAAAACTGATAGTGTATTTTCAGCAAATAAAGCGTTTGAAAATAAGGCTTCGCCAACTGCAAATGGATTCATGTGGAAATTAAATTATTTTATCAACCATAATAGTTTTTTTAAAAAAATATATACGCTACAATTTATCAAGCAAAAAATATTAAATATAAAAAATAAAGATAGAGATAAAGTCAAAGATCGTAAGGACCCTGTATTTTCAATATTAAATTCCAGTGATACCGCATACATTAACCTGGCTAAAACTTTAGTGAATAAAGAAATAGAGGTTTTAAGCAAAGAGCCTTATAAACCTATTGTTATTATTATTCCTGACAGAAATCAAATATATTACAGTATAAGAAAAAGCATGAGTACTTATTACAATCTTGATGAAAAAAATCTTAGACCTTTTTTGCCTAATCAAATTCTTATTGAAGCTTTAACTAAATACAAAATAAAATATATTGATCCAACACAATGTTTAAGCAATCACACAAATGAAGGTAAACTGTATTATACCCTGGATAATCATTTTACCAGGCTTGGACAAAAAATGATATCAGAGTGTATAGTGGATTCTTTACAAAAAATCATCCGCCAATTTAACTTAAAATTGACCAAATGACTTAATCTGTAATTCCAAAATTAAAACAATGTATAAATAAAGGGTGCAATTGCTGATCCAGCGCCAACAACTAATAGTAATCCTATTAAAAACAATACAACAATAATAGGGAGTAACCACCATTTTTTACGTTCCTTTAAAAAATTCCAGTAATCTTTTAAAACACTCATTTAAAAATTATTTTTTTTTACCAAATTTTTTTGATATCCCCTGGCGAATATTGTTTGTTGCGCTCAACATAATATGAGCCTTTTTTACGTTTCAAAAATAAATGATTTTTAGTTGTTAGCCTATATAATAAAGCGATAGGGACTAAAAAAATAAAATACACTATAGATAATATTATTTTAGACATTACACCCCCTAATAGTTCGGCAAACTTTAACCATATCCATGAAATTTTAGAAGATAAATACGGGGATACTACTCCTATTAAAATAAAAATCAGAGCTATAAGTAAATATATTTTTTTAGGTGAAATCCAATACACAATTATAAATGCGCCTGTCAATACGAACAGGGTCTCTAAGGATTTTATTTTATTATCGTTCATAATTTTAATTAATCTAATACAAATTCTTCCTTCCAATTATCCTGCTCTTTCCATTCGGGCTGCAGTTTTTTATCAAAAATAAAATTTCCAATTATTAAAAAGTCCATTTCAGTTCTCATCATGCATTTGTAAGCGTCCTCCGGTGAACAAACTATTGGTTCACCCCGCACATTAAAACTGGTATTTACAATTACGCCGTACCCGGTAGCCTTTTTAAATTCATTTATAAGTTGCCAATATCTATTATTTGTTTCTTTATTTACCGTTTGTATTCTTGCCGAAAAGTCAATATGTGTTACAGCGGGTATATCTGAGCGTTTATAATATAATTTTTCTTTTAGAGTTAATGAATTAAAATTTTCCGGCAAGTCATTTCTTCTTGTTTTAACAACAGGCTCTA